>JAFIGH010000050.1 GCA_020831525.1 Opitutales bacterium
GGGCGGCCGCCCCCCCCCCGCAAACGGGGGGGGGGGGCCCGGGGGGGGCCCACCCCCGCGCGCGGCGCGGGGGGGGGTGGGGGGGGGGGCCCCCCCCCGCGGGGGGGGGGGGGGCGCGCCGCCAGGGCGGCGGCGACGCCCGCGAATCCCCCGCCGACGACGTCGAGCGATCCTTTATCGGTCGGTGCGGAGTTGCCTTCCGTCTCCATTGTCCCACCGTTACCGGCATGCCCCGTTATTGGCTAATGAAATCCGAACCCGACACGTTTTCCTTCGCCGACCTGAAGGCGAAGGGGAGCACGTTGTGGGACGGCGTCCGCAACTACCAGGCGCGCAACCTCATGCGCGATGAAATGCGCAAGGGCGACCGCGTGTTGTTCTACCACTCGAGCTGCGCCGAGCCGGGCGTGCAGGGACTCGCGCGCGTGGCGTCCGGGGAAGCTGTGCCGGATTCCACGCAGTTTGACCCGGCCTCGGACTACCACGATCCCAAGGCGACGAAGGATGCCCCGCGCTGGTTTTGCGTCGAAGTGGCCTACGACCGCCCGTTCAAGAAGGCGGTGACCCTTGCCGACATCAAGGCCTGTGACGCTCTTGAGGGCATGCTTGTGCGCAAGCGCGGGCAGCGGCTGTCCATCCAACCCGTAGAGAAAGCCCACTTCGACCGCATCTGCAAGATGGGCGGGTTGTGAGCGGAATTGTGCAGTGCAATGGCGGAAAACTGAGAACTAATTTCTTGAAGAAAATAAACTTGCGTGCTGCTTTCGGATCCTCCATTTCAGTGCTTTATGGGTGAGATTCGCATCAAGAGAGAAGACGGTCCGGCAGTGTATCATGTGACTTCGCGGGTGATTCAGAAGCGTCGGTTGCTGGCGGAGGGGCAGCGGGAGGTCTGGGTGGCGGCGCTGCGCCGCGCGGCGGAGTTCAGCGGGGTGGAACTGATCACTTACTGCGTGCTGGAGACGCATTTCCACATCCTCGTGCGCATCGATCCGGCGGTGCGGCTGTGCGACGACGCCACGCTCGTGCGGCGCTACCGCGCCCTCTACGGCGAGTCGCGGGCGCAGTGGAGCGGGCTGAACGCGGATGAACTGGCGCACGCGCTGGAGAGAGGACCGCCGGAGGCAGCGGAGGCACTGCGCGCGCGGCTTCGTCGGCGCATGGGTGATGTCTCGGAGTTCATGCGCACGCTGCGGCAGCGCTACACGCGCTGGTTCAACCGCGCGCACGAGACAGCGGGGACGCTGTGGGCGGAGCGCTTCGGCAGCGTGCTCGTGCAGGACACGCCGTGGCTTGTGGGGTTGATCGCGGCCTACATCGACTTGAACGCGGTGCGCGCGGGGCTGGCCGATCTGCCCGAAAACTACCGCTGGTGCGGCTACACGGAGGCACTCGCGGGGAACGGATTACTGAGCCGCGCGCTCGCCGGCTGCTTTCCGGCGGCGAAGGACAGGAAGGAAGCGCTCGCGCGCTACCGTCTGTTGATGCTGGGCAAGGGTGCTGGCGCGAAGGGGGACGGCACGGGAGCGCGCATCGACCTCGAAACGCTCCTGGCGGCGGTGAAAAACGGCGGGGAATTGCAGCCGCACGAGTTGCTGCGGTTGCGCGTGCGTTATTTCACGGAGGGGCGTGCGCTCGGATCGCGCGACTGGCTGGAACGCGGCGGGGGTGCAAGTGTTCTGGCGCGGATGAAGCGTCCGCCGCCGAGCAGGCCGGTGGAGAGCCTTGACTATGTTGATCTTGCGGTGGCCCGCTCGCGCGCGAGGTATCTTGAGGTCGAAGACCCGCGCGAGTGACGGTCGCCGCGGGCGGTTTTTTGCCGCGCTCCGGCGTGCCGCCGAATACAATGAAATGGCTGGCGGGAGTCGGTGTGATCTAGACGGGAGGTGCTTGCATGTTGTGGGCGGGTGTTTAGGACGAGAGACGGATGCTATGGATGCGGACATTGAGCTTCGCGCTGGCTGCGGGCACTCCCTTGGCCGGGCTGACTGCGGAAGAGCGGATACACGATCTGCCCGGTCTCACAGTGACGGCGTTGGAAAAGACCGTGTCCGGACCGGGATTGTCCGTGGCGCGGTTTGAAGCCCCGGCGACAGCGGAGGGCGGCGGGCATTTGCGGGAAGCGCTGCAGCGGATACCCGGACTGCTTGTGCAGGAGAGTTTCGGCGGTATCGATCCGCCGCGGCTGTCCGTGCGCGGTTCGGGCATCCAGAGCGCGCCGGTGAGCCGGGGCATCGAGCTTTCGCTCAACGGTTTTCCGCTCAGTTTTGCGGACGGTTCGTTCAACCTTGCCCTTGTGGAGGCGGGATGGCTGGACTCCGCCGTCCTCGCGGGCGGACCGGCGGGGGGCGTGCCCGCGCTGGGCGGCTCGCTCTCCCTGTGGACGGCGGCGGGGCTCGGCACGGAAGGCGGTTCGGCGCGCATTGTATACGGGAGCAACCGCACGGTGGCGCTCTTGGTGCGGCAGGCCGCGCAGGGGGAGTCGGAATCCTTGGGGGCGGAGGCATCGTGGACGCATACCGACGGCTGGCGGGAGCGGTCCGCGCAGCGCCGGGAAACAGCGCTCGCGGTGGCCCGCAAAGGACTGGGGGAAGGATCGGAGGCAACGGTGCAGTTGTTTGTGAGCCGTCCCCGGTTTGATGTTCCCGGGCCGCTCCCGAAAAGCGCCGCCCTGGAAGACCCGCGTGCCAATTTTGCGCGCGTGGTCCAGGACAAGCCGCGGCGCGAGACGGACTACGCCCAACTCGCCGCGCGCGTCACGACGGACCTGCCGTCGGGATATCTTTCCGCGGGTGTGAGCGCGTCCTACCACGAGGACTCGTTTTTCCAGCTTCTACCCAACGGAATCACGGATACCCGGGGCCGGGAGGCGGCGGTCTTCGCGGACGCGCGGCATGAGTGGGCGGGCTCGCCGCGGCAGGAGACGGACGTGAGCCTGCGGGCGCGGACGGGGAGCACCGACGCCGACCGCTACGCGACGGACGGGGGGCGACGCGGTGTGCTCATCGGTGCGAACCGGTTGCGGCCGACGACGGCCACGGCGACGATGGACCACCGCGTCTTTGTCGCGGACTACCACTCGGTGGAGGCGGGGGTCTCGCTTCTCGCGGCGCGCCGCCGCATTGGGGAGCGGTTTGACCGCGCGGAATCCACCGCGCAAAACCTGTCCGGCACAAAAGCGGCACCGCGCGTTGCGTGGGTGTATTCGCCTCAGGACGATTTGACATTCGGATTGTCGTGGTCATGTGGATATGAACCGCCGACCTTCGATGATCTTCTCTTTACGGTGTTTGACCCGCCGCCGCCGGTACCGGAGCTGCGCAGCACGGCACTGCGGTGGCAGCGCGCGGATTCGCTGGAGCTGACCGCGCGCGGCACACACGGTGAATTCGTCTGGACCGCCGCTGTGCACTTCGCCTCTTGGCGGCGCGAGTTTCTTCGGCTGCGCGACGAGTTCGGCGCGGCGCGGGGGACAGTGAACGCCGACCGCACCGTTCACGCGGGCTGGGAGGCGTCGGCCAACCGCCTGATCAACGAGGCAGCGGGGATTTCCTGGTACGGCTGGGCGACATGGCAGTTCAACGAAGTGCGGTTTGACGATGATCCCGTCTACGGGCGCAACCGTCTCGGCGGGGTGCCGCGCCATGCGGGGGCGGCGGGCCTGCGGGGCGAAAGCAGCGGCGGGTGGTTTGTGGCGCCCGGGCTGTTCTGGCAGGCGGGCAAGAACTTCGCGGACCACGCCAACACGCTTTCGGCGGGCGGTTTCGCCGTCGGGTCGCTGGAGGCGGGCCGAAAACACCCGTCGGGCTGGGAAGCCGCCGTCCGGGTGACCAACCTTTTCGACCGCCGCTACATAGCGGGCACGGCGGGGGTGCTCGACGAGGCGGCGGGCCCGGCCCAGCCGATCTTTCTGCCCGACAACGGGCGCCGCGTAGAGGCTCGCCTCGCGTATTCATGGTAGGCATTTGTTCCCGATGCATGCTGCCGTCATCACTGCCTTTCTCTTCGCCCTCACGGGTGTCTGCGCCAACCAGTCCTCGCGTCTGCTCGGCGCGGGCCGCGCCAACGCATGGCGGCTCGTCGTCGCGCTCGTCATCCTCGGCGCATGGGCGCACCTCTTCGGCAGCGGTTTTGGCGGCGGTGTGACGCGGTGGTTCCTCCTCGCCGGCGGGATCGGCTTCGGCCTAGGCGGATGGTGCATGTTCCAAGCCCTTCGGCGGATCGGTTCCACCCTCGCGCTGCTTATGGTCGAATGCGGTGCGGCCGTCTTCGCCGCCGCCATCGGGTGGGTCGTTCTCGGGGCCGCGCTGCGCTGGGAACAGATGCTGTTCGCTGGGCTGATTCTGAGCGGGGTGATTGTCGGCATGACGCCCGGTCCGATCCCGAATCTCACGCGCTCGCGGGTGCTCGCGGGATGTTCCCTCGCCCTCGCCGCGTCCCTCTTTCAAGCCATCAGCTTCAATATCTCGCGCCATGCCTTCAATCTTCTGGGGGAAGCGGAGGAAAGCATCGCGTTTTCCAGCGCCGCCTACCAGCGCCTC
Organism: Opitutales bacterium; assembly: GCA_020831525.1. Lineage (GTDB taxonomy): Bacteria > Verrucomicrobiota > Verrucomicrobiia > Opitutales > Oceanipulchritudinaceae > SLLG01. The sequence goes on from JAFIGH010000050.1 coordinate 4,542, forward strand.
GCGGGCGGGCTGTGCGTGGCGGTGCTGCTCTACGGCGCGACCGTCTTCATCGCCGGGCGCCGGAAGAGTCCGCCCGCGCCCGTCGAGGCCCACGTCTCGCCCCTGCCCGCGTCGGCGTGGGTGGCAATGAACGCGCTCTTCGGACCCGTGCTCGGCGTCACGTGTATGCTCTGGGCCATAAGCCTCGTAGAGAATCCCGGGCTCGTGCAGTCCGTCGCCGCCACGGCAACCCTGCTCACCGTTCCCTTTGCCTTCGCCTTGGAGAAGGCGCGTCCTGGATGGACGTACTACCTCGGCTGTCTCCTCGCCCTCGGCGGCACAGCCGGACTCCTTTTCGTGCGGACGGGATGAACTCACCTCGGGTCGGCTTTTCGTTGATCCCTTGCGAAAAGCCGTTTGTCCTTCGGGCCATGAGACGCTCGGGGATGCAAAGGATGTTGCGGGCGGCGGGATCACTTCGCGTGACGATTGTGCTGCTGGTCTTCGGTATGATGCTGACCTTTCTCGCCACGATGGCACAGACGCAGTTGGGCATCTGGGAAGTGATGAGCCGGTATATCCGGACGTTTCTGGTCTGGCATGAGGTGCCGGGCATCGGGACGGCCCCGGTCTTTCCCGGCGGCTGGACCATCGGCGGTCTGCTCTTTTTCAACCTGCTCGCGGCACACCTCACGCGTTTCCGGCTGGAGTGGCGGTATGTGCCGCTGGTCCTCATCCACGCAGGGATCGCCCTGCTGCTGATCGGCGAGTGGGTGACGGGCGTTTTCGCACGCGAGATGAATCTGATGTTCGACGTGGGGCAGACTAAAGCCTACACGGAGCATCCGCGCGAGGCGGAGTTTGTCGTCATTGACATCACCGACGCGGAGACCGACCGCGTCTATGCCGTGCATGAATCGCACCTTGCGCGGGGCAAGCCTTTCGCGAACAGGGAGCTGCCGTTCACGGTGGAGACGCGGCGCTTTCTCCAAAATTCGCGGGTCTTTCTGCTGCCCTCCGAGACGGCGGCGGCGCACCCGGAAGAGGGCATGGCGGAGCGGGGGCTCGGACCGCGGTTGCGCTTCACGGAGGAGCCGCGCGTGGTGTCGACGGACGGTCGCAACGTTGTCAGCGCCGTCGTGGAGGTCATGGACAACGGCAGCGGCGATTCGCTCGGCATTTGGGCGGTGTCGAGCGTCTTGACCGAGCCGCAGACTTTCACCCACGGCGGCCGCGAGTACGCCGTCGCGATCCGTCCCGAGCGGCGGTACCTCGGCTACTCATTGGAACTCCTGCATTTCACGCACCTCCGTTATCCCGGCACGGAAATCCCCAAACGGTTCGCCAGCGACGTGCGCCTGCGCAATCCGGAGACGGGCGAGGACCGCGAGATCCGTATTTCCATGAACCAGCCCCTGCGCTACCGGGGGAAGACCTTCTACCAAGCGAGTTACGCTAACAACGACCAGACCTCGATCCTGCAGGTCGTGCGCAACCCCGGATGGACGCTGCCCTACATCGCCTGCCTCATTGTGACGGCGGGTCTTGTCTGGCAACTCGCGGCAAGGGTGGGCGGACGGCGCCGGACGCAGGCGGAGGCCGACGCCGGCGAACGCGCGCGGGCCCCGGCGATGGGGTGGCCGGGCCGGGCGGCCGTGGGGCTCGCGGCTGTGTGGGTCTGCGCCGGTTTGTTCAGCGCGCGTCCGTCGGAGACCAGGCCGGACCTCGACGCCTTCGGCGCGTTGCCGGTTTTTGCCGACGGGAGATTAAAGGCACTCGATACGATGGCGGCGGGCTACCTGCGCGCCTTGAGCGGGAAAACCGCGGTGCGGCTGCCGGAGGGCGGGCGCATGGACGCGCGGGAATGGCTGCTGACCGTCGCGGCCCGTCCCGACGAGGCGGACCGGCTGCCGGTTTTCACGATCTTCCAACCCGAGGTCATGACGCTCCTCGGACACGACGAAGCGAGTCGGCTCACGCTCTCCTTTGACGACATCCGGCCCTACGGGGGAACCATCCAGCACCAGGCCGATCATGCGCGCGAGCGGGACCGCTCGGATCGAAGCACCTTCGAGGAGGCTGTTCTCCAGCTCGATTACCTGCTTACCCTCTACTGGCGGCTGCGCCACAGCTATCACCTGGAGAGCGTGGCTGACCTCGGGTCCATGATCGCGGAGCACGAAGACGAGGTCCGTCCTGTCTTTGCGCGGATGCGCGGGATGGGCGAGTCGGGCGTGCCGGACGATATTCTCGGACGCCTGCACGAAACCGTTGTGCGCTACGGCATCATGGAGGATTTCGCGCAGTTCGCTCCGATACCCTACAGCGGCGGCGACGACCGGCCGCGCGGCGACTGGGTGACCGTCGGAATGGGCTTTCAGCGCAGCTTGCAGGCGGAGGCCCTGCATCCCGCTGTTCCCGCCTACTACGAAATCCTCCGAGCGTGGCGCGACAGCGATGTGTTGGCGTTCAACAGCGCTACCGCAGGCCTGTCTTCATGGATGAGCGCCAACTTCCCGGCGGCGGCGCACCGCGCTGACTTCGAGGCGAAGTTCAACCGCCTTGCGCTGTTCTGGAAGGGTGCCGCGCTGTATGTCGTGGTTTTCCTTGTCACAGCCGTATCATGGGTAGCCGGCCCGCGCTGGCTGGCGGCGGCCAACGGCCTGTGCTGGTTCACATGGGCGGTGCACACCATCGGGCTGCTTATGCGGATGTATATCCAGGAGCGCCCTCCGGTCACAAGTCTGCACGCCTCCGCCTTGTTTGTCGGCTGGGCGGCGGTCCTGATCGGACTGCTCGTGGAGCGCCGCCTGCGCAACGGCCTCGGCATCGCGGGCGGCGCGGCCCTCGGCTTCCTCACCCTTGTTGTGGCCCACAACCTCGGCGGCGACGGCGACACCATCGAGGTCATGCGGGCCGTGCTCAATTCAAATTTCTGGCTCGCGACACACGTCGTTGTCATTACGATTGGGTACTCGGCGGTCTTCATCGCGGGCGCGCTCGGAATCGCTTATCTCATCGCCCGCCTCATCCCCTCCGCATGGACACCCGACCTGCGGAATAAACTCTATACGACCGTGCTCGGCGTGGTCGGCTTCGCACTCCTCTTCAGCTTTGCCGGGACGGTCCTCGGCGGCATCTGGGCGGACCAGTCATGGGGACGTTTCTGGGGCTGGGATCCTAAAGAAAACGGCGCGCTCCTCATCGTCCTCTGGATGGCGGTCATTCTGCACCTGCGCATCGGAGGCATCGGCGACGAACGCCTGCTCATGGTGTGCGCGGTTTTCGGCAACATCATCGTCGCCTTTTCATGGTTCGGCGTGAACATGCTCGGCGTGGGCCTCCACTCCTACGGTTTCATGGAAGGCGCGCCCTTCTGGCTCGGCCTTTTCATGGTATCCCAGCTCGGCATCATGGCCCTCGGCGCTCTGCCGGAAGCGCGGCGGAGGGGAGACACGTAATCTCGGCAGACCTTGAGTACATCTAATTTTAATTTTATCTTATCGACTATATGCCTTGGATTCGACGCGAAACGGAAGATGTGGAGAGGATTCGGCGTAGCCGGACTGCAAATACGTTGATTCGGACTGTGAGTCAGGCTTGTGAAAGGTCACCGAATGTATCGACGTTAGGCACTTTATCTGCGGCCAAGATTCGGCATTTCGGAGAAAGTTCGGGCCAGTCGAAAATTTTGTTTGTTTTTTTTCAGCCGTGTTTGGAGGTTGGGGCATGCCCGCAAAAATAATGATGACGGACCTCGAACGGGTCGAGCCCGGACGTCCGGAGGCGCAGCGGATCGCCGTGATGCGGGAGTTCGGGAAGCTGGAACTGGAGCACGCGCGCATACCTCAGGCGGGAGACGATGAGATTCGCGTGAAGATCAAATGGGTCGGCATCTGCGGATCGGATATCGAGACGTTCCGGGGAACGCGCAAGCCGGAGTTTATGTCGATGCCCACCCGGCTCGGCCATGAGGTCGCGGGCGTGATCGACCAGACGAAGAACGTTCTCATTACCGGCCAGGGTCTCAGCGGGCTCGTCCTCATCGACTACGAAAAACTATGAAAATCACACTCCATTACAACAAGCCTGCGAAGCCGGTCTCCATTGACTGGCGCTGGACGGGATTCACCCCCGCCAAGCTTCTTCTTTGTGAAGATATGAAGCAGACCCTCCGCTACCTTGGCGCGGTGCCGCGCGGGGGTGTTAAGTATGTGCGGATTCACTATCTTCTGGAGTTGGTTTCGGCGAAAAATCTCGGCACGGACGAACCGCTCTACGACTGGTCGAAACTTGACGAGGGACTGGACGCCATGGTCGGGTGCGGGCTGGCTCCCTTTTTCGAGTTGATGGGCGATCCGTCGGGCTATTTCAGCGACTACAAGGAACCGGTGCAGGCGCATGCGTGGAGGCGGCTCGTGCGCGACCTCGCCCTGCGCTACATGGAACGCTACGGGCGCGAGGAAGTGGAGTCGTGGTACTTTGAGACTTGGAACGAGCCGGACGTGGGCTGGTGGAAGCAGGACTCTGAGGCGTTCATGATCTACTACGACGCCTGCTCCGAGGGCCTGCGCGAGGCGAATCCAAAGCTGCGCTTCGGTGGGCCGGGGACTGCCTGGACGCTGAGCCCGCGGCTCCTCGACTTCCTCAAACACATCGACACCGGGCGCAACTATTTTACGGGTGAACCGCCGCGCATCGACTTTCTCTCTGTTCACGAGAAGGGCGCGTGGGATGCCGACGAAGACATTCCTGTTTCGCCGGAAAAGATGGTGACAAGGGCGCGGCGGTTGCGCGACTACATGCGTGAGCACCACCCGCGCTTACTCGACCTTCCGTTCATGAACAACGAGTGCGATCCGCAGGTGGGGTGGGCGCAGACGCACTCGTGGCGGGCGTGGCCATTCTACGCGGCGATCATGTCGAAATGCATCGCGCTTCATTTTGACACACTGGTGGATGAGGACGGCGTCGACTTCACTTTTCTCGGGAACGACAACGGATTCATCGGCGGATGGGGACAGCGCACGCAACTCGCACGCTTCACGCGCAAGGGCGGCTTTGAGACAGAACATTTCGCTCTGGTTAAGAAGCCGGCCCTCAATCTCATGACTGGTCTGAGCCTTTTGGGCACGGAGCGGTTTCCCGTTACTGTGGAGGGCAACCGTGAGTCCACATTCGCCCTTGCCACGTGTCTTGAGGCCGCGGAGGGGTACGCGGCCTTTCTCTGCCGGGCCGACAACCGTTCGCGGATCGGAGACCTTTCCGATCTGTCCACGGCCATTGAAGGTCTGGCACCGGGTGAATACACCGTTGTGCACTACCGCATCGACGAGTCTCACGGAAACCCCTACCGGACGTGGGAAGACGGGCTGCCGAATGACAGCGTCGGAAAACACAGGCCCGATCCTGCGCTTCTCGCCGCCATGCGGTCCGAACAGGAACTGACACGATGGGCGGAGCCGACAGAGGTGACGGTGGGTCTGGACGGTGCCTTCACGTTGGCCATGGATTTCCCTTTGCCGTCGGTTCATTTCGTTCTCCTGCTCCGCAAGGAGGTCTTTGCCGCCCCTCCGGAAGCGGTCGGAGGATTGCACGCCGGCAATTACCACGGATTGCACGACGGCGAGGAGATCCTGCTCACATGGAAACCGCCCGCAAGCCGCAAGGTGGGGGACCACGACGTGGAATGGCGACGGGACGGCGGCATGTGGGAGGCGCTTTCCCATCCTCCGTTGCTCGACGGTTCCTTCCTTCACGCACGGGCGTCTGTGCCCGGCGGTGCGGAATACCGTGTCCGCGCGGTTGACTACCGGAACAAGCCGGGACCGTGGTCGGAAGCCGTGCGGGCATAAAAAAACCTGCCCCCGGAGGAGGGCAGGGTGCGAAAGCAGGCGTGAGCCGCGGTTGCTATACCGCGCGGCGTCGACGGACAATGGCGATGGCCAGAGCACCAACCGCGATTATCAGTGCGTAGGTCGAAGGCTCGGGAATCGCCGTGGCATCGACTTGGGCTAGCCCGACGGCCGCACCTGTCAGGTTCGACGAAGAGAAATCGTTATCGAAAAGAAATCCGCCGAGTTCCGGTGAGACGAGGAGGTCGCTGCCTGCAATCTGGAGCTGTGTGGAGTCCGCGATCACCGATCCGGGGGTGCTGACATCGAAGAGAATGAGGCCGTCGAAGTCGCCGGAGAGTGTGTTCTGCACAAAGAACCCGCTGGCGTCGCCGACGGCACGGGCACCGTCGAAGCCGATCGTGAAGTCACCGAAAGTAACCTCCGAAGTGAAGTCGGGGCCGAGTTCGAAAGACACCGTACCGGAATGGGTGATGGCACCGGAAAACGAGGCGAGACCGTCCGTGTAGGAGAAGGTGGTCGTCGGCTCGATGTTGTAAGCCACGGTGGCGAAACCGTCGCCCCCGCCGAAGTCGGCGGCAGGTGTCGCCGTGGGGGTGGCGCCGGACAGGCGCAGGTTCGCCGCGCTTTCGAGGAGATCGGTGTTTAGCGACACCGAGGTGCCGCCGCCGACGACGATGTTGGTTTGTGCCGTCACGGTGGCAGTTAGCCCGAAGACGGAGATGGCGGATAGGCAGAGGATGTTCTTCATACTTTCTTCCTTTGTTGGTGGTTGTTGATCCACGAGAGGCGAGACCGGTGCAGAAGAGACCACGGTTACCCCCGGAACACGAACCGGCGGTCGGCGAAGCGCGGAAAGCACGTGCCGAACGGTTGAAAGGAAGGGTGGGCGGCGGAGTTGCTCAAGCCTGCGCCTCGGACGCGGGTTCAGGCTAGGAGCCGGGGATCGAAGGCGAAAGGTGAGCCCGCGCCCGGTTTCAGCCGGGCAAAAGCCGGGTGCGCGGGATTGAGCAGGTAATTCGGCTCCTCGGGGATGACTGCGCTTGGAACACGGAGCGCCACCGAACGGGCGCTCGTCAGCCAATCGTCGCCGAAACGCTGTGTCGGCTTTTGGACGGACGGCAGGACGGCTGCCCGCAGCACCGCGGGATCGCTCACCGCCTCGATAAGGGCGTCGGGGATCTCCACAGGAAAAAGCCGGAAGCGCATCGGCGGAACCGGCCGGGGCAAGTGAACAAGCACCTCAAGAGCGGCGAGCGCGCGGCTTCCCGCGGTGTAGACCACGGGCAAACCGGGGCTGTTCCACCGACCGCCGTGTCTGCGGGCACCCGCGCCGTCAAACGGTGTCGCCGCGCGCACCTCGCTTACAATCCGCCACGCCGTTGGCATCAAGTGAAAACACCGTGCTCGATACGACCGAGGAGTTCCTCGACCTCGCGCCCGCCCGTCTCCGTTTCGGCGAACTCCATGGGGGTGGTAAAGGCGAGGGCACGCGCGGGCATTCGCAGCCAGTTGCGGGCGGCTGTTGGGTCTTTGAACACCTCGTGGGCACGTGCGAAGAGGCGCGCGAACCGCACCAGCCGGTCCGATTCAAGCGGATCGAGGCGACCGACCTTGCGTCGGCGTGCCAAAGTGCTGCGCGACATCGTGAGATGCGCGGCGAGTTGCTCTGCGCTGATCCCGAGCATCTCGCGCAAGGTCTCGAACTCGGCCATGGGCAGCCCCCGCCGGATGCGTGCAAGGACTTCGCCGGTCTCCAGATCGCCGTGTGCGGGCGGCGCGGGCTCGGTGAATCCGTAGACGACTGCCGGTTCTTCGACCCGTATCCCGTCGCGGGTTTCTTTTCGTTTCCGCTTCATTTGAATAAAACGAAACACTCTCTTGAACCCAGCCGCAAGTTTTTCCGTCCTTTTTTCTCAACTTGGCGGCGGACAGGCGAAGTGCCTGCAGCCGCCGCTGCACACCGGTAGGGCGGCGGTGCCCTTGCGCGCGAAGACCGGCCTTCAAAAGAGGGTGTAGATAAATGGCGCGGCGGAGCTTCCGCCGAGGATGATCAGGGCGCCGAAGAGCAGCAGCAGCACGATGATCGGAGCCATCCAGAATTTTTTGTTGTGCTTCAGGAAAAACCAGAACTCTCGCACAAGTCCGGCCTCCGGTGCATCCTCAATCTCGGTGAATTTCTTTGCTTTGCCCATGGCGGTCAGAATTGACGGTAGTATCGGCGGGGATCGTCGACCTCTTCGACGGGTCGCCAGTAGGTGAGCGCGGCGGGATCGCCGCGCTTGCGGAGGAATCTCCGCCCGAACGCCCTTTGGATCAAGCCCACGGGAGTGATCACCCCGTAAAAGACGATACCCAGCAGGACGGTTGTCAGGACGGTTTCAATCAAGCAAACCAGAAAGAACCACACGCCGTGAACCGCTTTGCCGAGAGGCGCACTGCTCCACGTGACCAGCGCCAGCGATTCACCGATGACGAGGATCCACAGTGGCACGGCGGGTACCCAGCGTCCCGTGAAAAGGAAGACGAGCAGGAACCAGACAAGAGCGATTACCGGGACTCCGAGGGCGAGCATGCGGGCGAAAGCCCGGCGCTCGCGCGTGCCGGGGTTCCAGTTGACTTCTTTCATCCGTGAACGCATGGGGCGGGGTGTCAGTCCAGTTCGAATCCGGCGCGGTAGGCTTCGCGCTCTTTGTTTGAGGTTCCGGGTTGGTCGGATTTGTGTAGGATGTGCGTGCCGAGGACAAGCACATCCATGTCCGTCAACATGAAGCAGCGGTAGGCGTCCTGCGGCGTGCGGACGATGGGCTCGCCGCGGACGTTGAAGCTCGTGTTGATGAGGACGGGGCATCCTGTGCGCTGCTCGAATACCTTGAGGAGGCGGTAAAACCGTCCGTGGCGCTCCGCGTCGACGGTCTGCACCCGTGCGGAGTAATCGACATGGGTGATGGCCGGAAAGGCCGAGCGCACGACATTCACCCGCTCACGCAGGTCGGGTGATTGCATCGTCGCCTTCTCCGGATCCGAAAGCGGCGTGCGGTGTTCGGGCAGGACGTCCGCCACTTCCAGCATATACGGCGAGTCGTTGTCCATGCCGAAGATTTCCGCCGCGCGTTCGCGCAGGACGCAGGGTGCGAACGGGCGGAAGGATTCGCGGAACTTGATGCGCAGATTCATCGTCGACTGCATGCTCGGGTTGCGCGGATCGCCGAGGATGCTACGCGCCCCGAGCGCGCGCGGACCGAATTCCATGCGCCCATGGAACCAACCCACAACCTTGCCGGCCTCGATTTCGGCGGCTACATGGTCGAGGAGTTCGGTTTCGTCGTCAATGCGCCGGTGCGGGATATCCTCAGAGCGGAGAAAGGCATGGACATCGTCGTCGCCGTAAGCCGGGCCGAGGTAGGCGCCGTGCATGGAGTCACCGCGCCCGTCCGGCGTCCGTTTCCCCTCCAGGAGTTGGTGGTGGACAAACAGTGCCGCCCCGAGCGCGCCGCCCGCGTCGCCCGCCGCCGGCTGGATCCAGATTTCGTCAAAGTTTCCGCTGCGCCGGATCTTTCCGTTCGCCACGCAATTGAGCGCCACCCCGCCGGCGAGGCACAGATAGCGCATCCCCGTGGTTTCCCGCGCGTGCCGCGCCATGCGCAGGAGGATGTCTTCCGTCACTACCTGCACCGATGCCGCCAAGTCCATCTCCCGCTGCGTGAGCGGGCTTTCGGGGCGGCGGGGCGGGCCGCCGAAGAGTTTGGCGAAACGCCGGTTTGTCATCGTCAGCCCCTCGCAGTAGCGGAAAAACCGCATGTCCATGGTGAACGAACCATCCTCGCGTATATCCAGCAACTCCTTACGGATGGTCTCCGCATAGCGCGGCTCTCCATAGGGGGCGAGCCCCATCAGCTTGTACTCGCCCGAGTTCACGCGGAAGCCGGTGAAGTAGGTGAAAGCGCTGTAGAGCAGTCCGAGTGAGTGGGGGAACTGCATCCCCGACATCAGTTCAATGCGGTTGCCGCGGCCCGTCCCGAGGGTCGCCGTCTCCCACTCCCCCACGCCGTCCACCGTGAGGATGGCCGCCTCCTCGAAGGGGCTTGGAAAAAAGGCGCTCGCCGCGTGCGACTCATGGTGGCGGGTGAAGAGAATCTTTCCGCGCGCCTTGCCGCCGAGGGCGCGGTTGATTTCGCGCGGGAGGTGCAGCTTGGTCTTCAGCCACAGCGGCATGGCCATGAGAAACGAACGGAATCCCGCCGGTGCGTAGGCGAGGTAGGTTTCCAGCAGGCGGTCGAATTTCAGGTAAGGCTTGTCGTAAAAGACTACGTAATCAAGGTCTTCCACCCGCAGACCGCCTTCCGCGAGACAGTAATCGATGGCCCGGGACGGAAAGGCATGGTCATGCTTCCGCCGCGTAAAACGCTCTTCCTGCGCTGCCGCGACGACGGCACCGTCGGCGACCAGCGCCGCCGCGCTGTCGTGGTAGTAGGCGGAGATACCTAGGATGCGGCTCATGGGCAGAGAACCGCCGGGCCGGGAACACAGGGTGACGGGACTTCCATTTATAGACCAGTCAATGCCGTCGTACCTCCCGCTGGCAAGCCCCGGTTCGACACCCGTTTCCGCGTCTCTTCCGGCCGTTTGAAAACGGGCGCCTCAACCGGGCAGTCGGCGGACCCGGGAGAAAGACCCTGTGCGCGGGGCTTGTTGAACGTCGCTTGGAGTATTAGCCCTACTTGTTTACCTCCGCACAATAAACATAGTTTACAGGTTTATATAAGCAGAAAACCCTGTTTTAGCGTTTGTTGTATATTTTCTTTACAACCATCGATAGAACACCAAGAATTTTCCTTGAATCAAAGCAGTTTGTTCACATTGTCCCTCCTCGATACAGTGCTTAACGGAATGACACAACGACGTGCGAACAGAGAATCCGCAGCCCGCGCCGGATTCTTTGTTTTGGTAAAGGAAATGTTCAGGGCTCGTGCCGCATGATGCCTTTAGGCTGCGTGGCTGCGAAAAATTTGAGAAATCATGAGCCTCTCCGCTTTTCCAATTTACAGAATCATGGGTGCCTTGGTAGCAACAAATAAAGAATTAACCCTAATAGCGGATTGGCCGCCGGGGTATGGTTCTAGCTCAAGTGAGGTATTTCTATGAAGAAGACACTTTTTTTGATCGAGGATGAGGATCTGCTCTGTGAGTTGTTCGCCGAGTATGTGCAGATCATTCCGAACCTAGTCTATCTTGGTGACGCGCGCGACGGGGCGACAGCGGTGAAAAAGTGCTTCGAGTTGCATCCCGACATTGTCATTGTGGACATACGGATGCCGGAGATGAACGGCCTTGAAATCCTGCGCCGGTTGCACGAGCACCTGCCGGAGACGAAGATCATTATTTTCTCCGGGACAGTCGACGACGACTGCCTGCGCCTTGCGATGGAGCACGAGACGGACGCCTACATCGAAAAGGCCTATGGACTCGATGAGTTGAAGCGCGGGATCGAATACGTCATGCTGGGGCGCAAATATTACAGCCCGGGCATCATGCGCCTGCTCACGAATTACCAGATGAGCTGAGCGGCTCCGGCTTCGACGAGGGGACGGACGCGCGACGGGTCGTGGTCGTAAACGGTCAGGGTATATCCTGCCGCAAGAAGGTTGGCGCACATCGGCGCGCCCATTTCACCGGTACCGGTAAAGCCGGTTTTGTCGTGGGTTGAGTTCATGATTTACGGGGGGGTGGGCCCGGGTTGCGGATTTCCCCGGCACGTGGTGACGGACCGGAGTTTTCGAGGGAATGGGATGGACCGCCGGGCGGGGCTTTTGCGTCGCCGCCGTGAATCCACCGGCGTCGGCGCGGCGGGAGCCTGGAGTCGGCGAAGGCGGCGGAGCGGTCGAGGCGCACTCGTTCGCAGTCGTCGACCACAGAGACGGCGGGGGTGGCCGGATCGAAGCGGGGGGCACGGCTGTCGGCGTCGTCCACCCACGTGTTCCATTCCGCCGGGCTGTCGCCGAGGCTGCCGATTTCGACGAAGAGAGCGCCGGAGGTTGTCTCGCTGCGCCATTCCACTCCGGCCCATGTGCCTTCCCCGACCGCTTCGAGCGGTGTGGACGCCCAGAGGCGCAGCAGGCCCTTGCCCCGCCGTGCGAAGAGCCACGGTCCGCGCCGGACGACTTCGTCAAAGGCGGCAGAGGGCAGGAATACATGAAACCACGGACACGTCTCGGCGGGGTCGATATGGAAGAGATTGAGCGCGATGGAGCCCTGCATCCAGCAGGCGGGAGCACAGCCGTGTCCCTGCCAGTATCCGGGCCGTCGTTCGCCGTCCCATCCGGGCGGGTAGTTGCCGGGGACCCAGTGCGGGCGTTCCCGCGCCGGAAATGTCCCGCGGCGGTAGCCCTCGAGCAGTGCGCGAGCCTCCCCGCTGGCGTCCGATTTGTGCCCCGGGTGCGTCGGCCGGGGATGGTTGGCAAAGACCACCGCATCTTCGCCGAGGCACGCCACCCATGTGAAATCGGTGTAGCGCGACGGGCTCGCGGGAATGACGGTGCCGGAGAGTTGCGCGCCGGGCAGACGGGTGGTGACGCGGAAGGTCTCGGCGATGTCGACACCCGGTTGATAGAAGGGCCGCCGGTTCCAGTCGGCGCTGCGAAGCGGGCCGGGGTGGCGGGCGAGGGCGAGCGTCTCCGCAGGCGGGCGGTATCCGCTGTGCGCGGCGACAAGAACGCCGCCGACAAACCACGGCACATCGAAGTCGACGCGTCCACTGCCGAACCACAGGTAATGGAGCGGACGGCTCGGGCTGTTGCGTGTGGACATCCGGTAACACGCGTATCCGCGCCGTGCCGCACCCGCCGTGGCCCCGTCGAACGCATTGAGGGCTGACTCCGTCGCGAGTGCGTCGAGCACGGAGCGTACGACCGCGCGAAGGTCGCCGGAGGGAGCGTAGTCGAAGAGATTGCAGAGGGAGAGGAGATTGACGTTGTCGTAAATGTCCGCCCCCCATTCGCTGCTGCCCGAATCGAGCCATTCCTTGCACCAGCTCTGTATCAGGTCGGTGGATTCAGCGTGGTGCCCGGCCCCGTTTCTTCCGTCGCGGAAACGGTCCCCGGGGAAGGCGTGTCCGGCGAGGCAGCGCAGGGCGTGCTGGAGCAGATTGTGGTTTTCGCTCATGCCGCCGGGGTGGTAGGGGTAGGTGAGAAGTCGTTCGCGGATGCGCGCGGCAAGGTCGTCCCCGGTCTCGGCGGGATACGTCCGGAATCCCCGCCACACAGCGTGCAGAGCGAAATCGCCGAGGTGCCATTTGTCGCCGCGCCCGCTGAGTTCGTCCCCAATGTTTTTGTCGACCATATCGAGGGTCTCGGCGAGGAGCCTGCGGCCTCCCTCGACGTCCCCCGCCGCGAAGAGGGCGAGGAACAATCCGTCAAAGCAGCGGTAGCGCCCCCAGATTGTTTCCAGCGGATGCCAGGCGTGGCGCGCGTAGGTCCGCAGGAGTTGTTCGGATCGTTCTACGAATGATTTATCGTTGTTCATTGGCGGAAAGAAAGGCGCGCGAAGCCTCAACGGGAGGTGGCCTCGAGTAGCTCTCCGGCGGCGCTGGCGGCGGTGACGCGTCCCGCCCGCACGGCGTCCTCCAGTTCGGAGAGCTTCGAAGCGATGGCTGGATCGTTGTAGAAGCGGCTGCGCAGGCCCTCGTCGATGAGGGCGTGCAGCCATTCGACTTCCTGCCGCTGCCGCCGCCGGGCAAAGACACCGCTGCGGCGCGTTTTCGAGACAAACCGCTCGATGCGTTCCCACAGGTCCGGCAGCCCGGCGCCAGTACGGGCGGATAGGGTGACCGCCTTTGTTTCCCAGCCCTCCGTGGCGGGTTGGAGGAAGGAGAGGACACGGTTCAGTTCCGCTTTGGCAAGGAGGGCACGGCGCTCGTTGTCACCGTCGGCTTTGTTTACGGCGATGGTGTCGGCCAGTTCCATAACACCCTTCTTTATGCCTTGTAGCTCGTCGCCGGCACCGGCGATGAGGACGAGCAGGAAAAAATCGACCATCGAGCGCACGAGTCCCTCGCTCTGGCCCACGCCCACAGTCTCGAGAATGAGCGTGTCGAACCCGAAGGCTTCGCAGAGCAGAACGGTCTCCCTCGTCTTCCGCGCGACGCCGCCGAGGGTGCCGCCGCTGGGCGACGGACGGATAAAGGCGTTGGGGTGGCGCGCGAGTGTCTCCATGCGGGTCTTGTCGCCGAGGATGCTGCCGCGCGAGAGCGTGCTGGAGGGATCGACGGCGAGGACGGCGATTTTGCGGCCTTGCCCGCACAGCCACGAGCCGAGCGATTCGATGAGACTGCTCTTGCCCGCTCCGGGCACGCCGGTGACTCCGATGCGCACGGATTTACCCGTTTCCGGCATCAGCTCCGCGAGGATCGCCTGCGCAAGCGACTGGTGCCGGGGCGAGTTGGACTCGACGAGCGTGATGGCGCGGGCAAGGACAGCGCGGTCGCCCGCGCGGATCCCGGCAATGTAGTCAGCGGCATGCAGCTCGGCGCGCCGCTTCGGCGGTGGCGGCGGCCCGGCCCGCGTTTCCGCGTTGCCCGGAACAACGCTTAGCGCTGTGCGGAAGTGCCGTTCGCCGTCGTCGTTCTTCATTGCCCTTCAGTGGAACGGGGAAAACGCCTGTGTGCAAGTACCGGCCCCTCCATGGTTCTGGACAAACGTGCCGTGCGTGGTTTCGCTTCCCGGATGGATTGGGACCTCACTTCCTTTTTCCCCGCTGTTGTGAGCGCGGAGTTCCGTGATTTCCGCGAAGCGCTGGAGCGGCAGGCGGGTGCATTGCGTCCGCGTGTCGAAGCGCTGGCCCTCGATCCCGCCGCCGACGTGGATGTATGGGTCCGCTTGTTGCTCGACCTCGAGGACTTCCGGGCGCGCCTTTCCCACCTCGGGGCTTATCTGAGCTGCCTCACGGCGGCCGACACCGCGGACGAAGCGGCGACGACGGAGGAGAGCGCGTTTTCCGCGCTGCGGGCAGACGCCGAGACCATCGGCGAGGGCCTTGTCGCGGCCCTCAGGCGCGTCTCGGCGGACAGGCTGGACGCCCTCCTTGGGGACAAGCGGCTGGAAGGCGCGGAATTTTATGTGTGCGAAGCGAAGAGACTTTCCGCGCACCGCATGGACCTTCCGCGCGAGGCGCTCAGTGCCGCCCTCTCCGTAAACGGCACGAAGGCATGGAACCAGCTTTACTCCCGCTTGAGCGGCGACCTGACCTTTGCCGTGCCGTCGGCGGACGGAACGGTGGAGCGCGTCCCCATGGCGCGGCGTGCCAACTTGCTCGCCTCGCCCGACCGCGCCGTGCGCGAGGCGGCGTTCACCGGCGGCAACGAGGCATGGGCCGGCTATGAATCGGTCTGCGAACGGGCGCTCAACGCCATTGCGGGCGCGCGCCTTACCCTCGACCGCGAGCGGGGTGTGGAGCACTTCCTCGACAATGCCTGCCGTGGTGCGCGCCTCCGCCGGGAAACGCTCGACGCGATGTTCACCGCCATCAACGATGCCGCCCCGGCTCTGCGGGCGTTGGGGGCCTACCGTGCGCAGTTGCTCGGTGAGCCGCATGTGTCCTACCGCGATCTCGCCGCGCCCGCCTTCATCGAACCGGAGAACGAACCGCCTCTCGAGTGGGACGCGGGCTGCCGCTTAGTCGGCGACGCCTTTGCCTCGGCTTATCCCGCCTTGGGCGCGTTCTTCCGCGAGTCTCTGGAGGCGCGCTGGTACGACCACTCGCCGCGCCGGAACAAGCGTCCCGGCGGCTTTTGCACAACTTCCCGCTTCAACGGGGAGAGCCGCGTCTACATGTCTTACGAGGCGGATCTCGGCTCCGTTCTCACGCTCGCGCACGAGGTCGGTCACGCATGGCACTCAAGGTTACTCCGCGAGGTGCGTCCCTTTGCCTCGGGCTACCCCATGACGCTTGCCGAGTCGGCCTCGACATTCGCCGAGATGATTCTTGTGGAAGGGGTTCTCGAAAGTGACGCCTTCTCCGCGGACCGCAAGCTTGCTTTGCTCGATACTGACCTCCGCCGCGCCGTTATTTTCACCCTCGAGCTTCCCGTTCGCTTTTATTTTGAGAAACGATTCTACGAAGATCGCCGAAAGGGGTTTGTGCCCGCGCGGCGTCTCCGGGAGTTGATGGTCGCGGAGCAGAAGCGGTCCTTCGGTGACGTCCTCGGCGAAGACGGCGCGGACCCGCTCTTCTGGGCTTCGAAACAGCACTTCTACGCCGACGCCGTGATGTTCTACAATTTTCCGTATACGTTCGGCTACCTTCTCAGCCAGTCGCTCTTCGCGCGGTTTCGCGAGGAGGGGTCGTCCTTCCTCGGCGAATACGAGCGCTTTCTCGCCCATTCCGGGCAAATGAATTGCGAAGACCTTGTCCGCGGGACGCTCGGCGAAGCCATCGACGAGCCTGCCTTTTGGTCGCGCGCTCTCCGTCCGCTTGAAGAACTGCGCGGTCGCCTCGCGGCCTTCTCCACCCGCTGCGCAGGCTGAGGCGCTTTCGGCTTGGCGGCCGGGGCGGCAGGCGCTAACCCTTTCTCCTATGGTAGAAAATCGGAAGATCACGGTGGCCCGCGGCGACGGAATCGGGCCGGAGATCATGGACGCCACGCTGCGCATTCTCAAGGCAGCGGAGGCGCGGCTCGACATTGAGGAAATCGAGATCGGCCAAAAGGTGTACGAGACGGGTCATTCCTCCGGTATTACGGGGGATTCGTGGGACAGCCTTCGCCGCAACCGAATCTTCCTCAAGGCACCGATAACAACACCGCTCGGCGGCGGGTACAAAAGCCTCAATGTGACGATCCGCAAGGGGCTTTGCCTCTTCTCCAATGTGCGCCCGTGCCGCTCGTTTTATCCCTACGTGCCGACGCACTTTCCGCACATCGACATGGTCATCATCCGCGAGAACGAGGAGGATCTCTACGCGGGTATCGAGCACCAGCAGACCGACGAGGTGACACAGGCGCTGAAACTCATCAGCCGCCCCGGCTGCGAGGCGATCTGCCGATACGCCCTTGAGTATGCCCGCGCCTACGGCAGGAAGAAGGTCACTTGCCTCACGAAATCGAATATAATGAAGATTTCCGACGGGCTCTTTCAGCGCGTCTTCGAAGAGGTGGCCGAGGATCCGCGCTACGTTGAGATTGAAACGGAGCACCGCATCATCGACATAGGCGCCGCCCTTGTCGCCGCCCGCCCGGAGGATCTTGATGTCGTTGTCACGCTCAATCTCTATGGCGACATCGTCAGCGACATCGCGGCGCTGGTATCCGGCTCGGTGGGGCTCGCGGGATCGGCCAACATCGGATTCGACGCGGCCATGTTCGAGGCCGTGCACGGCTCCGCCCCCGATATCGCGGGCAAGGACATCGCCAATCCGTCGGGCCTCCTCACGGCGGCTGTCATGATGCTTGTTCACATCGGCCAGCCGGATGTCGCCGAGCGCATACGCAATGCATGGCTGCGCACGCTTGAAGACGGCATGCACACGGTCGATGTCTTCAAGGAGCAGGTGTCGAAAGAGCGCCTCGGGACCCGCGCCTTCGCCAACGCCGTCATTGAGCGGCTGGGTGAGAAACCGCGCCACCTGCGCACCGCTGCCTTCGGCCACCGCGATATCGAAGTAAAGCTCCCGTCGATTCCGCGCAAAAAGAAAGAGCTGGTCGGCGTGGATGTTTTTCTCGACTGGGACGATAGCAACCGCGATCCGGCCGCCCTCGGCAAAAGAGTGGAACCGCTCGCGGGCGACACCTTCGCCTTGAAGATGATCTCCAACCGTGGGGTGGCTGTCTACCCGACCGGGATGGAAGGTGTCTACTGCACAGACCACTGGCGCTGCCGCTTCACCGCCCGCGAAGGCGCGCACCCGTCCCACGCGGACATCATCGCCCTTCTCGGACGCGTCACCGAGGCCGGCCTCGACTTCATCAAGACGGAGCACCTCTATACATTCGACGGCAACCGCGGCTATTCTCTCGGGCAGGGAGAATAAGGCACAAAACTTCCCCTTGCCATGGCTGTGCAGGCTTTACCGTTCAGGTAAGGAAACAAGCCTGTCCCTCCCGGAGGTGCGGGGATACGGCGAATGTCTCCGTGAGCCCCGTGCGATGGCTTTGCTCTACGGGTCTTCAGTCTGTGCCGGTCGGGCCCTACCAAGCCGTTCCGGCCAGGTTTCGACGGCGTGGCGTTCGCGGAGGGCTTCGCGGGAGCGCTCTTCGGCCTGGCGGCGGGTGTCGCGGATCCAGTCGCGGGTGAGTTGGGGGCGGACTTCTTCGAAGGAGCGCTGGCGGGCTTCGTCGCGCTCGATGAGGCGGAGGAGATAAAAGCCGTCGTCGGTGTCGATGACCGGGCTGAGCCCGCCGGGTTCCTGGAGGTCGAAGGCGGCTTCGACGACCCCGCCCGGCCACTCGGGGAATTCCGTCTCCTCGACCCACCATCCAAGGTCGCCGCCGCGGTAGCGCGTGGGCTGGTGGGCGGAGTGGCGCGCGGCGAGTTCGGCGAAGCGGCGCGTGCGGTCGCCGGACGGGAGGTCCGCGAGTTCGCTGCGGATGCTCTCGGCACGGGCCCGGTGCTCCGCGCGGGCGGCGGCATCCATCGTGGCGGGGGCGTCGATGAAGATGACGGCGGTGCGCACGCGGCCGGGGACGCGAAAGGTGTCGGCCCCGGCCTCGTAGCGGGCGCGGAGTTCGTCCTCGGGCGGCTCGGCGGGGGCGGGGAGGGATTCTTCTATTTCCGTGCGGATGGTCTGCGCGAGCATGCGCTCGAAGCGTTGCTGCATTTCCGGATTTTCGTGCAGCCCGCGGCGGCGGGCCTCCGCCAGGTGAATACGGTGTTCGATGAAGGCGTCGAAGCGGCGGGCGGAGGCTTCGGCGTCCGGGGAATGCCCTTGAAAGACCAGCCACTCTTCGAACTCGGTGAGCGTGACGGGTTCGCCCGCGACACGGGCGATAACCACTTCATCCTCGGCGGGCCCGCCGCAGCCGGCGAGGAGGGCGAGCAGGCCCAACGTGAGACAGGCATTCCTGCCTGTCTGCGGCGGGAAGGGAATCACAGACAGGAATGTCTGTGTCACGCTCCGCGGCAACGGAACCACAGACAGGAATGTCTGTGCCACGCTCTGCGGCAACCGGCGCAGGGACAGGCGGGCTCTGCGGCACAACGTGAGGATTGCTTCCACTACTCGACCTTCCGCACGGCGAGGCGGAAGTAGCGGCCCCCGCCGCTTTCCTCCGGGACGATGAGTTCGTTGATGTCGGTGGATTCGGTGAGCTGAATGGTGCGGACGGGCGACCATTCGATCATGTCGGGGCTGGATTCGACGATGATTTCGAGGCCCCAGCGCGGGACGGCGGGCTGCGCCCATTCGAGGTGGAGGGCGGGATCGTCGGCGGAAGTGGCGGGGTCGCTGCGCAGGCGCTTGGCGGCGAGGCTGCGGTCGGGCACGTTGGGGTCGGTGTCGAGGAGGAACTCGATGAGGTTTTTCACGCCGTCGCCGTCGGGGTCGGCTCCGGGGGCGGCGTCGTCGCCGGTGAGAGCGTGGTCGGCGGCCCATGCCGCGTAGGTGGCAAAGAAGACGTTGGGATTGGTGCCCATCTGGTAGTGCCGGACGTTTTCGATGCCGTCGCCGGTGGCATCGGTGGTGGCCGTGGTGGGGTCGAACGGATCGAGGCTGTGAAGCTCCGCCCACCAGTCGGGGAGGCCGTCGCCGGAGGTGTCTTCGAAGGGGTGGGTGAGGAGGAGGTCGAGGCGGAGGATTTTGCCGCGGTCGGCCTCGGCGTAGTGGAAGACGGGGTCGGCTTCGCTGCCGTCGGCGAGGAGGATTTGCGCGCCGTGGCCGTCGACGGCGGGTTGCCCGAGGGCGACCGGGGCCGGATCGGCGGCGGCTTCGATGGCGGCGTGAACGGTGAAGCCGCCGGGCACGCGCTCGACGGGGATTTCGAGGCGATAGGAGAAGGTGTCGCCGACGGGCTGGAGGGCGGTTTCGAGGGTGAAGGGCGGGGCGTCGCCGTGCGGCGTGACGGACCATTCGAGGCTGCCTTCCTGGAGAAGGAGTTCGTAGCCGTCGCCCCGGTGCAGGACTTTGCCGTGGAGGAGGACGGGCGGCTCGGCGAAACCGCCGTGCAGGGCGGCGGTGGAAAGGGCGAGGGCGCCGGCGGCGCGGAGTGTGTTGGGTATGCGCATGACGTCTGGCCTCAGTTGCCGGAGTAGGCGTAGGTTTGGAAGAAGATTTTGATGTCGCGCACACCCGTGCCGTCGCTGTCGCCGATGAAGGTTTCGAGGCCTTGCACGGGGTCGGCGAGGAGGGTGCCGCCGGGAATGATGATGAGCCATTCGGTGTTCCACACGGAGCGGCCGATGAGGCGGCTGTTCGCGACCATCTCGGAGAGGTCGAAGCCGCCGTCGTGGTAGGCGCGGAAGCGCGAGTAGCGCCGGTGGGTGCCGAGGGCGGTGTCGAGGGAGTCGACCGTGGGGATCCAGGCCGGGTTGGTCAGGTCGGTGCCGCCGGCGGGGAAGGGAATGGGTATGCGGTGGTCGAGGATTTGGAACTCGCGCGTGGCGAGGGTGTCGCCGCGCGGCGAACGCAGAAGGTCCATGCCCACGGGGATGACGTAGATGCGCGGGGTGGCGGAGAGGCCGGTGCCGTCGTAGTTCTCGAACCACACGCCGAGCGAGCGGATCTTTGTGGAGAAATTGCTCGGATCGTAGGCGGAGTCCCCGCCCGCGAGGGTGCGGCCGAAGAAGTTGTGCCCGAAGGTAATGTCGCTGCTGAAGCGGATGACGATGCCCGGCTGCGGGCCTGCCGCCTCGGGCGCGAAGGGCCGGGCGTAGCGGCGGAACTCCGGCACGTGCCAGAGGTCGTCAACGACGTGGCGTTCGAGGGTGTCGCGCCATGCCTCGTCGGAGGCGTCGCGGATGCGGAAGAGTTCGCGCCGCAGGGAGAAGCGCCCGGTTTCGACCTGCGGGTTGTTGAAGCCGAGCTGTCCTTTGAGGACGGCGAAGTTTTGCTTCATGCGGGCGAGCGGGTCGGAGAGGCCGTGGCTGCCGTGCAGGGGTGTGCCGTCGATGAACTGTCCGATGGAGCGCTGGCGGATGATGTCGTTGAGAAAGCGTTCTCCGGAGGCGGAGTCACCGCCGGCGAGGTTGGTCTCGTAGTCGTAGGTCTTGGCCGCGAGGTAGGTGTAGCGCGCGGCGAGATCGAAGGTGGCGCGGTATTTGCGCAAGGCGTCGTTGCGGAAGATGCGGAAGGTCATGTCCTGGTAGCGGTTCATCTGCACGGCTCCGGCGACGCGGCGGCGGAAGGCGGCGCGCTTTTCGAGGATGCGGTCGCCCTCGGCGACGGCCTGCCGCACGTGCCCGAGGGCGGAGTCGAGTTCGAGGCGCTTCTGGAAGATGTCGATACGGTAGGCCACCTCGGAGCGGACGAGTTCCTCGATCTCCTTGAGGCGCTGCTGGACCTCAAAAGCGAAATCCGTCTTCTGGATTTCGAGGGCGGTGGTGAGTTCAACTTTTTCTTTGGCGAGTTCGAGGGTGTTTTGCGTGATGTCGGCGGAAACGGAGATGCCCCCCATGACGGCGTCGGCGGCAGCGGCGGTGATGAGAACGAGGGACCGCGCCGTCGAGGTGGCGTCCGAGGCAAGCCCGACAACGGTGGGAAAGGCTTCGACGACGGCTTCGGACACGTTGGCCGTGACCTCGCGGGTGTATTCCATTGTCGCCTGCGTGGCGTAGGCGGCGGCGATGACCTTGTTCATCGTGGTGATGGTGCCGCGCTGTTTGTCGAGCAATTCGAGCTGCTGCGCCTGGAGGCCGAACTGCGCCTGGAGGAGGTCGAGGGCGTCCTCAATGGAAGCGACATGGTTGCGGTGGGCGTCGAGCGCGGCGAGCAGTTCCACCTCCAGTTCGACCATGGATTGGAGGGCGACCTGAATTTCGCCGGGGGCGCGGCGGGTGCCCATGTCCGGGGTGGCCTGGAAGCGCCAGCCCGTCCCTGTGTCCTCGCGCGAACTGAGCGGGTAGTCGATCTCGAGGAGGTTGTCCGCGCTGTCGTAGGTCTGCACGGAGGGAGCGTCGGTTTCAAAGTAGTGGGCGTAGACCTCGTCGAGGCCGGTCGCCCCCTCCGGCACGCCAAAGCGCATGGCGTCGAAGTAGGCCGTCATCATGGAGTCGGGCGCGGGGATGGAGCCGAGAACGGAGGCGGTGTCGACATAGAGGTAGTTGTAGAGGTCGGGGCCGTCGTAGCCGCTTGGGTACAGCCGACCGGGGCCGATGTCGCCGGAGTAGGGGTAGCCGTAGATTTCGATGAGGCGGTTCTTGAAGTGGAGTTCCTCTTCGTCGATTTCGCGGGCGAAGTCGTCGGCCGTGACCTGGAGGCGGCGGAGACGGTTGGAGAGCTGGTTGGCGTGGTCCCAGAGGAGGCGTGCGTTGTCGACGGCGGAGAGGGCGCGGTCGAGGACCTGCTCGAAGTGGGTCTCGCCATCGTCCACGCGCGAGGGATCGATGTCGAAGGGGATGGCGTCGCCCTCGGCGATGCCGAGCGGATTGAGGCCGCGGTCGGACTCATCGAGGCGCGATTGCACGGAGGCGAAGGCGGCGGGGATTTCGCGCAGGGCGTCGACGGTGTCGCGGTCGATGCGGGCGAGGCCGGAGGGGACTTCGCCGAGATCGGGATTGAGGTGGGTGCCGTGGTTTTCGGGGAGGACGGCGTTGGCCACGGCCCAATCAAAGTAAGCGCCTTGGCCGACGCGCCGCGCCCAGTCGTCGACACCCCATGCGCGCTCCCGGTCGGGATCGCGGTAGCCCTGCCACTGGCCGGCGGGATCGGCGGTGTATTCCTTGCGGTAGGTGAGGTTGACGATCTCCGCCCCGGCGCGGGCGCGGGCGGCGGCGGCGCGGGCGAATTTCTGCTCGTCGTAGTAGTCGACCTCGATGGCGATGCCGCCGACGGTGGTGGCCTGCGAGCGGGGGACCCATTGAAACTCGGGGTGGCGCAGGAGGCGGTAGTGGCTTTTCAGGGCCGTGAGGTAGTGGCCCCATGCGTCGCCGTGGCCCTGCGGAAAGAGCGCGCGGGCGTCTTCCTCGGTGATGAAGCCGTCGCCCGTCTGGTCGGTGATGCCGTAGTTCTGCACGTAGGCGGGCTCGCCCTCAATACCGCCGGTGAAGTTCCAGAAGAGGCGGTTGTAGACGGGGGCGACGGAGACGCTCGCGCCGCGTCCGTCGCGTCCGCGCAGGAGGGCGAGTTCCTCGTGGAGGAGGGAGGGCTGCTGGTTGGCGAAGGCGTGGAGGGCGGGCGCGAGGGCGCCGACCTCCCCGTCGGAGGTGGTGAAGCCGATGGTGGGGTCCTGCGCGTCGGCGTAGGCCTCGTTGCCGAGGAGCATGTAGAGGTCGGCGATGCGGGTGGCGGCGCGGAGGAGGGCGTTGTTCACGGCTGCGTTGGTGGCCGGGTCGGACGCCTCGATGCTCAGCGCCATGCCGCGCCTCAGGACGGTCTCGTAGAGTTCGATGAGCCCCACTTGCTGGATGAATTCCGGGTCGTCAGAGAGGGCGACGGGTCCCTCGAAACGCTGACCGGCCTGGCCGATGGTCGTGACGTAGGACTCGACAGGCGAGCTGTGGAAATCCTCCACCCGCTGCTCGAAGAGGCTGATGCCCTCGAGCACGCGGTCAATCCAGCCCTGCACAAGGAGCGGCTCCGGTTCGGGACTGGTCTCGCTCTGCCCGATCCAGTCGCTCGCGAAGGGATCGCCGGTGTCGCTGAGATTGGCGTATCCGGAAGTGCGGGCGAGCACCCAGAGGTTGCCGAGGGTGAGGAGACCGGGGCCGCCGATGGTGATCTCGTGCAGCCCCTTGCCATCGGCGAGGGGTATCCAGCCGTCACCCTGCGGATTATCGTGGGCGGGCGGAGGCGGCGGGGTGCCCTCTTCGGCGAAGATGTAATACCACTCGAAATCGATGTGCGAGGGATCGCCGCCGAAGTCGAAGGCGTGGCGCACCCACACGCGCTCTTCGAGGGCGTTGACGCTGGGAATGACAAAGATGCGCCCGTCGGCGGGCGGGATTTCCACGCGGATGATGTGCAGGGAGACGGGGCCGCCGGCATCGGGGTCGTTGTTTTCCGCGAGGGTGATGTAGCCGGTGCCCTGGGCGAGACCGGCGGTGAGGCCGAGGTTGCCGGGCAGGTCCTCGAAGCGCAGGTTGTCGTCGTCGTCGCGCACGATGCCGCTGAGAATGGCATCATCGGGCTCGCCGTCGCCGCTGAGGTCGATGCCGTTGGGATTGCGGGATTTAAGGAAGAGCCGCTCCACGGCATCCTCCCATGCCGCCGAGCCATCGCCGACGGCGAGCGCACCGTCGCGCTCGGGCGCGGTGAGGATGTTGGGCAGGCGCACGGAGGGCAGGACATAAGTGATCTCTTCGCCCCGGAAGGCGAGCCGGAGGTCGTCGGCGTCCTGCGCGTTGAGGCGGAGGCGTTCGCGCAGGCTCTGCGGCAGACCGCGTATGCGGAAGTAGCCGCCCGGCGCGGGATCGAGGTCGAGTGTCGCTCCGTCGGCGAGGACGAGGGTGAGGCCGTCGACAACGCCGTCGAGGGACACGGAGCGCTCGGAGACGATGTCCATGAGGCGGGCGGCGGTCTTGAGGGGATCGGCGGTGGCGGCGATCTCCGGTTCAACGTGGCCGAGGGCGGGTTCGTTTTCGTCGAAGATGAGGGTGCCCGCCGCCCAGTCGATGACGCCGGGAAGGCCCGCCTTGGCGGAGGTCACGGTGTCGCCCACGCGCAGCGTTTCCACCTCGTCGGGCCATGTGACGGTGTAGCGGAGTTCGATGGCTTCGCCCGGCGGCGTGGCGCTCGGGCCCTCGTCGTAGTATTCGAGCCACGGGACGCACGTCGGCAGGTCTTCCGGGTCCGTGCCGGGGAGGTAAAACGTATCGAGGAGCGGATACCAGTGGCGGGCCACCATTTCGCCGGCGGCGCGCGCCCAGACATCGCCGTTGACATCGACCCAGAAGGCGTCGCCCCCGCCGTCCGTCTCCGGGCAGGTGCCGACAGTGGGAAGCGGGTAGGGGGGGACGATGAGTTCGCCCGCCTCGGCGGTGTAGTCGTCGAAGAAATACCGGGGCGTGGCACCTGTCGCGATGAAGGGCGGCTCGTCCGCCGGTGGATCGAAAGAGCGTTCCGCTGTGACGCCCCCTTCCACATGCACGCGGTAGGGGCGGAACCGCCACGCGCCGTCGTCGGCGGGATCGCGGTATTTGAGGAGGACATACGGCTCCGAGGTGTAGCCGCCCATGTGGTTGAGGTCGTTGCGCAGGGCGAAGACGGCGGGCTCTTCGGTCTGCTGCGAGGGCCGGATGACGGCGTGCTCCTCGTTGGGGTTGTAGCCGGGGAGGGAACGGTCCGGCTGGTGGTAGACGCGGGGCGATTCGAAGGCGTCGCCGGTGAGAACGGGCTGCGCGCTCGTGAACGTCTCGTCGTCCACCGTAGTGGAAAACTCGAGCTCCGAGCCAAGGCCGCTGGCGATGATGATGTGGTCGGTGTCCTCCGGCCATTCGGGCTCGTAGCGCACGGCGGTCGACGGCCAGCCCACGCCGATGTCGTCGGGGCGGTACCAGATGATGTCGAGGGCGGGCACGCCTTCCGGTTCGGAGGTGTTGACGGGGATAATGGGGCCTTCGCGGGTCTCGCGCAGATGGACCGGGTCGGGGTCCGCGCCGTCGATGGGCGCGTTGGGGTGGATGACGAAGCCGTTGCCCCCGGCGGGGTCGTCGTGGTCGAAAGCCGTTTCGTCGACGGGAAGGCCAATGACGGCGGATTCCACTTCGCGTTCGGTGATGAGTTCGCTCCAGTCGACGGTGCGCACGACGGAGAGGCGGGCGGGCGCGTTGCCGGGCGCGACCGAGTCGCCCTCGTAGTAGAGAAAGGTCGTGTGTCCCGGCGCACCCGGCGCAAAGCGGGCCTCGGCGGTCTGGCTCACATCGGTTTCGGAAAACAGGATGGTGGCGAAGGCATGGCCGCCCTCCGGCGGATTGAGGTCGACCGCCGGTTCGTCGCCACTCTCTCCGGCGAGTCCGGCGTGGGTCACGAGCCCTTGGCCGGGGGTAGGCCAGCGGATGCTCGCGACCTCGGTGACACGGGCCTCATCGGTCAGGTCGGAGGAGACGCGCCAAGCGATCTCCGCGATGACGGGAGAAACAGCGTAGAGCTTGCGCGCGTAGCTATCCCAGTAAAAGTGCTGCGCCTGGTTGATGGTGGAACCGTCGGGCGCGGCGATCTCCGGTTCGAGGGGTCGGCCGTCGCCGTCCACCCAGGCACCCGAGGGCGGCGGGATCTCCTGCCCGGCGATGTGGGTGCCGACGGGGGAGAATGCGTCGACCGGCTCGCCGTCGAGCGATAGGGACCAGAGCAGCGCGCCGTGTCCGCTGAGTGCGTCCGGGCCCCCTCCTAAATTGTCGTGGTCCGAATCGCGGTCGCTGAGGACGTAAGGAGGAAGAAAATTGGCCTCGACACCTTCGATTGAAGCGATGGTCCGAAGATTGCGTGCACGGTCGAGGAGTTCTCCGGAACGGGCGATCCAGATGAGGTTGCCCGCCGGTCCGATATAGAGGCCGCCGTCGTGGAAAGCTGCAATCGGTTCCCACTGGTGACCTTGGAAAATATGAAACGTATGGAAGTACCGCGGAACGACGTTCGGTGCGACGGCCCACGACCAATCGCGGTCGTTTCCAGAGACGCCGAGCCTCGCAAGGAAGGGCGCTTCGAGAACGTCGGGATGCTTCTCCACGGTATGCTCACCGAAGTCTACGGAGTCCGCCCGGAAACTTCCGGATACGATGAAACTACCCACCGGGTCGCGCCGCAGACTGGTCATGGAAAGGCGGCTGCCGGATTCCAGTGTTTCCGCCCAGCTCCATTCGGCGGTGGGACCGAGGCGCGCTATGAAGGCGGCGGAATTCGCACCGGAACCGGCGGTGACCGTCCCGAGACCCGGTTGAAAGGTAAGATCGCTGTTTCCCTGTGTGGCACCGCCAACGTAGTGCGCTTCCTCGTCGGCTTCGTAGTGAATCGTTGTGACTTGAGTGTTTCCTGGGGAAGCGACGGCGGCGACCATGGATGTCTCACCCGATTGACCGGAGAGCCCGACGACGAGGGCGTTGCGGGACGAGGTTTCATAGCTGGTCCCGTCGCGGACTAGGGTACCCGTCCAATCGGCGGCGAAATACACGTTTCCGTCGCCGGAAGCGCCGAGGTAGGGTATGTTGCTTGCGCCGAAATCATCGAGTAGCTCCGGTGACGGCGTGGGGACGACTTCTCCGGGTTGGTAAAGAGCGTGGATCCACTCCCATTCGCGGCTGCCCGGTTCGTTTGGAAAAGCGGGCGCGCCCAGCTTGGCAACAAACGGGTTGTTGATCGTTTCGTGCTCCAGCAGATCGCCTGTTACCGGCGAATAGAACACGGACGAAAGGATGACGTCCATGGGGCCGTCCTCCTCCAGCGTAAGGCCAGCTACATAAACGGGCTGCGGGGAGGCCCAGGCGGGCAGGGAGCCGGGGACGAGGGTGTTGGAGGCAACGTGGCCCTTCACATACAGGTTTCCGTCGTCGTCGAGGGCGATGGAGTTACCGGGAAAGAGGTTTCCCGTACTCAGCGAGAGGTTGCCGTCAATGGAAACGGCGGTCGCGCCCGCTTCAACAGACCGGGCACCCATCGTGCCGATCTTGAGCTGGCGGAACCATTGCCAGCTCCCGCCGCCGCTGATTGCCGCAACAAAGAGGTTCTGATCAAGGACAGCGTGGCTGCTCGCGTGCTCGTGGTCGAACTCGGGATTCCGCACCGTCCCGGCGATGGTCGTTCCCGGGCGGAACCAGCCGGTGATGTAGACGGTTCCATCCTCATCGGTGACCACGCCGGTTGCGGACGATGATCCGCTTCCGGAAGACGTGTTGATCCAGACCGGCTCGCCGTCCGGATCGAGTTTGGCGACGAAGAGCTTGCGCCCCCCGCCGAGCCGGTCCTGCGAGGCGGTGGCGAGTTCGACGATGTTGCCGTCGGGGGCGTCGGAGTCTGCTTCGCCGAACAGTTCGATGCGGAGAGTGGAGGAATTGAATTCGCCCACGATGTAGATATTGCCCGCCGTGTCGACGTGTGTGTCATGCACCCGGTCCTGCGATCCGCCGTCGATACGCACGGAGACGGCGGCGGGGGTCTGCTCCACGAAGGCGCTCGCCTCGGGCGGGGACAGAGCGGCGGTGGCGGCCAGCGCGCAGACGGCCAGCGCGCGCGTGAGAATGGAAGGTCGGACCGGTCGGAGAAGTCGCGAAAAGTTCATGACGGCGGGCTCAGGGTTGCGGGTTCAACTCGGCGATGGGATTGGCGCGGCGCAGTTCGAAGGTGCCGCGCAGGTGGATCGGTTCGCGGTGGAGGTTCGAAAGCGTTTCGCGGTAGATGCCGCGGGCGGCGCGGCGGCCGCTTACGGAAGCGGTGGAGGCGTCGTCCTCAAAGACAAGTTCGATCTCGCGGTAGACGGGCCACACTTCCTCGCGGCCGACGGAGGTGTCGCCGCGGGGTTGCTGCTCGTTGTCGAGGTGATTGTGGTCCGGGTGGAAGGTGTGGCGGAAGGGGTTGGTCGGCAGGTCGCGTGCCACCGCGATGTCGGCAAGGAGGGCGTCCCCGAAGGCACCCCGCATGAGCAGATCAGTGCCCTCATAATCAAAGGTGGCGGCGCTCACGCGGTGGCCGAAGGGCCTGCCGTCGCGCAGTACGCTGCCCTTGTAATGGGGAATTAGGTCGTGGTCGGAGATGAGAACGTATTGGCCGGGTGCGAGGGTCTCGCCCGTATCTTCCGCAGTCTCGCCGTCCTGCCAGAGAAGGATCGCCTCCTTGAGGAGATGGGCTGCGCCTCCCGCGTCCACGTGGATGATGACGCGCTTCGAAAAATCGGCCGGAGTCGGTTGTGGGTCCGTCGGATCTTGGGCGTTGGCGTCGCCCACCGCGTTGACCGTGACGGTTCCGATCCACAGCCCGGTGTGGCGGGTGTCCCCCGCGGGCGAGAATCCGTCGCCCTGCAGCGATGCGCCGCCGGGTTCGAAGGCTTCCACGGGTAGGTCGTGCCGCGTGTCCGCGCCGGTCACGGTGAGCACACCGGAGACCGGCCCCGCGAGCCCGGAACGGTCCAGCCCGACGCGGAGGGCGCGCTCCTCTCCGGGATCGAGGGCGATCTCGTGACCGTTGAGCGGCTCCCACTCCGTCCTCCCGCTCTCGCCGGGTTGCGCCAGAAGGAGCGGCAGGTCGTTCGTCACGGCGAGGGATGCGGTCGTCGGCCACTGCGAATGATTGCGCAGGCGCACCTCACGATCGGCCGTGTTTTCGCCGTAGTCGAGCGAGCGCCCGGTTTCCGCCGTCACCCCGAGCGGACCGTGAAAGGCGGAGGCGGAGGTACTGTGGATCCAGTAGGCCTCGCCGCGTGAAATGGGCGTGCTGTTGTGTGCGCGCACCCACGTGCCCTCCGGGGTGAGCCGGTGGTAGGGCTGGTTGCGGTGGGCGTCCGAGGGGTGGAAAAATGACCCGAAATTGACCGTGCGCTCGGGATCGACGGGCAGGCCGGCGAGGGTATTTCCGCCCGGAATCCAGTCGGGCGCACGGTGCGCGAGCTTGCCCGTGACCGTCCATGTGGCGGGCGTCTCACCGCCGAGCTTGATCAGGTAGGCGCGCGGCGCGATGACGGCGTGGAGGTTCGTGAGGGCGGCGTCCTCGCGGTGGTCCGGAAGGTAGACATGCCAGCCCGGCACATTCCACAGCCCCTCTTCCGGATCGGCGATGAATTCTGTCGGCCCTGTGGACGGAAAATAGGCCCACACCATCTCCAGCGGCAGCCCCTCGAAGACCGACGCCGGGTCGCCGTCCTTTGGAGTGACTTCCAAATACACGGCGTTCCAGCCGGGAGAGAGGTCGATCACTTGTTCGTGCTGCGCCGCGCCGCAGACGGTCGCGGCACAGAAGAGAACCGCCGCGGCCCGCCGCACCGGCGGAAGTAGAGACATGGGATTTCGCATGGGATGCCGATAAACTGTGAGACAGGAGTGGGCACCACCCGCCGCGCCGAATCGGCCCCGCACCCGCCGCGCGATATCACAAACCATCCCGCAAGGGCATGAAATCAATCCACCCGCGCGGTCGAGCCTGCCGCGCCAATACGCATAATAAGTGGGGGAAATACCGGAATTCCGCGACGGCGGTCAAGTGAAGGCAGCCTGCTTTGGCGCAAACAGGGTAAAAGAAGTCCGGTCTTGGGGAGTCGTCCTTACGAAGACGTTAGGGGATGGCGCGCGGGCGCCGACGTCCGCCCAACGACCGGAAGCCGAAGAGGAAGAGCGGGCGGGCTTCAGAAAAACAACGCGCCGTCCGGGCCGAGGGGCCAACCCATGCCCATCCAGAGGAGGAGAAGGAGGGACCAGACAATGGTGAAGGCGATTGTGTAGGGGAGCATGGCGGCGAAGATGGTGCCGAGTCCGGAACCGGGGGCGTATTTGCGGACGAAGGTGAGGATGATGACGAGGTAGGCGTTGAGCGGCGTGATGGCGTTCGTCACGGAATCGCCGATACGGTAGGCGACCTGGGTCAGTTCCGGGCTGATGCCCGCGACCATGAGCATGGGAATGAAGATCGGTGCGATCATGGCGTATTTCGCCGACATGGAGCCGACGAAAAGGTTGACGAACATGATGACCGCGATGAAGGCGAGGATCAGCAGGGCGAGGGGGATTTCCGTCCGGGCGAGCATTTGGCCGCCGGTCATGGCGAGCATACGGTCGAGGCCCGAGTAGTTGAAGAGGGCGATGAACTGCGCGGCAAAGAAGGCGAGGACGATGATTGGCGCCATGGCCGCCATGCTTTCGCCGAGCTTGCGCGCGAAGTCGCGGTCGGAGGTGATGGTTCCGGCGGAAATCCCGTAAACAAGGGCGGGTATCAGGGTGCCGAAGAAAATGATGGGAACGATGGCGTCCACCCAGCGCGCAAAGCCGCGCCCGCCCGCCCCGTGGAGCGGAAATCCTTCCACAAAAATCGATACCACGACCGCGGTCATGACGGCGGCGAAGGCGAGCAGGCCGCGCCGGAGCGCGCGCCGTTCCTGGTCGGTCACGGTGCCGAGAGCGAAGTCTTCGCTTGGAGCGGCGGCGGTGTCTCCGGACGCGGGGAAGAGACGCTTTTCGACGAGGAACGCACTGACCGCCCACGCCGTGAGCGTGATGACGAACGTCGATGCAATCATGAACCACCAGTTGCAGGCCGGGTTGACCCGGTAGTCCGGTTCAATGGTCCGCGCGGCCGCTTCGGTGAACCCGGCGAGCATGGGGTCAAGGCCGGTGATGAGGAGGTTCGCGTTGAAGCCCGCGGAGACCCCGGCGAACGTGGCGGCGATCCCGGCGATGGGATTCCGCCCGACCGCTTGGTAGATGGCACCGGCCAAAGGTACGAGGAGGACATAGCCGGCGTCGAGCGTCAGGGAGGACATGATCCCGAGGAAGACCATCGCCGGTGTCAGGAGGGCACCGGGCGTGACGGCGACGACCCGCTTGAGCAGGGCGTTGATCAAGCCGACCCGCTCGGCCAGTCCGATACCGAGCATGGCGACGAGGACGACCCCGAGGGGCGGGAACTCAACGAAGTTTCTGACGAGGTTGGCGAGAATCCAATAGAGCCCGTCGGAACGCAAAAGGCTTCTTGCCTCGAAACGCTCGCCCGTTTCCGCCCATTCGACCGATTCTGTGCCGTGCTCGCCGACCGTCACCTCCGGCAGCAGTTCCCGGACCTGCCAACCCTGAAGCGCCGCCAGATGCGAGAGCACAATCACCAACAGTATCCCGGCAATGAAAAACACCACCGGATCCGGCAGCCGGTTTCCGGCGCGTTCCACCACGCGCAATCCGGCTGCGACGACTTCCGCCGGTTTTCTCATCTGCATAATGGCCGGAAGCACAACCGACGGTTCCGCGGGCGTCAACTGTCCAGGCGGGTCCGCCGGTCCCCGTCAAATCTCCGCGGAAGATTCGCTACGTAGCGACGGAGCCGCGCCTCCGTCGACCCCGCCTGCTGAGTTCGTTGGCCCAAGAAGAGAAGGCGTGCTGCGTCCAAAACAGGTTGCCTGTCGGAAGTTTCCGCCCGCCTGCATGCCCCCCGCGACCCGAAGATCGGGCCGCGTTACGTGCATCCTGCGGAAAATCGTTTACAGCAGGGAACAAGAGACCGCGGAGGAGAGAAGCGGTGTGTCTTGTTCCTGCGACCCGCAGGATCCCGCAGCCGCGCCAGCGGTTTGTCGAAGCGGGAGAATCCCTCCGGTCCCTCTGCGTCCTCCTGTTCAAAGAGTGCGGTTGGAAGGCGTCTGGATGGGGCACGGTGCGGCGGATCGGCAGACCGCAATGGCGCTCGGATAAGAAGGTGATCCCCCGGGAGCGCGGGCGTCCCGCCCAATACTGTCAGTTTAGACAACAATTACTGTGGTTTGGCGGAC
>JAFIGH010000162.1 GCA_020831525.1 Opitutales bacterium
TGGCGGCGCACGAGTTGCTGCGCCTGCGGCTGCGGTTCATGACGCGGGGCCGGGCTTTGGGCCGGGAGGAGTGGCTGACGGAAGGCGGCGGCGCGCGGGCGCTGGCCGGGCTGCGAAGACCGCAAAGGGCGGCGCGGGTGGAGTTGGTCAAGGGGATGCCTCTTGCCGCGGCGAACGCCCGTGCAGCCTGCTGTGCGGAAGCTGCTGTGTGATGACTGGGGACGCTGGAACGAGCTGCGGGAGGATTTTCCGGCTTCAACCGTAGGCTTGCATCAGAAGTGAATCCGAGTTGGATGAGTAGCTATGCTGATTCATGGAGCCGCAGTATGCCGCCGGGAGTTTTGTCCGGTCGTA
The DNA here is from genome assembly GCA_020831525.1 of Opitutales bacterium. Taxonomy (GTDB): domain Bacteria; phylum Verrucomicrobiota; class Verrucomicrobiia; order Opitutales; family Oceanipulchritudinaceae; genus SLLG01. Next base: position 355 of record JAFIGH010000162.1, read on the forward strand.
TCGGCGGCGACGTCCGATGATTGGGTGCGGAACATACCCCGCCGTGTGGCAAGGGGCGAGTGCAAGCCGATTTACCGCATGCGCAACCAACTTTATCGGCTGGATGTGGGTGCTCGCGGAGACCGGACAATATGTGTAAAATCCTACGCCATCCCACCGTGGGCGCGGAGCATTCATTACTCGTGGTTCGGCAGTAAGGCGGCGCGGGCTTATCAGAATGCGCAACATCTCGAGGCCCACGGTGTCGGCGTGCCCCGGCCCCTCGGTTTCTTCGAAACATGGGAAGGGCGCTGGCTGAAGGAGAGCTACTTTGTCTCGGAATATGTGGCCGACGCGACCGACATGTATGCTGAGATGCGGCGTTTGCTGCGGGAAGACCCCGACTGCCACCGTTACACCGCGCTCCTGCGCCTCGTGGCTGCGGAGGTCCGGAAGATGCACGACAGTGGTTTTCAGCACAATGACCTTGGTGGCCAGAATATCCTTATGCGACGAAGCGGCGCGGCGTGGACTGATGTCAGCTTTATCGATCTGAACCGAGGACGCTTGCACAACGCACTCGGATTTCGCCGCCGGGCGCAGGATCTGGCCAACCTCGAGATCCCGTCCTTCTTTCGTCGGGTCTTCTTTCACATTTACTTCGGCGACGGCCCCGTGCCGGTTGGTTTCTCGCGTTGGGAGCGGTTTTACCGTGGGCTGCGGACGATCCACAACGAGAGCCGGAAATACCGTCATCCGATCCGCCACTATGTATTGAGTAGGAAATACATCGGTCAGCCCGGCGGTAGTCCAGACTATCGCGATACGTGGCTTTGGGACATCCGTAGCGGCCAACCCGCAGTTGTGCTCGACGCCCCGGAGAGGCGCAAATTTCGCCCGCGTACCGATGTTGTCCGTATTGTCGGCGAGAACCTGCCAAAACTGCCTTCGCTCTGGAGGTGCTACCGGAAGTGCCTTGCGGAGGCGTTCACGCGGCCCGTGAAGATGGGCGGGCGTATCGGCATGTCACTCGACGCGGAGGATCCCGCCGTGGACGCGCATGTCGCTTACCTCACCGCTTTGCCCGCTGTTTCGGTCTTCATCCGGATATGCCAACATCAGGGTGACTCGGGGATCGGGCGTGCGACGGAGGTCATACGGCGACTCCGGTCTGCGGGAAACGAAGTGTCCGTGGGCCTGGTGCAATGCCGGGAATCGTTCCTAAGACCGGGGGCATGGGCGGCGTTTGTGGAGAGGGCTTTGGAGTCTGTCGGGGACTACGTGCGCTATGTGGAAGTCGGCCACGCCGTGAACCGGGTGAAGTGGGGGATGTGGCGCCTGGATGAGATCCGCTGCCTCTGGAAGTGCGTTCCCCGCCTCCGTGAGAGGTATCCCGGGATTCAATTTCTCGGTCCCGGTGTGAACGATTTTGAATACCACTATTTCACACCGTTGATTCGCCGCATGCGTGTCGGCGTGGACGGATTGTCCTGCCACCTCTATGTGGACCGACGTGGTGCTCCAGAAGAACGTCAGGCTGGCTTTTCGCTTGTGGAGAAGTGTTGCCTTGGGCAGGCGATGGCGCGGCATTTCGGGACACGGGGATTTTATGTGACGGAAACGAACTGGCCGAGGACCGGCGCGGACACCTACTCTCCGTTGACGTGTGGCTACCGTTTTCCGGGGCAGGCTGATTCGAAACTTCATGTCGATGTGGAGACCTACGCTGCGTATATGCTGCGTTACTACTTGATCAGCCTTACCTCGGGGAGCGTGGAGCGGGTGTGGTGGTGGCGCTTGGCGGCGCGCGGGTTCGGCCTCGCGGACGAGGGGGACGAGTCGCTGGACACACTGCCGTGCCGCGCCTTCCGGTGTTTTGCGCAGACGCTTGGCGACGCGGTCTTTCTGCGCCGTGAGGAGCGGGGCGGGTCCGTGTGGTTCGCCTTTGACCGCGGAACGGTGGCCTACACGTTATCGCCGGTCCGTGTGCAGGTTCCCGAAGGATGTCGCCGAATAGTGGATACATTCGGCGATACGGTTTCGTCCGGGAAGAGAACCAGCGTACCGCTGGACAGTAAGCCGCTCTATTTTCTGCCGTAGGAGCGTGCGGGAGTATGTGTGCCACACACTCTTCCGCAACATGGCCGAAAATCGTTCCGGCCCCCGCCGCGCGCCGCGGGGGCCGGGAAAACGATTGATATATAGTTGTCTATCGCGCCGTCGCGCGCACGCGGATGATCGCCGGGTCGCCGGCGGAGGCGACTTCTGCTTCGAGGATCCATTCGTCTCCGTCGGCTTCGACAGTCCAGTCGCCGGACTGGAGGAGGGGCGTCCATGTGCTGAGGTCGTTCGAGGTCTCAAGGACCGCTGCAACCTGTGGGGCGGGACGGAAACGGAAGCGCGCTCGGATGGAGTCGTCATCGCCGTGGACTATCTCCGGTACGACGGGCGGGTGTGATTGTTTGGGGTCGCGCCCGACGAGGAAGTCGAGGAGGGCGGGTTGTCCGTTGCCATTGAAATCTTGGAAGAGGAGACCGGGATCGTCGCGTTCCGCCGGAGTGAAGTGACCTTCGAGCCATGCGGAATAGGCTTGATCGGGATCTTCGCCGGTCCACGCGGTCGGGAATTCAGAGGTGTATTGCACGAAGTCACGGTCGACGCTCACAGGCGGTTGGTAGGCCACGGCGGAGTAGAGAGGATCGTCCGAGGAGGCGGCGCCGATCCATTCGAGGTCCGTGAAAGGCGGCTCGGTGAACTCGGCTATTTCGGTGGTGCCGTCGTAGAAGACGACGCGGTCGACCGGCACGTCGTTGACGACGGAGGCAACGAGCCGCACGGCCTCGCCCCCGCGGGTATCGTCCGGGTGCGTCGAGATGCGCACGTCGAGTTCCGGTGCCCACGGGATGTCGTAGACGGCTTGGTGGAGAGTCGCAGTGACCGGGTCGCCGTTGGAGCGGGTGTTGTTCTCGGCGGCAACGTAGTCCATGATGTTTATGCTCGCTCCGTCGATGACGTTGTCGTGGACAATGCTCGTGTGTTCGCCGTCGGGACGGAGGTTGCCGCGTACACGTATGGGCAGACCGTCGAGCGTGTTGTTGCGCACGATGACGTTGTAGACCGGGTTCAGGTGGTTGTTGGTATCGGCGTCGACATAGATGCCCAGCCCACTGTCGGCCGTCGGGCCGCGCACCACGGTATTGCCTTCGATAAGGGCGTTGCGGAGGTAGGGACCCTTGTAAAGACCGATGTAGGCGTTGACGATGTTGTTGCGGATGGTGATGCCGTCGATGATGCTGCCGCCGCAGCATTCCTGGTACAGGATCGCTTCGCCGTCGACGCTCCGGTAGTGGGTTTCACGCATTTGGTGGCGGTGGACCTCGACGTCGTTGCCTTCGATGACGACATGGCGTCCGGACCAGTCGATGCCGCGGTTTTCGAGGGTGTTGGCGGGGTTGACGAGGCGCTGGCCGGTGGGGTGGAACCAATGCTGTTTCCCCTCGCGGTCGCGCAGGATGTTGTCGCGGATGACGAGGCCGTAGCCAGAAGTGTGCATCTTCACACGCATGGTGGCGTAGACCCAGTTGTCGCGGATCGTCTTGTCGCGCCGGAAGACGGTCGGGTTCTCGTTCGGCGGGACTCCCCAGAGACCGCCGCCGCTGCCGCGCACGACGATGCCGTAATGGTCGGTGTAGCTGAAGACGGCCTGATGCCCTTCGAGTTCGCGTTTCGGGTCGGCCCATTGGTTGTTCTGCTCGCGGATGAGGTATCCGGGTTGTTCGAAGTCGTCGACTTCCCATGCCGGATCGTCGAGATCGACGCCGAATGTGTCGCGCCCGTCAATGCGGCGGTGCTGCAGCCAGTGTTTGTCGTTCACGCGGTTGTTGGCGACAAGGAGGTAGCGGTAGGCATAGGCGCCGATGTTGCGGGTGAACCGCCAGCTGTGCCGTTGCCAGCCGTGCATGTCTTCGATCGGCACTTGATCGGACGCCTCCGCGACGTTGTTGTTGCGGACCCCGAAGACGAGGTTGCGCCGAGCCTCCGGTTCACCGCCGGTGACGTTGATTCCCGCCCGGTTGATATCGAGCCAGACCGCGCCCATGTGGCTGCCGAGGTGGTCGGGGGCGACGCGGATGAACTTGAAGGCGGTGTTGTTGGGGGTGCCGTTGCCTTCGGCGACAAAATGGTACTTCGGAAAGACGAGCTTGGATGGCGGATCGAAATCCAGCTCCTTGGCGTCGGTCTGAGCGGGCTGCGCGCCGCGCAGGATGACGCCGTCGCGCAGATGGAGGTGGTCGGTGAATTCGTAGGTGCCGGGCGGAAAGTAAATCACTCCGCCGCCCATGGCTTCGACGGCATCCTGGGCGGCCTCGAAGCGCGCGTGGTTGTCCGCGCCGTTGAAAGACGTGAAGTCGACGACATTGTGCCACGGAAGGTCGTCCGTCCATGGATAGGCCTCGGCGCCGTAGAAATCGGCGACGGGGTTGTGCGCGGGCAGGGAGGCGTGAACGCAAGGTGTCGCGGCAAGCACCGCGAGCAGCGCAGCCGTATTGATGAATCGGGGGTTCGGCATATCTCTACTGTATCTGGGTTAGGGGTTGTTTCCGGCGATACCGCCGGAAGGGGAACGGTCTCTCCGGCTCGGGAAACGGCCTCCGGCGAACGGATGCCCGCTTGGGGCACCTGCCGGGCATCAATCAAACGACCGACGCCTTTCGCCCGGGGAATGCTGCTTGGTGAGGGAGAGCGTTTTAGGGGTGTCGCAGAAAACCGGCGCGGATTCAAGCCTTCCTTTGCAAAAGTACGTTTCCGCCCTAATCATTAGCGACGCAGGAAAAGGTTCACCGTGCGGGTGAAAAA
>JAFIGH010000006.1 GCA_020831525.1 Opitutales bacterium
AAACCGCCGGACCCGGCCGGCGTTACGGATTCCGGGTTTTTGGGACAGGCTCTAGGTACCCGTAGCCCACGCCGTCATCGCGCAGGGTGGTGCAGAAACTCCAGACTTTGGAAATGATGGTGTCGGTGGTCATTTGGGAGAGGCAGAATGATGAGGGTAGATGGTCGAGATATTAACCACGGATTTCAGGGATGGGCACAGACAGGAGGAGGCGGAAGTATCCGTCAAAACCGCCACTTCTCGCGGCGCATGAGTCCAAGTAGATTGATACAGGGGAGCCCGATCTCCCGGCAAACATCGGGGATGAAGAACTCCCGCTTGGGTTTGCGCTTCTCCGCCGCCGGTGTCTCCGAGGTCACCACGATGCCATCCTGTTGCCGGGCGAGTGCGATCACATAGGCGTCGGCCTCTTCGAATTCAGCCTTTGGATCGAGTAGGCCGGGAAATTGACTCTGTATGGCGACTGCGCCTTCGACGATGGCCGTATCGGGGATCCAGACGGCTTCCCTTGCCTGCGCCCAGGCAGTCAATTGATTGGTCCCGACAGCATCCAATTCCTCCCGGACCAATCGGGGGGCGATCAAGCGTCCTTGCTGGATCAGGTCATCGATTTTCTCCACCAGCGAAACGAACACATCGGGTGGATAAAAGCGCGCCTGCCAATCCATGAAAATATTCGTGTCCACCACATAGGGCGGCTTCACCGGTCCGTCCGAAGGCTGGGGCACACCTTCTTCAGTCATTCGAGCCTCCGGTTCCCGGTTGGACGATCAGCGCGTTCCTGAGTTTTTCGAAGTGTTCGTATTTCAAGCCCAGATAGCGCGCGGCGGCATCGGGACCAATCCGGTTCGTTGAGAGCGCTTCCAGCACCGTGCGGGTGAAGGGACGACCGGCGCGGCCCAAGGCCTTGTCGACGGGAGTAGCGAAACCCCCGGATTTCGGCTTGAGGGATTGGGTATAGGCTTCCCAACCGGCTTTCCAGGAGAGATACGCCGACCAAGAAAGGAAACCGGAGCTTCGCAAACGCGTTGCCACGGCCAACGGAGAAATCCGGAAAGTCTTGGCCAATTTCCGCACGTCGCCGATGTCCCAGTCATTGCGCGGCAATCCGTGCCCTTGAATCGCCGCATGCAGTGCCTCTTCAGGCACCAGCGCATGGCTGGAGGCTTGTTCCGCGAATCGCTCCACGTCCAACCAGTCCTCGCCTTGGCGCTGTTCACGTGCGGCGACCTGCTCCTCCGAACCATTTGCCAACATGAGGTGCACCACTTCGTGCAGCAGTGTGAAGCTCCGCGCTTCCGGGCTGCTTTCCTTCGGATTGACGGCGGCAACCGGTAACGGATGCCGGAGCAACGAGAGCCCCCGGGCCTCTTCCAGCGGAACCGAGGGAAATTGGAATACGAGCACGCCAAGGTTTTCGACCGCCCGCCGCCAAAACGCCCAAGCTTGCCACGAGGACCCCCACGCCTGCTGCGTTTCCAGCCCGACCTCCAGTGCCTCGCGCAGACGCTTCCCAGCCCGCTCCGGTCCCTCATTGATGTGGGCCTCCAAGGCAAAGCGGGGAACGGTTCCGCCGAGTTCTTCGAGCAGTTCCAGCATGGTTTCGCGGCGGTTGGACATCTGCCGGATGGCCAAACGCAGTTCCGGTGATTCCCCGCCGGGGCTTACGCCCGGCAAGCGGCGATATTCCGCCGCCAAAGGAGGCAATGCCGGAGGTGTCGCACGGAAGAACAATCCGGTGGGCCGATGATAGAAACGGGCCAGATTCTGCAACTGCCGCAGGGTCGGAACAACCTCGCCGTTCTCCCAGGCCGCCAGACGCTCCGGCTTCACGGCGAGCCGCTTGGCCACACGCTCCAGCGGGTAGCCGCTCTCCCGCCGCGCCCAAGAGAGCACAGCCGGGTTCGGCTTAACTGGAGCGAGCGTTGCCATTCGAACATCCTAAGGGAAGCCAAGTAGCCGGTCGGGTCAATGGTTCAAGATTAGCAGATAATCTGTCACTCTGTCTCGGTCGGTCTTCGCTGTGCCCGTGGCGGTTGCCAAAAATGCACCAATAAACCGGACTCTGCCGGACTGGACCGGTCTACCTCGAAAAGGGGGGTTAAGTTCGATTCGCTCCCGAAACCGCTGTTTATCAGCCTTTTACGCTTCCAAAGAGTGGAGCCAGCCATCGGACTCGAACCGACGACCTGCTCATTACGAATGAGCTGCTCTACCAACTGAGCTAGGCTGGCGGCTCCAAAGGGGAGGGAAGGTGTGTGCCCGGCGGTGGGTTTGGCAAGCCAAAACGCCTCGTGAATTCCTTTGTGCGGATGCGCTTGTCGGCGGGACGGTTTGCGGGAATGTTGGCGGCATGAAGGAGCGGTATGTTTGGTTGTGGGTCGCGGTGCTTGCGCCGTGCGGATGGGCCTCGGTGATGAGCGCGGAGGAGGCGGAGCGGGTCTACCTGCGTTCGGTGGAGCGCCTCATGCAAGGCGACACGGACGTCGACTACACGGCGCTGCGCGAGGCCTACGCGGTGACGCGTCCCTACGAGGCGGAATTGCTGGCGCGGTTGAAGGCGCGGGCGGATTTGTTTTTCCGCATGGAGGAGTGGGGTGAGGCGAGCCGCCTCGGCATCGAGATGATCGAGCGCAATCCTGTCTTTGCCGAGGCGCATATGTTGCTGCGCGGCGTCTATCAGGCCGTGGACGAACCGGAGGAAGCCGCCTTTCACGGCGAAATCGCGCGCGGGCTCATTGACTCGGTGCTGGCGAGCGGGGACGGGCGCTCCGAGCGCACGGCCTTTGCCGTGGTGGACGATTCCGAGGTGCGCATGCTGTCCCGCATACACGGATGGGTGGAGAGCGGGCGGTCGAACTATATCCGCGACGGGCGCGCATGGCTGACGCTCGACCTCATCCATCCCGAGAAGCGCACGGTGTACTTCCGCGTCCTGCGTCCACTCCCGCCCGAGGATGACGACGACGATTGAGACGGTTTGCGCCGCACGCGTGCCCGTGCGCCCTTGCATTCCGGTGTTTGCCATATTCTTTGCGGGCGGCTTGATATCGCGGACGGATGGAACAGTCTGAAAGGGTGCGTCGTGTTCTCGTTATTCTTATTGCGGTTTTGGTTCTCGCCGGAGCCGGGTGGTATTTCTTCTTTGCCCGGGAGGGGGGAGAAGGCTCTTCTGCATCCGCTGGACCGGGTCCGGGGCGTGGCGGAGCGCCCTCGGAGGTTGTGGTAAGGACGGAGATCGTGGAGCCGCAGCGTTTTGAGCGCAGTTTGCGGCTGAACGGCACGCTGCTCGCGCGGGAGGGCATTGAGGTGCGGCCGGAGATCAGCGGAGTGGTGCGCGAAGTTGGTTTCCGCGAGGGAGGTTTTGTCGAGGAGGGCACGCCGCTCCTGCGCCTCGACGACCGCGAGTTGCAGGCGGAGCTGCGCTCGGTGCAGGCCGAGTTGGCGCTGGCGGAGCGCAACGAGGAGCGCCTCGACGACTTGCGCGCGCGGGGAGCGACATCGCAGCGCGACTACGACGAGGCCCTCAGCCGTTTGAATGTATTGAGGGCACGGGTGGAATTGCTGGAGACGCGGATTTCGAAGAGCGCGGTGCGCGCCCCCTTCTCCGGTGTGGTCGGGTTGCGGCGGGTTAGTCCGGGCGATTTTGTGACGCCCCAGGAGGTCATCACCGTGCTCAACGCCATCGATGAGCTGAAGGTGGATTTTTCCGTGCCGGAGCGTCATCAGGGCGACTTGCGCGAGGGGCTCTCGATCCGGGTGAGTGCGGGCGGCTTGACGGAACCGCGCGAAGGGACGATCCAAGCGATCGAACCGCAGGTCGACCCCGCGACGCGCACGCTCACTGCCCGCGCTGTCGTGAACAACGACGACGCCCGTCTTCTGCCCGGAAATTTTGCGGTCATTGAGCTGGTTTTTGCCGTCAACGACGACGCCGTGCTCGTTCCGGCGACGGCGCTGCGCCCAGGCCTGCGGGAGACGCGGCTGTTTGTCGTGAAGGACGACAAGGCGGAGGAGCGCGTCGTACGCATCGGCGCGCGGATGGAGCGGCACGTCGAGATTATCGAGGGCGTGGAGATGGGTGACGAGGTGGTCGTGCGCGGGGCCGAAGCCTTACGTTCCGGCCAGTCGGTTCGGCGGCAGGAATCCTGAAGGGCACAACTATGAAAATTTCATCGGTCTTCATCTACCGTCCCGTTTTCACTACGGTCATCGCGATCACCATCGTCATCTTCGGAGTGGCGGGCTATCAGTTCCTCGGGGTGCGGGAATATCCGGTGGCGGAGCGTCCGGTCATCACCGTGTCTGCGAATTATCCCGGTGCGAATGCCTTTGTCATCGAGAGCCAGATAACCGAACCGCTGGAGGAGGAAATCAACACGGTGTCGGGCGTGCGCACGCTCACTTCGGTGAGCCGGGAGGGCCGGAGCACGCTTTTCGTCGAGTTCGGGTTGAATGACGACCTCGACCGAGCAGCCAATGATGTGCGCGACCGAGTCGCCTCGGCACAGCGCCGCCTGCCGCCCGATGCCGACCCACCCACGGTGCAAAAAGCCGACGGCGACGAGGACCCGATTATCTTTCTGAACATCCGCAGCGACCGGCGCGACCTCCTCGAGTTGACGGACATTGCGCGCAACCTTTTTGCCGCGCGGCTTCAGACAATCGATGGGGTGGCGAGGGCCGATATCTGGGGGCGCAAGGACTATTCGATGCGCTTGTGGATGGACCCCGCTCGGCTCGCGGCGTACCAGCTTTCGCCCACGGATATCCGCAGCGCGCTGGCGCGGGCGAACGTGGAGTTACCGTCCGGACAGATCGAGGGCGACGAGGTGGAGTTGTCGGTGCGCACGCTGAGCCGCCTCGGCGACGATCCCGAAGCCTTCAACAACCTTGTCGTCAAGCGCGAGGGCGACCGTGTGGTCCGCTTTAGTGACGTCGGCTACGCGGAGATCGGACCGCTCAACCAGCGGACGATCCTCAAGCGCGACGGCATTCCCATGGTGGGTGTCGTGTTGCGCCCGCAGACCGGGGCCAACCAGATCGAGATCGTAGATGAGTTCTACAGCCGGCTCGACGGGCTCATGAGCGACCTGCCGTCTGACATTGAGCTGGGTATCGGCTTCGATACGAGTGAATACATCCGCGAGTCCGTCGCCGAGGTGCAGCAGACCATCTTCATCGCGATGGCTCTCGTCTGTCTGACGATCTTTGTCTTTCTGCGTGAGGCGCGGGCTTCGTTTATTCCGCTCATCACCATTCCGGTGGCGCTCGTGGGGACCTTCTTCGTCATGTTCCTCGCGGGATTTTCCATCAACGTGCTGACGATGCTGGGCCTCGTCCTCGCTATCGGCCTTGTCGTGGACGACGCCATTGTTGTCCTGGAAAATATATACAGGCGCATTGAGAGCGGGGAGCGTCCGTTCCGTGCGGGGCGCGAAGGCGTGCGGGAGATCTTTCTCGCAGTGGTGGCGACGACACTGTCGCTGATCTCCGTGTTTATCCCGATCATCTTCCTCGGGGGTCTGACAGGGGTGCTTTTCAAAGAGTTCGGCGTGACGCTGGCGAGCGCGGTGGCGATTTCGTCGGTTGTGGCGCTGACGCTCACGCCGATGCTGTGTACCCGGATTCTGAAGCGGCACACGAAGCGCCGCCCCTTTTACGACGCGACGGAGCCTTTCTTCCGCGGCATGGGGAATCTGTATTCGCGCGCGCTCGCCGGTTTTCTGCGTCACCGCTGGGCAGCGGTTCCGCTTTTCGTGGGGTGTATCGTGGGAATCGCCTACCTGTGGTCGCTGCTTCCGGAGGAGTTGGCACCGATGGAAGACCGGGGTATCATGATCATCACCGCCTCCGGGCCGGAGGGTGTGACGTATGAATACATGACGGAGATCGTCGAGGACATCGAGCGGATCGTTCTTGATGAGTTTCCCGAGATCAACGCCCTCATCACCGTGACCTCGCCGGGCTTCAGCGCGAGTGCGACGGTGAATTCCGCCTTTGCCCGCGTGCGCCTGACGCATCCTTCCGAGCGGGATCGTAGTCAGAATGAAATTGCCCGCGCTCTCGGGCAGCGGTTACGGACCATTCCCGGCGCCGAAATTTTTGTGCGGCAACCGCCGACCATCAGCACGGGCGGGCGCGGCCTGCCGGTGCAATATGTGGTTCAGAATCCCGACTTCTCGAAGCTGGAGGACGTCCTGCCGCGCTTTCTGGACGCGGCGCGGGAGCGCGAGGAGTTCGCCTTTGTCGATGTGAACCTGCGCTTCAACCGTCCAGAGCTGGTCGTGGACATCGACCGTTTGCGCGCGGAAGCACTCGGTGTTTCCGTGGCGGAGATCGCGGAGACGATTCAGGCGGCGCTCAGCGGCCAGCGCTTCGGGTTTTTCCTGCGCGACGGGCAGCAATATGAGATCATCGGCCAGTTGCAGCGGCGCGACCGCAACAGCCCGGTCGATCTTTCCGCGATTACCGTGCGCACGGACACGGGAGAGGCGATCTCTCTCGATAACCTTGTCACTCTGGAAGAGTCCACCGCGCCGGCTGTGCTTCACCGCTACAACCGCTTTTCTTCGGCGACTTTCTCCGCCAATCTCGCGGGCGATTACACCATCGCTGACGGGATTGCCGCCATGCGCGAAGTGGGGGGCGAACTCCTCGACGATAGTTTCACGACCGAGCTTGCGGGGGAGTCGCGGGAGTTTGCGGAGGCGGGCCAGAGTCTCATCTGGGTATTCATTTTCGCCCTCATTCTCGTGTATCTGGTGCTCTCGGCGCAGTTCGAGAGCTTCCGGGATCCCTTTGTCATTATGCTCACCGTTCCGCTCGCCCTTGTGGGCGGGCTCTTCGCGCTTTTCATGTTCGGGCAAACGCTCAACATTTTCTCGCAGATCGGGCTGATCATGTTGATCGGGCTGGTGACAAAAAACGGTATCCTGCTCGTCGAGTTCGCCAACCAGCGGAGGCGGGCGGGGCTCGAGCTATTCGACGCCATCACGGACGCGGCGGCCAAGCGTTTCCGCCCGATTCTCATGACGGCGATCTCCACGGTCTTCGGCGTGCTGCCGATCGCCCTCGCCCTCGGGGCCGGCGCGCAGAGCCGGATGCCGCTGGGTATTGCCGTGATCGGGGGGTTGATCGCGGGGACGTTCCTCACGCTTTTCATCGTGCCTGCCGCCTACCTCACCTTTGCGTCGCGCGAAACCGCTGAAAACCGCTACCGCCGCGAAGAGGAAGAGGAACAGGCGGAAATGACGGAGACTGCGGGCGCGCGGTGAGGCGGGGGTGTTGTATTCAACAGGTGGATAGTTCGGAGCGCGGCGCGTACCGCCGCTTCGTGCGGTGGGGCGGGAAGTTTCTCGCGCTCGTTCGCCGGTAATCGCCGCATTCGGTTAAAGTGCATCGGTTGCGGCAAAGAGGGGCGGCGGATGCTTGTGTGCGTCGGCGGGCCGGTGTGTTTTTCCCTTTATGCGGAAAGCGGCGGGGGTAGGGTGGCGAAATGGTGGTTGCGTTGGAGACGATCTTGCCGGTGATCCTGCTGCTTGCGGCGGGGGCCGGGTTGGTGCGCTGGGGTTTCTTCGGGCCGGGGTTCACGGACGAACTGAACAAACTTGTGTATTGGGTGGCGCTGCCTGCGCTGATCATTGTGCGGGTCAGTGCGGCGGAGGTGGAAGGCGGGGCGCTCCCGCGGTTGTGCGGGGCGTTTTTTCTGGCGACGCTGTGCGCGGTGGGGGTGGCGTATGCGACGGCACACGTGGCGCGGCTGCCGGAGCGCGACGGCGGGACGTTTGTGCAGGCATCATTCCGCGGGAATCTGGCCTTTGTGGGAATCCCGATACTCGTGTATGCGTTTTCCGGTTACCCCGAGGCGGAGCAGGCGGAGTTTGTGGCCCTTGCAGTCCTTGTCTTCGGGCCGACGATGCTTATCTATAATCTGCTTTCCGTGGCGGCCTTACAGCTGACCGGCGGGGGAAGCGTGGCGGCGGGGGGCAAGCTGCTCTTCCGCCGTCTGGTGACGAACCCGCTCATTCTTGCGAGCATCGTCGCAATCCTCCTCTATTTGACGGCCGGCCCGCTGCCGGCGGTGCCCGCGCGTACGCTCGAGGCCCTCGCGGCGCTGGCCGTGCCCGGCGCGCTGCTTTGCATCGGCGGCGGACTTGTGACGGCGCGGCTGCGCGGGAATGTGCGCGGGATTGTCCTCGCTTCGGTCATCAAGGCGGGGGTGTTGCCCTTGCTGGCATACGGAACGGCGCGAATCTTCGGCCTGGAGGGGGCTCATGTGGTGATTGTGCTGGTGCTGGCGGCATCGCCCACGGCGGCAGCGTCTTATGTCCTCGCGACGCAGATGGGCGGCAATGCGGGGCTTGCGTCCGGAGCGATCGCCTTGAGCACGGTGTTGAGCCCGCTCTCGTTTTTTGTGATTCTGTTGTTGGTCTGAGGTTCCCGCAACCCTTTCAGGGTTGGATTGGTGGGTCGGCGGATCCCATGGTAGGCCTGCGGTCGACCATGGGCTGTCACCGGCAACCGCGTTGCGGTTGGGGGGCGTTCGGTTTGTTTGGGGCGAGTCGGTTGGGAAGAAGAGAGCGGCAACCGTGTTGCGGTTGACGGAGGCGTGATTGGGCACAAAGGCGCGCGGTGAAGCCGTTGTTGCGGTCATTTTGGGGCACGCACGTTGAGACGGCAGCCGGATTGGTGGATGGTGTCGATGCCCTCCGCGCTGGCGGTGAGGAAGGGGGCGTCGATGAGACCGGGGTCGACGTTGCGCCCCCAGAAACCGGCCATGGGTGCGGCGACGGCGGCGGGATCCTCCGGCCAGCGGGTGACGATGTTGTCGAGGACAAGTCCGTTGACATTGTCGGCGACGACGGCGGCGCGGGCGACGCGGGCCTCCGGACTGAAGTTGGAGAGCTGCGAACTGGTGTCGCGCGGGACCGTTTCGGCGGGATCCTCGACTTCCGGGTAGTCGAGGGTGATGTCGCGCAGGGTGATGTTTTCGAGGCGGGCACCGTCCTGCGCGGTGAGGAGGACGCGCCCGCGGGTGCGGCAGACGATGTTGCTCACGACGATGTTGCGCATTTTACCGAGGGCCGGGGCCTCGCCAAGGTGCTCTTGGATGTCGAAGTGGATGGCGCGGTCGGTGCCGCGGCGGGTCATGGCCGTGCCGGTGATGTTGGTGAAGACGCAGTCTTCCACGACGCCGCCGTCCCACATGATGATCTGGATCATGCGGATGGCATTGATGACCGTGCAGTTGCTCACGGCGACGTGGCGGATGGAGGATGCGGTCTCCGCGCCGATGCCGATGGCGGCGCACAAACTTTCGAGGACGCAATTGGTGATGACAATATGTTCGCAGGGACGGGCGTCGACCGTGGCCTTGAGAATGATGTTGTCATCGCATCCGTGGATGCGGCAGTTGGCGATGAAGACGTGGCGGCAGCCGTTGATGTCGAGCCCGTCGGTGTTCGGCCCGGTGGGGTGGTTTTCGATGACGATGCCTTCGATGTGCACGTGGTCGCAGCAGAAGGCGTGGACCGTCCATCCCGGACTGCTGAGGATGCGGATCTTTTCGATGCGCACATTGCGGCAGCGGCGGATTTCGACAAGCGGGCTGATGCGCGCCTTCTTCGCCTTGTGGAAGTAGTCGTTGGGCGGGGGATGGAAGCCCTCCCAGAACAGCTCGCCGCATCCGTCGATGGTGCCGGTGCCAGTGATGACGATGTTTTCAACTTCGTCGGCGACGAGGAGGTGGTAGGGCTGGCGGTCTTTGTTGTGGCCGTGGCCGAGGTCCGGATACTGCGAGAGATCGGGATCGGGCTGTAGAACCGCCCCCGCCTCAAGGTGAAGGGTGACATTGGAGCGCAGAAAAACGGTGCGCACCGTCCACTTTCCGGGAGCGACGGCAACGGTGGTGTCGGTGCCTTTGGCGGCTTCGTCGAGAGCGCGCTGGAGCGCGGCAGTGGTGTCGACCGGGGTGGGGGGCTCTCCGGCGGGTAGGTATTCGGTGAAATGAATCATCTCCGCTGGGTCTAGGAATTTTTCGGCAAGGCACAAGGGAAAGGTGCCGCACTCTCACGACAACCGCATGCGGTAATCTTCGTAGCCGAAGCGGCGGACGACTTCGGGTTGGCCGTCGGCTTCGCGCAGGATGACGATGGCGGGGAGGCGGATGCCGTTGAAGGTGGTGTTTTTCACCATCGTGTAGTGGGCCATGTCGGTGAAGACGAGGCGGTCGCCGGGGCGCAGGGGCTTGTCGAAGCTCCAGTCGCCGATGACATCGCCGGCGAGGCAAGTCTGGCCGGCGAGGCGGTAGGTGTGCGCCTTTTCGCCGGGGAGCGCGCCGCCGAGGAGGGTGGGGCGGTAGGGCATTTCCAATACATCCGGCATGTGGGCGGTGGCCGAGGTGTCGAGGATGGCGATGGACATGTCGTTGTGCACGATGTCGACGACTTCGCAGACGAGGAATCCCGTGTGGAGGGCGATGGCTTCGCCGGGTTCGAGGTAGACCTCGAGGCCGTAGCGTGTCTTCACGCGTTCGATACAGGCGCAGAGGCGGTCGATATCGTAGTCGGGCCGGGTGATGTGGTGGCCGCCGCCCATGTTGAGCCACCGCACGCGGGGCAGCCAGTCGGACCACTGCTCTTCGACGGCGGCGAGGGTGCGGTCGAGGGCGTCGCTGTTTTGTTCGCAGAGGGTGTGGAAGTGCAGGCCGGAGAGGCCGTCGGGGGATTCGCCGTCGAAGGCCGGGCGCGGGATGCCGAGGCGGCTGCCCGGCGCGCAGGGATCGTAGATCGGGGTGGCGCCCTCGGAGTGGCGGGGATTGAGGCGCAGGCCGCAGTGGACTTCGCGCGGCGCGCTCTCGACGAGGGAGCGGTATTCACGCCACTGCGCGAAGGAGTTGAAGACGAGGTGGTCCGTCAGCTCCAGCAGCTCGCGCACTTCCGCTTCCTTGTAGGCGGGGGCGAAGGTATGCACGGTGCCGCCGAGTTCTTCGCGCCCGAGCCGCGCCTCGTCGATCCCGCTCGCGCAGGCACCCTGCAGGTATTCGCGCACCAGCGGAAAGGTGCGGAACATGGCGAAGCCCTTGAGGGCGAGAAGGATGTTCGCCCCGGTGCGCGCGCGGACCCCGGCGAGGGTTTCGAGGTTGCGGCGCAGGCGCGCCTCATCGACGACGTAGCACGGGCTGGGGACGGCCGCGACGACGTCGTCCGGCAGGCCCTCGGGAAACGGCGCGGGCGCGGCCATCAGAGGAAGGTCTCCTGCCATGGCAGGCCGTGCTGGTTGAGCGCCTCCATGAAGGGATCGGGGTCGAACTGCTCCATGTTGAAGACGCCCTCGCCGCGCCACTTGCCGGTGAGCATCATTTTCGCCCCGATCATGGCGGGCACGCCCGTGGTGTAGGAGACGGCCTGCGACTTCACTTCGCGGTAGCAGGCCTCGTGGTCGCAGATGTTGTAGACGTAGTAGGTGCGCTCTTTGCCGTCCTTCACGCCCTTCACGACGCAGCCGATGCAGGTCTTGCCCTTGGTGCGGGGGCCGAGGCTCGCGGGGTCGGGGAGGAGCGCCTTCAGAAACTGGATGGGAATGATCTGTTTTCCCTCGAACTCGACCGGGTCAATGCGCGTCATGCCCACGTTTTGGAGGACTTCTAGGTGCTTCAGGTAGTTGTCCGAGAAGGTCATCCAGAAGCGCGCCCGCTTCAGTGTGGGGAAGAATTTGACGAGCGACTCCAGCTCCTCGTGGTAGAGCAGGTAGATCTTCTTCGGGCCGATGCCGTCGGGGAAATCGTAGGTCTTGGAGACGGAGAGCGGGTCGGTCGACCTCCACTCGCCTGTTTCGTAGTAGCGGCCGCGCGCCGTCACCTCGCGGATGTTGATTTCCGGGTTGAAGTTGGTCGCGAAGGGGTGCCCGTGGTCGCCCGCGTTACAGTCGATGATGTCCAGCTCGTGGATTTCGTCGAAGTGGTGCTTGGCCGCGTAGGCCGTGAAGACGTTGGTCACGCCGGGGTCGAACCCGCTCCCGAGCAAGGCCATACGCCCGGCCTCCTTGAAGCGGTCGTGGTAGGCCCACTGCCATTTGTACTCGAACTTCGCCGTGTCCGGCGGCTCGTAGTTGGCGGTGTCGAGGTAGTCGACCCCGGCCTCAAGGCAGGCGTCCATGAGGGGGAGGTCCTGGTAGGGCAGGGCGACGTTGATGAGAAGGTCCGGCTTCTCCTTGCGCAGGAGCGCGACGGTCTCCGCCACGTTGTCGGCGTCGAGCCGCGCGGTGCGAACCGGTCGCCCGATCTGCGCGGCGATGGCCTTGCATTTGGCCTCCGTGCGGCTCGCAAGGAGGATGTCGCCGAAAACCTCCGGCACTTGCGCGCATTTGTGCGTGACCACTCCGCCGACTCCGCCGGCGCCGATGATGAGGACTTTTTGGCTCATGATTGCGGCGGGGGAGCAAAGAGGCGTTTCCCGCCGCGATCAACCACGGATTGGACGGCTTTTGCCCGCCATGCTGCAATAGTGTCAGACTCCGCCTTCCGCCCCCGCCGATGGAAGCGCGCGAAAAGATAGATGAACGCCTCCGGTCCGCCGGTCTGATGGCGCAGCGCACATGATTTCATTTCACAGTCAGGAAAACACAGAATATCAATTCTGATAAAAATAAACACACAAAGAAAGGCCGGATAAATAATTATTGACACATGCGGGCGGGTTGGGAAATCTGAAGTTGATCCGAGGCGTGTGGGCGGTGTGGGATAGAGTCCCATTCTGCCGCAGGCCGAACCCGCGGCCCGGCTGTCCACAAACGACCCTTCCGTCAATTATGCGCCACTTCACCCTTCTGGTTCTCCTCGCCGCGTCCGCAGCGGTCCCGTCTACCGCCTCCGCCGGGGACGATGCCCTCCGGCACGGGCGCAACCTTCACCTGCAATACTGTGTGCATTGCCACGGCGACAATTCCGAGGGCGGCTGGGCGAGTAGCCTTTTCGACGGGAGCTGGGCGTTCGGCGACACCCGCCGCTACATCCGGCGGAACATCGAGGACGGCATATCCGAACGCGGAATGCCAGGATACAAGCGGGTGCTGGACTCCGAAGACATCGACCGGCTCATGGAATACATCACGCACCGCGAGGCGCAGGAGACCTCTGAAGGAGATCGGAGGGAAGGCCCGGACGGCGGTCCGCGTGCCGTACCCGGCGAGCTTGGTACTCTGGAGTATACGTTCGCGGCGGAAGTCTTTGCCGAAGGACTGGAAATTCCGTGGGGGATTGCCTTTCCCGATGCGGACACCGCTCTCATCACGGAGCGGCCCGGCCCGTTGCGCGTCGTGCGCGGGGGCGGGCTGCTGCCGGATCCGGTGGAGGGTACGCCGGAGGTCCTGCATCAGGGCCAGGGTGGTATGATGGAGGTCGCTGTGGATCCTGACTACGCGGACAATGGCTGGATCTACCTCGGCTATACCCATGCCATCGACGGCGAAGGGCGTCCCCTCGCCATGACCCGTATTATGCGTGGTCGCATTGAGGAGCACCGCTGGGTTGACGAGGAACTTGTTTACGAAGCTCCGCGCGAGACGTATCTGCCCACCCGCCACCACTACGGAGTGCGGATTGTCTTCGATCATGACGGCTATCTCTATTTTGCCATCGGCGACCGCGGCATCATGGAGCACGCGCAGGACCTGGGCCGCCCCAACGGCAAGATCCACCGCGTCCACCGCGACGGCCGGATTCCGGAGGACAATCCCTTTGTCGCCATGGAGGGTGCGCTCCCCACAATCTACAGTTATGGGCACCGCAATCCCCAGGGCCTCGCCGTGCATCCGGAGACCGGACGCCTCTGGTCCGCCGAACACGGACCGCGCGGGGGCGACGCCCTGCACTTGATCTCCGCCGGGAGAAACTACGGATGGCCGGTCATCAGCTACGGCATCAATTACGACGGCTCCGTTATAACGCACCGGACGTCCCATCCCGGCATGGAGCAGCCGATCTATTACTGGACGCCTTCCATCGCCGTGTGCGGGCTGGACTTCTACCGTGGCGACCTCTTCCCGCGCTGGCGCAACCGCCTCCTCGCCTCCGCCCTGCGCTTCGAGGAGGTCCAGCTCCTCAACGTCTACGAAGAGCGCGTCATGCACGCCGAAGTCATCCTCAAAGGATACGGGCGCGTGCGCACCGCCGTCACCGGGCCCGACGGTGCCGTTTACGTTGTTCAGAACTCCCCCGGCCGCGTCCTGCGCCTCACGCCCAAGGCCTCGCCGTTTGCAGAATGAGCGGGTCGGCAATCCGTCAATTCCCGAACGCCCGCCACGTGTGTCGGCCGCCTTCGGTGCCGGAAATCAGCCACTGTTTGCCGACCCGCGCCTTACGGCACACGAAACAAACGCTGCGCTCGTTGCGACGGAACCGTGCCACCGTTGACCGATGATGAAGCGGCCTTCCGGAGCATTGGGACGAAAGTGACCGGTAAGCACCGGCGGGGTTACAGTTGTTGCTACGGCAAAAGGCGCAGCGAGCGAAGGCGGTTGAGGGCGGCGGCGAGTTCGAGGGTGCGGAAGGCGACCCAGTCGCCGGACGGGTGCGGGACGTCGAGCACGCTGAGGCCTTCGCGGTCGATGAGGGCGGCGACATCCCGGACGAGGCGGGGGATGCGGAGGTCGTCTTCGTCACGGGCATCTTCGGCGAAATCGCGGAGGAGGAGAAGGGCATCGCCAATCGCGCGGGCTTGGCCGGGATCGACAATCTGGCTGACGGCGGAGAGGTCGATCTCTGCGTGCCCAAACTCAATGGCGCGCGTGGCGCGGGCCCGTACCCGCACGTCGCGTCGTCCCTTGGAGGGGTCGAGGGAGCGGGCGTCGACGCGGCGCGTGGGCGGATTCTGCGGCCACGGGGCGGCGTCGCCGCCGGAGCGGGCGGTGGGCAGAGCACGTACGATGTCGCGGGCTTCCTCCGTGGCGTCGGCACAGTGGTAGTTGTCCATACGCAGGACGAGGTCGGCGATTTCAAGGTAGTCGCCGCATCCGCCGGAGACAAGGACGCTGCTGATACCTTGGGCGTCGGCGAGGTGGCGGGCACGCTCGATAAAGGGGGTGATAGGTTCGGCCCGGCCGCGCACGAGGGCCTGCATGCGCGCGTCGCGGATCATGAGGTTGGTTGCGCAGGTGTCCTCGTCGAGGAGGAGAACGCGCGCGCCCGCCTCGATGCCCTCGAGGATGTTTGCGGCCTGGCTTGTGCTGCCGCTTGCGTTTTCGGTAGAGAAGGCGCGTGTGGTCCGACCGCCGGGCAGGTCGCCGATAAAGGGGCGCAGGTCGACGCCGCGGACGGCCCGACCGTCTTCGGCGCGGATTTTGAGGGCGGCGGCGTCGGTCACGACCAACTCGCGTCCGTCGCCGGGGATGTGGTTGTAGATGCCGTGTTCGAGTGCGGCGAGGAGGGTACTTTTGCCGTGGAATCCGCCCCCCGCAATGACAGTGATGCCCTGTGGCAGGCCCATGCCGTTGATACGGCCGGCGTGCGGGAGATCGATGGACACCCGCAGGCTGCCGGGGCTCGCGAAGGGTACGGCTCCTTCGTCGAGGGCGCGCGGGTCCACCCCGGATCGCCGCGGGAGGACAGCCCCGTCGGCGACAAAGGCGACGAGTCCGCGCTTGGCGAGGACTTCGCGGAGGACGTCGGCGTCTTCGCTGGTGTCGAGGTGGAGGCGGAGGGCTTCGCGGTCGAGCGCGGAGAGGAAGAGCGAGTGGTCGACAACGCTTGGGATGGATTCGGTGAGCAGCGCGTCAGCCTCGCGTGCGAGGATGCGGCGGCCTGCCGCGGGCAGTCCCGCGACAAAGCGCGCCTCGACGAAGTCGTCGCCGAGGACGACAGACGAGCGCTCAAGGATTTCTTGTCCGGGGCGGGCCATTTCCACGAGGCCGCTCGTTCCCGACCCGCGCCGTCCGCTGGTGTCCGCGCAAGCCTCCGCGAAACGGCGCGCAAGGAAGTCGCGCAGGGCCACGCGGCGGCTGCGGCTCTCCAAGCCTGCTTCGGCGAGACCGCTGGCGGTGAGGCCGACGCGTGCGCGCAACCGGCTGGGCGCAGCAAACGGATCGCCCTGCACATGGTCGACGAAGAGGGCGCAGCGTTCGAGCCGGTAGCCGCCGCGCAATCCCTTGTAAGCCGGGTAGCCCCGCCCGTCCATCCGGCGCAGCCGCTCCCGCAGGGTGGCCGTACTCTCCATGCGCTCCGAATCCATGGCCGGAACGCTTTGGCGGCTCCCGGCGGAGGGCGAGACTGTTCTTCGGTTCCTTTCGGCTTGCTCGCGGACGGCGGGCGGAGCATGGAGGTCAGCGTGGTATTGGACTACTCGACGTTTGCCGTCTGGGTGCTGCTGGTTGCGTTGGCCGCCGGTCTTGTCCTCCTGTATTTTGGAGGCAACTGGCTGACGGACGGGGCGGCGGCCCTCGCTCTGAAGCTGCGCATCGAGCCCGTCGTCATCGGGCTCACGGTGGTGTCGGTGTGTACTTCCGCGCCGGAGTTGGTGACTTCCTTCGTGAGCGGCGCAGCGGGCAATTCCGGACTGGCGGTGGGCAATATCCTCGGCAGCAACATCGCCAACCTCGGTCTCATCCTCGGCATCGCCGCGCTCATCCACCCCTTTGCGGTTAAGGAGCGGCTCATCCGCGCGGAGGTGCCCATTCTTGTGGCGGTGACAGTCGTATTTTATCTTTTCGCCATCGGCGGGCTCAACCGGATCGAGGGAGCCGTCCTCTTGCTGATGACGGTCGCTTACCTCGTTTATGTCGTGAAGGCGAGCCGCCGGGTGCGCCAGCCGTTTGCGGCGGAGGTGGAGGACGAGTTGAGCGGGGCGCACTTTCCGGCGGGTTTGGCCGTTTTCCTGCTCCTCGGGGGCACGCTTGCGTTGACGGTCGGGGCCGAGCTTCTCGCCGGCGGCGGGGCAGAACTGGCCCACCGCCTCGGGGTCTCGGATTTTATCATCGGGATCACCATCGTGGCGGTGGGGACGAGCCTGCCCGAACTGGCGGCCTGCATCGTCGCCGCCCTCAAGCGGCAGATGGATCTCGTGGCGGGTAACCTTATCGGCTCCAATCTCTTCAATATGATCCTCATCGGCGGATCGGTGCCGCTCTTTTTCCCGCTCGCCGTCGAACCCGCGTGGCTCATGCTCGAGTTTCCCGCCATGCTCGGGCTGACTCTTGTCATGTGGCGCTTCATTTGGACGGGATGCCATGTGCACCGCTGGGAGGCCGTGATTTTGCTGGCTCTCTATTTCGGGATCATTCTTGCTTCCATACTCCGCTAGGGAAGGGCGCGGCACGGCACGCCGCACCGGAATGTTTCTTCCGCCGCGTCACCGGGCGAACGCACACGATTTTTCTGACCATGGCACACAAACCAGTTGTACTCATCATCCGTGACGGTTGGGGTGAAAACCACGATACCGGGCACGATAAATTCAACGCCGTGAAGCTGGCGAAGACACCGGTCGCCGACCGCCTCTCGGCCGAGTGGCCGCGCACCGAGATCATGGCCTGCGGGCGCGATGTCGGCCTGCCCGAAGGCGTTATGGGCAACTCCGAAGTGGGCCACCAGAATATCGGCGCCGGGCGCATTGTCGATCAGGAGATCGTCCGCATCGACAAGGCCTTCGAGACCGTTGCGGTCGACGGAAACGAAGTCCTCGTCAAGGCCTTCGAGAGCGCGGAATCCTCGGGCGGCGCGCTCCACCTCATGGGACTGGTCTCCGACGCCGGGGTCCATTCCATGCTCTCCCACCTCTACGGCCTGCTCGAAGTCTGCAAGCGCCGCGGGTTCGACCGCGTCTACGTGCACGCCTTCACGGACGGCCGCGATACCCCGCCCAACTCTGGGTTGCGCTACATCAAAGAGTGCGAAGAACAGATGAAATCCATCGGGGTGGGGCGGATTGTTTCCGTCGTCGGCCGCTTTTGGGCGATGGACCGCGACCTGCGCTGGGACCGCGTTCAGAAGGCTTACGACTGTCTCACGGGGCGGAGCATCCCGCGCACCGCGGAGAGCGCAACCGCAGCCGTACAATACTACTACGACAACCCCATTGAAGCCTCCCGCAAGGGCGACGAGTTTATCGAGCCCACGACCGTCCTTGACGCCGCCGGCAATCCCGCCGGACGCATCGGCGACGGCGACGCCGTCATCTTCTTCAACTTTCGCGGCGACCGCCCGCGCGAGCTGACCCGTGCCTTCATCGAGAAGGATTTCGACGGTTTCGACCGCGGCGGCAAGCCGGACATCTTCTACGCCACGATGACGGAATACCAGACGGGTCTCTGCCCGAACGTGCTCTTCCTCAAGCCGCCCAAGATGAAAGACATCCTCGGCGGATATGTGGCGGAGCGGGGCATCGCGCAGTTCCGTTGCGCCGAGACCGAGAAATTCCCGCACGTCACCTTCTTCTTCAACGACTACCGCGAAGAGCCTTTCAAGGGCGAGGACCGCGAAATGCTCCAGAGCCCGAAGGAGGTCAGCACCTACGACCAAAAGCCCGAAATGTCCGCCCGCGGCGTGCGCGACGCGACAAAGCGTGCCGTCCTCAGCCGCAAATACGGGCTCATCGTGGTCAACTTCGCCAACGCTGATATGGTGGGGCACACCGGTTCGCTCGAAGCCGCCGTCAAGGCCTGCGAGTGCGTCGACGCCTGCGTGGGCGAACTCCTCGAAGCCATTGATGCAGCCGGGGGTGCCGCTGTCGTCACCGCCGACCACGGCAACAGCGACCAGATGTGGGATCCCCCGCAGGACGGCCCCCATACCGCCCACACCCTCAATCCCGTCGAAATCATCGTCTACGGCAAGGGATACAAGGACCTAACGCTCTCCGGCGGCGGTCGCCTCGCCGACATCGCCCCCACCGTGCTCAAGCTCATGGATCTTCCCCAGCCTGAGGCCATGACCGGACGTTGCCTCATTGAGGGCTGAGGGGCGGCGAGACCGGCCGCCAGCGTCTGCGGCGCACCGCCGCCGGCGGGCGCGGCACCCCGCGCAGCCAACGCCCGGCCTGCCAACACCAGCGCCCCTCGCCCCGACACACTGGCACCCCGCGCAGCCAACGCACCGCCCGAATACCCCCGCGCCAACGGCGCGGCACCCCTCAGCCCAGGGCAACGCCCTGGAAACAAGGGCAACGCCGCCATCCCGCGCGCCGAAGGTGCGCGACGGCTTTCCGGGGCTCCTCTCTACCGGGGTTCGACGGTCTCCTCGACGACACAGCGGGGCGGGGCGCCCGGCGAGCAGTCCGCGCGCAGGGCGGTGAAGGCGTGGCGCTTGTTGCGGTAGAGCGGCCAGAGGATGGCGCGGTCGGTCTCCGGGATAGGCAGATCCGCGACCTCTTCCTCGCGGAAAAACCGGAATTCACCCTCGTCCATGGGCGGGGGCAGGGTGTCGAGGGTATTGCGGCAGTGAAAGAGAAACATGAGCCAATGCACGCTGCCCTCGTAATTCTTCTCCGCGATCATGGCGAAAAGATGCAGGTCGCCGTCCGCGAGTTCGAGACCGATCTCCTCGCCCGTCTCGCGCATGGCTGCTTCGTAGGGCGACTCTCCGCGTACCATCTCCAGTTTGCCGCCGATGGCGCTCCAGAGGCCTTGGTTCGGGGCCTTGCGGCGGCGGAGAAGTAAGACCTCCCCGGCGGGGTTGGTCACGTAAATGAGCGTGCTGACCTTGAACGGCAGCGCGGGGACGGCTTCGGCTTCGGCGGGCACGCGCGCACCGTCGGGCGCTCCTCGCGCCGGGTCAAGCTGCAATCCACATCAAGAGTACGTCGCCTATCCTTCCCAAGCAGGCCATCGATCACAAAAATGATATCATCATTAATAATATGAAATACGAAAAATGCGATCATAGGATATTTTTCGAAATTAAAAATTTCTCTGCGAACTTTTTGTTGCGCACGAATATCTCCAGAGCAGCGGTTCAGCCAATCAATGGTAAATAACCTATACATGGGAATATTAAGTGAATGTCTACTTGTGGCCTCATACAAGGGGTTGTGTAAAATTTATTTTATCTCTGAGAATTTAGGGGACGATTGATGTGCTGCGGTTGAGATTGGCGTTGTCACTTTCGGACGCGGGGCTTTCGTTGCGCCCACAGCAATGGAGAACGCGCTCATCACACTGGCGGTCGGGCTGAGTCCCGCTGAGACGGTCTCGCACCGTATTTTCGCATGCTATGCGGAGCGGTACGGCATGGCGTTCGAAGTCTTTGACAAAGAGGTGTTCAAGCTGCGGCCCAATTGGTTCCGTAAGCGTCGTGTGGGCTACCACCTCGAAAAATTCCAGCTCCATGGCGCTTTCGAGCGCTACCGGCGTATCCTTTTCCTCGATTCGGACATTCTCCTCGCGCCCGACTGCCCGAACCTCTTCGACCTCGTGCCGGAGGACCGCTTCGGATGCGTCTACGACGACACTGGGACGGACGCATGGAAGCGCAAGGAAGAGCTGATCCGCCTCGGTGCCCGCCTTGGTCGCCTCCCGTCCGGGAATCCACGCTATTTCAACTCTGGGGTGATGGTGCTGGGCCCGCGCCACCGGGAGATTTTTGCCATGCGGCGCGCGGAGGTGTTCAGCGGTCGCTGGCCGGAGCAGACCCTGCTCAACCACCGCGTCCTCACCGGGGGCTACGCGGTGCATGAATTGCCGCCCGAGTATAATTTCATGCCCCTCTCTCCGGATTGGGAGGATGGCGAGAGGCGCCGTGAAGCGAAGATTGTGCATTACGCCGGACGGAGCACGCGCCATACGATGGCGCGGGATTTTGCGGTGTTTGCCAAGGAGTGGGGAGTGGAGGCCGAGGATTGAGATGGGCGGTTCTGTCCACATCCTCAAGCGTTGGCCCTGCGGCGGTGGGATGGAGGCCATCGCGCGCTGGCATCTCGACCGCGGCGAGCCGATCTTCGCGTTTGCCGGAAAGAGTGAGTTGCTTGTCGGTGACAAAATGGACGGCGGCGACCCTGCGGTGCATCACGGTGGTGCCGTGCCGGACCGCAGGGTCGCTGCCGTCGCGCGCGAGGCGTGCGAAGTCTGGAGCAGGGCGCGTTGGACCGGCGGCATCTTCTACAATGGTTACGGTCTCGGTTGGGGGACGGAGCCGACCCCGGAGGCGCGGCGCATCCTTTATCTTCATTCAGACTATCCCGGCTTCAACCGTTGGTTGCGGGCGCTGGCACCGTATGTGGATGGGGTTTTGTGCTACAACGCCGCCCTGCGCGACAAGACGTTGAGCACGGTGGGTGGGGGGTGTGCGGAGCGGGTCTTTTCCCTGCCTTTGCCTGTAGAGATCGACGAGGCTCCGGCGCTTGAACCCCCTCCCTCCCGCATGCCCGTCGTCATCGGTTACTCCGGACGGGTGCAGATCGCGCAAAAGCGGCTCGACCGTCTCGGGGCGTTCTTCGCCGCGCTTGGGGACGCCGGGATCGACTACCGGTTCGAGATCCTTGGGGAAGGCGACGCGCTGCCGGAGTTGCGCCGCCGCTTCGCCGGTGATCGGCGCGTTTTATTTCATGGGCACTGTTTCGGGGCCGCCTACCGTGCCGTTCTCCGCCGCTGGAAGTACCTTTTCTTCTGCAGTGATTACGAGGGCTTGCCGGTTTCGCTCCTTGAGGGGGTCGCGGCGGGTGCCGTGCCGGTTTATCCGGACTTTCACGCCGGCAAGGACTGGCCCGCGCGGCTCGACCCCGGCTTATTGTACCCCATGGGTGACATGAAGGCCGCCGCGGAGATCATACGCCGGGCGGAAACGGCGTGGGGGCCCGCGTCGTGGTCGCTCTTCCGCAGGCGTGCGCGTGCGCTCCTCGCGGAACATACGCGGGAAAACTATTTTGCTGCGTTTGATGCCGCCGTCGAAGCCGTCGCCTTCCTGCCGCCGCGCCGCCGCCAGCGGCCCTCGCCGTGGCTGCGGTTCACCCCTCTTTGGCTGGCCCATCGTCTCGAAGCCCGCCGCCGTGGAACCCACCGTGCGAAGGGGCCTCGATCTTGATTGCCGGTGGCCTCTGGCGCGATGCGTTCACTTGCATCTTGCTTCCGCGTGTATGAGCCGTTGAACGAAACCCGACTTGCGCACTATTGCTCTGTCGACCGCGAAATCACCGATATTGAATCACTGCCGGACAGTTGGAAAGGCTTCTCCGACGAGGACTGGGTGCGCTGGCCGCGGAAGCCGCCCGCTTTTGTCGGTTACCCGTCCATTTGTTCCAGCGCTGCGCGTGCGGCTGCTTCCTCGGCTTCTTTTTTGGAAGCACCGCGGCCGGTGCCGCAAACCTCGCCGTTCACACGCACGCATACGGTGAAGGCCTTGCGGTGGTCGGGGCCGGACTCCTCCGTGACCTCGTAGTGGATTGCGTCGTTGCCGAGTGCCGGTTGGAGGCGTTCCTGCAGGCGGCCCTTCGGGTTGTGCTCCTCCGCGACCTCCGACAAGTGCCGTTCGATATCTCCGTACCAGAGCGGCACGCACACGCGCGCGGCCGTGTGACCGCCGTCGAGGTAGATCGCGCCGATGACCGCTTCGAGGGCGTCTTCGAGGATGGATTGCCGCCCGCGCCCGTTGTTCGCCGCCTCCGCGTCGCTGAGCCGCAGGTGGTCCGGAAGGCCGAGGGAGCGCGCCACTTCGGCGAGACGGTCGCCCCGCGCAAGGGCGGCGCGGTGGCGGGTGAGGGTGCCTTCGCGTTCCTGTGGAAAAGTCTCCCACAGGTGTTCCGCCAGAACGAGCCCGAGGACGGCGTCGCCAAGGAATTCGAGGCGTTGGTTGTGCCCGTCGGCGTCCGGGCACTGCTGCAGGTAGGAGGGGTGGGTGAGCGCGCGCACAAGCAGCGCCGGGTTGTTGAAGCGGTAGCCAAGGCACTCCTGCAGCGCGTCCAACCCGTCCGGCGTGTCGCTCATCATTTCATCCGCTTGAGGTCGAATCGCTTACGGCACTCCTTGGCGAGGTCCCGGTAGGCGGTCGCGCCGGGGCTCATTGCGTCGTATTCGAAAATCGTCTGCCCGAAACTCGGGGCCTCCCCGAGCCGGATTGTGCGCGGCACGAGGCTCTTGAAGATTTTGTCCGGAAAATGCTTGCGCACCTCGTCGACGACTTGGCGGCTGAGGTTGGTGCGTATGTCGAACATCGTCATGAGAATCCCGCCCAGCTCGAGGTCGGGATTCGCGCCCGCCTCCCGCAACTGCCGCACGACGTCCATGATCTGGCCCAGCCCTTCGAGGGCGAGGTACTCGCATTGCAGGGCAATGATCAGGTAGTCGGCGGCGGCAAGTGCGTTCATCGACAGCATCCCGAGCGAGGGCGGGCAGTCCACGATGATCGCGCCGAAGTCGTTGCCCTCCCGCAGGGGATCGATCACGCCCCGCAACTGTGCGAGGTAGTCTTTGCGGCGGCTCAGCTCCGTCTCGAGGGCGGCGAGATCGACCTCCGCGGGAATGAGTGAGAGAAAGGGGCGTCCGCTGTCCAGAATGAGGTCACCCGCGTCGCCTTCGCCCGAGAGCGGGCCGTAGAGGCTCGTCCCCTCGGCCTTTTCAAAGCCCAGCCCGCTCGTCGCGTTGGCCTGCGGGTCGAGGTCGATGAGCAGCGTCGGGATCTTCAGGTCGGCGAGGGCGGCGGCGAGGTTGATGGCCGTGGTCGTCTTGCCGACCCCGCCCTTCTGGTTGGCAATGGTGAGAACCTTGGCGGACATGCCCGCGAATCCTTCCCGCCCCCGCCCCCGGAGTCTAGCCCGAAGTTGGGGCAGGTCGGCGTCCGGTTCGCCGCGCGGGGACAGCCGCTCACGGTTGTTCCCGGCCGCGGCCCCGCAGCCGTCCTACGGGCAATCACCGTCCGCCGCCGCGCCGAGGACCGTGTAGCGCGCCGTGAAATGCAACACGCGGGAGCCGGTGTCTACCGAGAAGAGCGCCTCACCGTGCCTATTTGAGCCGGGGTCCGGCGTGAGACGGCATTCGATGAGGCGTTGTTCTTCCGGATGTTGTTCGCTCCACCCCTCGCCCCGGAGCTTACCGCCGGAAGCCGCGTAAGACGCGAACGATCTTTCCAAAGCCATGGACAACACGCCGTTTTCGCTTCTCGACGACCGCAGCGGAACGTCAATGGAATAGGTGCCCTCGACCGCATCTTCGACCAAGTACAGCTCCCCCACAGTTAGGTTCACGCGCATGAAGAGCACGCGGGTCGAGGCGGGATCCAAGCGCAAGACAGCGGCGGGTGAATCGCCGTCATCGGCATGACCGGGAAGCGAGGCACAGGCACACAGCGAAACTAGACCGGCGACGCGCCGAAGGCCCCGCCAACACGTCATGTTGCCGCGCTCCGCCGCTCCGCTGGAAACTGGTCGATTCACCACACCCGCAGACTCCCGCCGTTTCCCGCGGGAGGCAAGCCGGTCCGGCGGATGGGCGCGGCCCGCCGACCGCACACGCGACCGACGGCGGGACATTTCCGCAGGCAGCGTCGCTGCCGGATCTCCGGTCGGGACGTCTGTCTCGCTCTGCACATGAAATAGTGATGATATGCGTATCCTCGAGAAATACGCTTAAATTCCTCCATGGCTACAATTATCGAAAACAATTATTTTCTTTTAGCTCTGAGATTCAATCAATTCGGCGGCGGCGAGGCACGAGCCGACAAATGGAGTGGTAAATAGTGTAGTAATCCGAAAATAATAATAATCTATTCATTCAGCGGGCTGTCTGGCAATGGCAGTAATTTAATATAACTCTGAGCATTAAGCGCGGGCGCGGTTGCCTTGCCGCTTCCATCCTATCCAACCGTCCGGTCTCCCGCCGCCTTGGGTTGACTTGGCGGTCGCGCGGGGTTCTGTTGGGCGGTTTCGGAGCGTCCTTTCGCGGGCCGCCTCCCCCCTGTAGATGAACAGACAAACTTTGGAATGAGCAAGGACACCGACGCACAACGGATTGTGATCACCGGCTGCGGGCTGACGTCGCCACTCGGCGACGACCTCGCGTCGATGCGCGCGGCGTTGCTGCGGGGCGAGGCGCGCATTGAGAACATCGAAATGCGGCACATGGGCACGGTGCATGCGGGGGTCTGCCACTTTGACGCGCGCCGCTGGCAGGGGCGGCGCGAACTGCGCAACGGCACGCGGGCGGGCAGCGTGGCGATTTACTGCGCGCGCGAGGCCGTGGCCGACAGCGGGATCGACTGGGACGCCGTGGAGAAGCCGCGTGTGGGTGTCTACCTCGGCATCACCGAGCACGGCAACGTGGAGACGGAGAACGAGATCCACAATATTTCGCAGTTCAACAACGACACGCGCTACTGGACGCACCACCACAACCCGCGCACGGTGGCGAACAACCCGGCGGGCGAGGTGACGCTCAATATGGGCATCACGGGCCCGCACTACACCATCGGCGCGGCCTGCGCGGCGGGCAACGCGGGTCTCATTCAAGCGCTCTGGATGCTGCGTCTCGGCGAGGTGGACCTCGCGCTGGCGGGCGGCGTGAGCGAGTCCATCCACACCTTCGGGATCTTCGCCGGCTTCAAGAGCCAGGGCGCGCTGGCGGTGCACAAGGACCCGAACAAGGCGAGCCGCCCGTTCGACAAGGGGCGCAACGGCATCGTCGTGAGCGAGGGCGGCGCGATCTACACCATGGAGCGGCTCACCGACGCGCGGGCGCGCGGTGCGAAGATTTACGGCGAGATCGTGGGCTACCACATCAATTCGGATGCAGTCGACGCCGTCCTCCCCAACGCGGAGCGGCAGACCGAGTGCATGGGCGCGGCCCTCGCCAAGGCCGGGCTCACGCCCGCCGACGTAGATATCGTCAACACCCACGCCACGTCCACGCCCCAGGGCGACATCCAGGAGTGCAAGGCGGTGCGCGCGGTGTTTCCGGCGGAGGCCTGCCCGCGCACCCGCGTGAACAACACCAAGAGCTACATCGGCCATGCCATGGGCGCGGCCGGGGCGCTTGAACTGGCGGGCAACCTGCCTTCTTTCGACGACGGGCTCGTCCATCCCACGATCAACGTCGACGACCTCGACCCCGATTGCGACACCGGCAACCTTGTCCTCAACGAGGCCGCCGACGCGGGTGAAGTGCGCATCATCCTCAATAATTCCTTCGGCATGCTGGGGATCAATTCCAGCCTCGTCGTGAAAAAGTTTGCAGACTGACCCTGATTTCCTAAACCGCAGCAGGAATATGACTAAAGAAGAGTGCAAACAGGTGGTTCTCGAGATCATCGAGGAAATCGCCCCCGACGAAGACCTCGAGGGCCTGAGCCACGATGTCCGCCTGCGCGACCAGCTCGACCTCGACTCGATGGACTTCCTCGACATCGTCATGGAACTGCGCAAAAAGCATGGCATCGAGGTGCCCGAGGAGGATTATCCGAAGCTCGCGTCGCTCGACAGCTGCGCGGAATACCTCACGCCCAAGTTCAACGCCGTCAAAGCGGGGGCGTAACGGGGCCGGACCCATTTCCGGCGGGGTTTCACATGGGCGCTCGCTCGTTGAAGCCCCACTACGACGCGGTCATCATCGGTTGCGGCATGGCCGGTCTCGCGGCCGGCATCCGCATGGCTATGTACGACCGGTCGGTCCTCATCGTCGAGAGCCACAACGCGCCCGGCGGGCTCAACAGTTTCTATGCCCTTGAGGGGCGCAAATTCGATGTCGGCCTCCACGCCGTCACCAACTACGTCCCGCCCGGGGCGAAGGGCACGCCGCTCGTCAAGCTGTTGCGCCAGCTGCGCCTCCGCCGCGAGGACCTTGACCTTTGCCCCCAGCGCGGCAGCCGGATCGCCTTTCCCGGGATCGATCTCGCCTTCGACAACGGCTTCGCGCGCCTCGGCGAATCCGTCGCGGAGGCCTTTCCCGCGGAGATCGACGGATTCCGCGCCCTGCGCGCCCATGTGGCGGCGTTCGACCCCTTCGACGACACCGCGCCGGTCGTCTCCGCACGCGAGGTCATGGGCCGCTACCTCCGCTCGCCCGTCCTCACCGACATGCTCCTCTGCCCGATCCTCTACTACGGCAGCGCACGGGAAAACGACATCGACTTCGACCAGTTTGTCATCCTCTGGCGTTCGCTCTTCGAAGAGGGCTTTGCGCGTCCCCACGAGGGGGTGCGTGTCGTCATTCGCGCGCTCCTCAAGCGCTTCCGCGAGGCCGGCGGCGAACGGAAGATGAAATGCGGCGTGCGCCGCCTCCATACCGACGGCGCGCGCGTCACCGCTGTCGAGCTGGAGGACGGATTGACGGTCACGGCCGATGCCGTCCTTTCCACCGCGGGCGCGCGCGAGACTGAGGCCCTCTGGTCTGCGACCGACCAACCCGCCGCGCCCGAGCCGGGACGCCGCCTCAGCTTTGTCGAGACAATCACCGTCCTCGACGCGCAGCCGGCGGATCTCGGGGCGGAAGAGACGATCATTTTCTTCAACGACAGCGAGCGCTTCCACTACGAGCGCCCGGCGGCCGCCGTCGATCCGCGCAGCGGCGTCATCTGCTTCCCCAACAACTACGACTACGGGGAACGGCGGCTCGACGAAGGCTTCTTCCGCGTCACCGCCCTTGCCGACTACGACCGCTGGGCAGCCCTCAGCCCGGAGGCCTACCGCGCCGAAAAGGATGCATGGTACCCGCGCCTCCAGGAGTCCGCCCTGCGCTTCGTCCCCGGCCTCGACATGGACACCGTGCGCGCGCACACGCGTTACATCGACATGTTCACTCCGTGCACCGTCAAGCGCTTTACCCGCCACATCGAGGGCGCCGTCTACGGCGCCCCGCGCAAACACCGCGACGGTACCACCCGCTTCGACAACCTCTTCCTCGCTGGCACCGACCAAGGCTTCCTCGGCATCACCGGCGCCATGCTCAGCGGCATCAGCATGGCCAACCGCCATGTCCTCAGCCGGCGGTGAGTGGGGCGGGACGGGTTCCGGGCCTACACAAGTGCGATGCGCAAGGGTTGGGGCGTGTCTTGCTCCTCGAAAGACTGATTGTAAGCGGCTACCAGATCGCGGACCGAACTGGAAAGAGAAACGCTTCGCAGAGAGCACCTTAGTGGAAAATGCCGTCCAGACAGTCAGTCATTGCGCGAGGAGCTTCCGCACAAACAGTGTTCGGGAAGCGCCCCTACATTCGGGAGACCGTCTCATCCGGGCACCATTCACGCGCGAGCGCGGTACAGCCGTGCGCCGGTTTGGTATCCGTAGGGGCGCGGCGGAAACCGGCCGGGATCAATCCGCGCCAACGGCGCGTGCGGTGACAGCCCATGGTGCCAACCATGGGTTACCGGGATCCTCCCGCGGTTGCGCCCTGAAGGGGCGCCGGGGATCTGAAAACCGCCGCCTCCCGACCGGTCGTGCAACATGAACATCCCATCTTGCCTCTTCCTATCCCGACCCCGGAGTCCGTACCAGATGCGGGGCCGCGGAGTCGCCGCGCTTCCCGCGCCCCTTCAGGGCGCGGAAATACGGGACCGGAACCCCATGGTTGGCACCATGGGCTGTCACCTGTCGCCCCTTCGGGGCGGAGCCGGCCGGCCGCAATGGCGTGCGAATAAGCCGTCTTTGCGCGAGGAGCGCGTCGGCCAAACAACAGCTGTTTTCCCCGTGGCTATCCCAGTTCGATCCGAAGACTGTGATCCGTTTCCGTCGATTCAATAATCCGGTTGTATGTATCCACAAGATCACGTATCGAGGAAGTGCGGCAGCCGCTGCTGAAACGGCTCCATTCGTAGACGTTGGTGGTGATGAACTGCTGGATATCAAGAACTTCTACGCGCTCTTGAAGACCCTGTCCGTAATTCTCCGCGATCGCCAGTGCTCCGGAAACGCCTTTCTCTGTTGTAATAATGAGGGGGCGTAATCCATCTTGAAGATTGTCGTTGCACTTTCGGAGTAACGCTTCGGAAGGTGCGGTGGTGACGTGTATTGCGGAATCGAAGATGCGGAAGTCTCCACTTCTACCGGCGGGTGCGTCGGCGACGGAGAACCCGTTGTGTTCCACGGTTCCCGGGGGCAGAATAATCTCAAGCTTCGCACCAACAAGATGTTGCAGTACGGCACCAACAACCATGGTTCCGCCTTGATCACGCTGCCTCGCAAAGGCCGCGGCAATCAACTCAGACACAAGCGTGCGCAAAGATTTTGATGAGTCCAACTTCAGCCGAAGTGGCATCGAATCGAAAAACCGGCGCACCTCTCCGATCCACCATTTTTCGATCTCTTCGAAATGGAGAATTCCGCGCGCATGCAGTTTGTTAAGAAAGGCAACGTAGCGCCGCATTCTGTCGATACTTCCACGGCTGGTCCGACCCCCTTCCTCGGAAAGCGTTCGGTTTATTCCGTGACCTTTGAGAATGCTCGCGACGGATGCGCCACTCAAGCCCGCGACTTGTCCTTTTCTAGGCGTCAAGAAATCGTTCTCATCAAAAGGGGGATTCATCTGCGCGGCACGCCTTGTGAGAATCAGCGCAACTGATAATGGACCTTTTCCGCGTGTGCCCGTTTCTTTGGCGTGGGTAGCCAAGGCCTTGTGGAGTTCAAGTAGGCTGGAGTCTTCCATTCAGTAGGGTCGTTTATGCGGAAAGCTGCGTAGATACACTCTGCTCAGTAGCTTCAATTTCTCTGAAGAGAGGATTCAAGTAATTTTCTGCGATCCAAGAGATTACGGGGACGCACACAGCGTCGCCAAAGCCGAAGAGTGCCTTATTCAGGGTCGTGTTGATGCGGAAGTCGTTGGCTCCCATGAGACGGGCGCATTCCCTCGGAGTGAGGAGACGCGCATTGACTTTACCGAAACCGGCGCGGACTAGAATTTGCCGACCGCTGCCGCCTCTCGGGGTGCGAAGACACCCTGCAATACCGTCGGTGCGCATTTCTGCCATGGACCGACCGTTGCGCACCCGGCGGAAGACGGTTCCGTATGACCACTCGCGGGCTTTTTTCATCGTTTGAAGGACTGCGCTGTGGCGGTCATTCATCTGTCCTGCAAGATACTCGGTGCGCTCGGCACTCCACCAGTATCCGGAGTCTTCAGGCAGGTCTTCGAGAATGTCTTTGAGCACGCGCGTGCGACGGGGAAGGGCTGGCAGGCAGCGGGGAAGCCATTGAATATCCGGATGTTCGAAAATGAAACGGGCTACGGCTTTCGGACGCACGGGACATTCGAAGAACGAAGCCGTTTCCTCAACCATCTGCGCCCCATGGTAATTGGAAAGGCGGTCAGCCCGCGCGCCGACAACAAATAACCGCACACGGCTTTGCGGGACGAACCTTTCAGCGTCGATTATCACGATATCGACCGCGTATCCCAAATCGTTCAGGGCGGTAAGGGCGGAATGAATGTCAGCCCCATTGTGGGACGTTAGAAACCCGGCTACGTTTTCAAGAAGAATGACCGGTGGTTTCCGGTCTCCCATTTCCCTTAGAATGCGGACGAAGCCCCAGAAGGCACTCGATTGTTTGCCCTCCAATCCCCGTCTAGAACCTGCGAGAGACAGGTCGTTGCAGGGAAATGACGCTGTTGCAAGGTCCGTGGTTGGAATCGTCTGTACATCAAGCTGATGGATATCGCCTAGAGCAAAGTGATCTTGCGCATCCCTGAAATGCTCTTGGTACATCCCCTTCTTATCTGGATCAATGTCGTTGGCGAACGCGATGTTCCAACCAACTGCCTCAAGCCCCATACGCATCAGCCCGATCCCGGCGAAGTATTCAGCGAAGGTCCGGCTGCGGTCGGGGGCTCCGTTTCGGGTGGATGCGGGATTCTCGGGCATTGGATGAGCGTGCATGGCCGACGGCCGGATTTCAATAGGGAACGCGATTTTGGCACGGCGGCCCTGCATGGCAAGGAAATAAACATATGATCACTCTTTTTGCACGCTCCCGGCTTTCCTCAGGCGGCGCGGACGCGGGGAGGTTCGGTCCGCGCTTTCGGATTGAAGGCCGGGGGCGGGTGCCTGCATGATCGTCGGTTTCATTGGAATTCTCAGGCATGAAGAACGACAACGCCATGGACATCGACTACGTCGCCCGGCTCGCGCGCGTTGCCCTCTCCGATGAGGAGAAGGCCACCTTTGCGAAGCAGCTCGGCGATGTGCTCGGGTATTTCGAGAAGTTGAAAGAGGTCGACGTCGCTGGCGTTGAGCCGAGCGCACATCCCTACGAGGTGAGCAATGTATGGCGGGCAGACGAGCCGGGCGAGGCCTTCGCGGTGGACGAAGCACTCGCCAATGCCCCCGCCCGCCGCGAGGGACAGATAGTCGTACCCAAAGTCGTGGAAGACGCCTGAGCCATGTCCCGTCCCGCTCACTTTCCCGCCGTGCGCGAACTGGCCGCTTCCATGGCGTCCGGCGAATGCACCTCAGTGCAACTTGTCGAAGACTGCCTCGCCCGCGTGCGGGATGTCGACCCCGGCGTGGGCGCTTTCCTGAGCGTCGATGCGGAGAAGGCCCTTGAAGCCGCGCGCGCCTCCGACGAACGCCGCGCGCGCGGCGCGGTCCTCGGCCCCTTTGACGGCATTCCCGTGGGCATGAAGGATGTCATCGCCGTAAAGGGCGAGCCCCTCACCTGTGCCAGCCGCATGCTCGAGAACTTCACCGTGCCCTACGACGCCCATGTCACCGAGCGCCTGCGCGCGGGCGGGCTCATTCCCTTCGGCCGTCTCAATATGGACGAATTCGCCATGGGCTCGTCCACCGAAAACTCGGCCCTCGGCACGACGCGCAATCCGGTGAGCGCCGACCACACGCCCGGCGGTTCCTCCGGCGGGAGCGCCGCCGCCGTGGCTGCGCGCATGGTCCCGTGGGCTCTCGGATCCGACACCGGCGGGAGTATCCGCCAGCCGGCGTCATTCTGTGGGATCGTCGGCCTCAAGCCCACCTACGGGCGCGTCTCCCGATACGGCTTGGTCGCCTACGCTTCCTCGCTCGACCAGATCGGGCCGATGGCGAACTCCGTCGAGGACGCCGCCTGCCTGCTCGATGCCATTGCCGGGCCCGACGAGCGCGACTCCACCTCGTGGCGCGAGGCCCCGCCCGCCTTTGCCGAAGCCGCCGCGCGCGGGCCGGAGCGTCCCCTCCGCGTGGGGCTGCCGAAGGAATACTTCGGCAAGGGCCTCGGCGCCGAAGTCGAAGCCGCCGTGCGCGGAGCCGTCGACACCCTCGCCGCACAGGGCTGCGAAGTCAGCGAAATTTCCCTGCCGCACACGGAGTATGCCGTTCCGGTCTACTACATCATCGCTACGGCGGAGGCTTCCTCCAACCTCGCCCGCTACGACGGTGTCCGTTACGGCCACCGTGCCAAGGAAGCTGCCGACGGCATCGACCT
This sequence comes from Opitutales bacterium, assembly GCA_020831525.1. Classification (GTDB taxonomy): domain Bacteria; phylum Verrucomicrobiota; class Verrucomicrobiia; order Opitutales; family Oceanipulchritudinaceae; genus SLLG01. Next base: position 32,313 of record JAFIGH010000006.1, read on the forward strand.
CTACTTCCGTAGCCGCGGCGAGGGGTTCGGCTCCGAGGTCAAACGCCGGATTATTCTGGGTACATATGTTCTCAGCTCCGGTTACTACGACGCCTATTACCTCCGCGCCCAAAAGGTGCGCACCCGCATCCGCGAGGACTTTGTGAAAGCCTTTGAATCTGTCGATGTCCTCCTTACCCCCACTGCACCCACACCGCCCTTCCGGCGCGGGGAGAAGACCGGCGACCCGCTCTCGATGTATTTGGCGGACATATACACCATTTCCGCCAATCTCGCCGGCCTGCCCTGCATGTCCGTGCCGTGCGGCCTGACGGAGGCGGGCCTGCCCGTCGGCCTTCAGCTTATCGCCCCCCACTTCGCCGAAACCACCCTCCTGCAGGCCGCACGCCTCTACGAAGGGTCGCGGCTTTCTTAGAAGCCGGGCGCGGGTCCTGCAGGCGTTCGCTGCTTTACGCTGCATCTCGCGACGCAGGCTTCCGCGAGACACCGATCCGTCGGGAAGGATCGTGTGTGTGACTTGCAACTATGTCATGAGAAAAAAAAGCCCGCGCGGATGCGCGGGCTTTGTGGAAGGGATTGGGTGTGGCGAAGGCGCTCAGCTCTCGTCGCCGGAGCTTTGGCTTTCGCTGCCTTCAGAGCCGCCTTCGCGGCGTTCACCGCCGCCTTCATCGCCTTCACGGCGGAGGCCGCGGTCGTCATCACGGCGGCGGCGGGGCCGGTCGTCGCGGTCGCCGCGGCGGCGGCCTTCACGGCGGGGGCCGCGCCGGTCGCCGCGGTCACCACGGTCTCCGCGTTCGCGGCGGTCACCCCGGTCTCCTCCGCGCCCGCGGTCGCCGCGTCCGCGTCCTCCGTCGTCGGAGCCGGCCTTTTCCTTGGCGGCGGCGACTTTCTCGCTGATGGGGTCGGCGCCGTCTTCGCGGTCGGCGAGGGCGGCGGTGCGGCTGAGGCGCACGCGGCCCTTGTCGTCGATACCGACGCACTTGACCCACATCTGGTCGCCGAGGGAGCAGACGTCTTCGACGCGGTTGACGCGGAAGTCGGCCAGCTCGGAGACGTGGACGAGGCCTTCCTTGCCGGGGAGGCACTCGACGAAGCAGCCGAACTCCTTGATGCCGCGCACGGTGCCGAGGTAGAGCTTTCCTTCTTCGATGTCGGCGCAGACCATATCGATTTCCTCGATGGCGCGCTGCATGGACTCGCCGCTGGTGGCGTAGACGTTGACGCGGCCGGAGTTGTCTTCGTTGATGTCAATCTGCGCGCCGGAGACTTCGCAAATGCGGCGGATGGTCTTGCCGCCTGGGCCGATGAGGGCGCCGATCTTGTCCGGCTCGATCTGCATCGTATGGATGCGCGGCGCGTAGGGACTCATCTCGGTGCGCGGCGTGTCGATGGTCTCGCGCATGATGGTGAGGATCTCTTCGCGCAGCTCCTTGTTGCGCTGGATGGCTTCCTTGGCGATCTCGAAGGGCAGGCCGCCGATCTTGAGGTCGAGCTGGTAGCCGGTGATGCCGTTGCGCGTGCCGCAGATCTTGAAGTCCATGTCGCCGAAGTGGTCTTCGGCGCCGATGATGTCGGAGAGGACGACATGCTTGGTGATCTTGCCCTTGTCGTCGGTCTCGGTAACGAGACCGCAGGAGATGCCCGCGACCATGTCGCTGATGGGCACGCCGGCGTCCATGAGGGAGAGGCAGCCGCCGCAGACGGAGGCCATGGAGGTGGAGCCGTTGGATTCGGTGATCTCGGAGACGACCCGGATGGTGTAGGGGAATTCGTCTTCCGGCGGAAGGACGGGCAGGATGGAGCGCTCGGCGAGCGCGCCGTGGCCGATCTCGCGTCGGCCCGGCCCCATGATGCGGCCCGTTTCGCCGACTGAGTAGTTCGGGAAGTTGTAGTGCAGGAGGAAGCTCTTTTCCTTGGGGCCGCCGGTGATGCCGTCCATGGACTGGACGTCGCCCGAGGCACCGAGGGTGGTGAGGACGATGCTCTGCGTCTCGCCGCGCTGGAAGAGGGCGGAGCCGTGCACGCGGGGGAGGATGCCCACCTGGCACTCGATGTCGCGCAGGTCGGTGGGGGAGCGCCCGTCGGCGCGCTTGCCGGTCTTGAGGATGCTCTCGCGGTAGGCGGCTTCCTGGAGCACCTCGAAGACGAGCATGACCTGATTGGCGTCGAAGTCTTCTTCGCCGTCGCGCTCGATCATCTTTTCTTTGACCTCGTCCTTGAGGACGTCGACGGCGGCCTGACGGTCGGCTTTGGTGTCAAGGGAGACGGCGTCACGCAGGCGGTCGCCTACAATCTTGCGGGCGAACTCGAGGTTTTCGGGCGTGGGCTGGAACAGCTCGAAAGTCTTCTTCTCCTTGCTGTACGCGGCGGCCAGCTTGCGCTGCGCGGCGATGATCGGCTGGATGGCGTTTTGCGCGAACTCGAGGGCTTCGACAAACTTGTCGTCCGGCACTTCCTCGGCGGAGCCCTCGATCATGATCATTTCCGTCTCGGAGCCGACGTAGATGAGGTCCAGCTCGGAGTCGAACATCTGCTCGTGCGTCGGATTGACGACGAACTCGTCGTCGACGAGGCCCACGCGGATGGCGCCGACGGGCCCGTTCCACGGAATGTCGGAGCAGAGGAGCGCGGCGGAGGCGCCGTTGATCATGAGGATGTCCGGCTCGTTCTGCAGGTCGGTCGTGAGGAGCAGGCCCTGGACCTGGACTTCGTTCATGAAGCCCTTGGGAAAGAGCGAGCGAAGAGGACGGTCGGTGAGGCGGCAGGTGAGGATCTCCTTCTCGGAGGGACGGCCCTCGCGCTTGAAGAAGCCCCCCGGCATGCGGCCGGCGGCGCTGAATTTCTCGCGGTAGTCGACTTGCAGCGGAAAGAAGTCCTGCCCTTCGCGGATAGAGGCCGCGGCGGTGGCCGCGACGAGGAGCATGGTTTCGCCGAGGCAGATGGTGACGGCACCGCTCGCCTGCTTGGCGATGGAGCCCGTCTCGATGGTGATACCGTATTCTTCGACGGTGACGGAGTGCTTTTGTTTGAGCATGTGTGTAATCCTGTGGTTTCGGGGTGCGCCGGGTGGGGGCGCAGGGTCCGTGATGGTTCGCCGCCTCTCCGCTCTAGGAAGTTCGCCCGCGGAGCGGCGGGGCCCTCCGCGGGCGGACTTCCTACGCAAGCGGATTGAGCGTGCGTCGAATCGCTCCTCCCCGCACGAAGGCCGGGAGGGTGGGTAAACACGGGCGCGCCGCTGGAACGAACGCCCCCGGAGAGAGGGCTCCGTCCTGCCTTAGCGGCGGAGCTTCAGGCGCACAAGGAGTTCCTTGTACTTGTCGAGGTCGTGCGCCTTCACGTAGTCGAGCAGCTTGCGCCGCCGGCTGGTCATCGCGATGAGCCCGCGGCGACTGTGGAAGTCTTTGCGGTGCGTGCGCAAGTGCTCGGTGAGGTGGACGATCCGCTGCGTGAGCAGCGCGATCTGTACCTCCGCCGAGCCCGTGTCGGACGCGTGCGTCTTGAAGTCTTCGATGACCGGTTTTTTGTCGAGTTGTGCTTTAGACATGTGTTTCCAACAATCACGCGACCTTCGGAGCGCCCCGTTCGGAACACCCGCGGGACCCGCACCGTGCCGGTCCCGCCGTCTCGGGGAGGTGCCGTTGCTGGCACTTCCCGGTCGCGGGGTCGCGGGCGTTGCAGCCCGGAACCCTTGACGCTAAACCGGTCAAAGAGAAGCAAGCCGCCCGCCCGCGCAAGCAGAAAAACCGGTCGCGCGAGTGGTTTTGACAAACCGGCGTAACCCCGCCAACGTCGTTCCTATGTCCCATCCTTTGTCCGACTCCGAGATCGAGGTCGCCCTCAGCGGCCTGCCGGGGTGGTCCCGCGACGGTGACCAGCTCGCCAAAACCTACACCTTCGGCTCCTTCCGCGAAGCCGTCAGCTTTATCACCCGCATCGCCTTCGAGGCCGAGGATATGAACCACCATCCCGACCTAGCCAACGTCTACAACAAGGTGTCCATCGCCCTCTCCACCCACGACACGGGCGGCAAAATCACCGAAAAAGACGTCAAGCTCGCCCAGAAGATCGAAGACATCAGCTGGGTGTAGACGGCGCGGCGCCCGGACAGGCCGTCGGCGGCGTAGATGTGCCGCCGGCTCTCCCGAAAACCCGGAACGCGGAGTCATGGGTGTAATCGCTCAGTGCAACAGCTCGGAGATAATACACCTTTCCAGTGACGACTTTGATGTAATTTATGAGGAAGAAGTTGAGGGGAATTCGCAGAGAGCGGCGATATATCATATAGAGTTTGTTCTCGCCCTGCGTCCTTTTTCCCGGAGTCGTCGACGGGTCCGGCCGCTTCGCCGCTCGTATTGCCGTTTCCGGTAGTCGTTGCATCTTGCCATGACATCCGGCGCCCGGATTGCATTCTGTGAGAACGCGGGAGGCGTTTTTCTAGGCCGTATCCGATTGTATCTATCTGTCGTGCAACGGATTGCGACAGGGAATTCTCAGTTGGCACGCGTCATGCAAGCGAGGGTGGCGTTATGAAAAACCGAAAATACATAAAGATCCTCACAAGTTCCCTGGCGTTTGCACTCGTTGCCGTGCCGGGTTTGGCCTACAACGGTTTGCCTTCTCCGGAGCGAGCCTACCAATATGAAGAAGAGCGCGCCTCTTCGACTATCAGCGGAAAGATCGAGTCGAAGGACGACAGCAGCTTTGATGTGGACGGTGAGACCATCATTGTAAACGAAGCGACTGTTTTCCGGAAGAACGGAGAAGAGATCACGTTCGGCGATGTATCCGAAGGCGATGAAGTCGTCGTCATTACGTCCAAAACCGCTATGGGCGATCTTCGCGCCGTCAGCGTTGAGGTGTCCGCGGATCGCGACGACTGAAAGCGTCCGGTCAGTCCGGGGGAAAACGGATGTCGGAGACGTTCGGTCCAGACCGGTTGAGCGTTTCCCCAATCATTAACCAATCGACCGTCGGCGGATTTTCCGCCGACGGTTTTGTATTTTGTTTCCGGGCGTTTGTACTTCGGTGCCGCGGGGCTTGCTTTGGGCGGGCGGGTTTGTTGGGTTCGCGGGTCTATGCGAATTCGAGCATTCCAAGGACTGCGTCCCCAACCCGACAACGCCGCGAAGGTCGCGGCGCTGCCCTACGATGTTGTGTCGACGGAAGAGGCGCGCGCGCTGGCGGCGGACAATCCGCTGAGCTTTCTGCACGTGACGCGCGCGGAGATCGACTTGCCGGAGGGAACGGACCCGTATTCAGAGGCGGTTTACGCGAAGGCGCGGGAAAATTTTGCGCGCCTCCAGGCGGAGGGCGGTCTCACGCGGGAGACGGAACCGTGCGTCTACCTCTACCGCCAGTCGATGGGCGGGCACAGCCAGACGGGTCTCGTGACGGTGTGTCACATTGAGGACTACGAGAACGACCGCATCAAGAAGCACGAGAAGACGCGCAAGGCGAAGGAGGACGACCGCTCGACGCTCAACCGCACGCTGCGGGCGCATCCGGGACCCGTCTTCCTGACCTACAAGAACGACGCGAAAATATTGGAGCTGACGGAGGCGGCGGTGTCGGGCGCACCGTTCTTCGACTTCGAGGCCCCGGACGGTGTGCGGCACACGCTGTGGCGTGTCGCGGGCGGCAGGGCGTATGTCGACGCTTTCGCAAAGGTGCCGGCTTCGTATGTGGCGGATGGCCATCACCGTGCCGCGAGCGCTGCGCGTGTGGGCAAGGAGATGGGTGACGCAAACCCGGAGCATACCGGCGAGGAGGATTACAATTGGTTTCTCGCGGTCCTGTTTCCGGCGGGCGAATTGAATATCCTGCCCTACAACCGCGTGGTCGCCGACCTCAACGGGCTCTCGCCTGAGGCGCTTTTGGAGAAGGTCAGCGGGCGGGCCAAGGTCACGCCGGACGCCGCTCCCTCGCCGACCCGGCCCGGTGAGGTGTCGATGTATCTGGGTGGGCGCTGGTATGGGCTGGAGTTTGCCGAGGACGCGAGCGAGGGCCCCATTGAGCGCCTCGATGTTTCGCGTCTACAGGATAAGATCCTTGCGCCGCTGCTCGGCATCGACGATCCGCGCACGAGCGAGCGCGTCGACTTTGTCGGCGGCGTGCGCGGCACGGAGGAGCTGGAACGCCGGGTCGACGCCGGCGACTGGGCGGTGGCGTTTTCGATGTATCCGGTGACGGTCGAACAGCTGATGGAGATTGCCGACGCGGGCGCGATCATGCCGCCGAAGAGCACGTGGTTCGAGCCCAAGCTGCGCAGCGGTTTGGTTGTGCACACGATTTGACCGGCCGGCCCGCTCCCGGCGTGTCGCCGGGTGTTGCGGTTCGTGTTTTGAAGTGCTGGACTGCTGCCCGAATGCATGACTGTCGTCAGTTTTGGGTTGAGCGGGAGATGCCGGAGGGTCGCGCGGGGTTGTGGCGTCTGGGCGGCCTGAAGCTCTGGCTCACGCGCAACAACGAAGAGTGGGCGTTCTCGGTGGAACGCGGGGCGCCGCGTGACGTCTCGGAGGTGTCTTTTGTTCCGATGGATGTCGTGCCGGTCGATTTGCCGTGGCGGCGCACGGTGTTTGCGGAGGCGCCGCGCGTCTTTTCCCTCCATCCGCGCGTGCCGGACCGCCCCGTCATGATCCCGTTGCCGGGGAGACTCTCGCTCGCTCCGGGCGGACGGGTGGAGTTCACGGGGGTGGTGCCCGCTTGGATCGAAGTGCGGGCGGGGCGCGGGGCGGCGGGGATCGTACTCGGAGCGGCGGCCGCCCGCGAACCGCGCGATGCGTGGACGGGTACCCCGGAGGCGGGTCGGCTTTTGTATGCGGCCCCGGTTCCAGCGGTGCGCGCGCCGGACCAACCAGCGGCCGGGCGCGACGCCATCGCGGCGATGTTTTGTCTGCGCAACACGGGCGATACGGCAGTCGCTGCCGATCATGTCTGCCTCGATCTTCGCCGGGCGTCGCTCTACGCTGGGGCGCACTTTCTGCGGGTTTCTCCCGCGGATGTTGCGCTCGACGGGAATAGCGACCGGGCGACGGTGACGTTTGACGCCGGAGCACCGGGGCAAGAGCCGTCTCCGCGGAAACTGGCCGGCCCGACGGTGTCGGGTGCGGCGGAGGAATGGCCGCTCGCCGCGCTGTGCGAGAATGCGGGTGATTTTCAGCGGTTTGCAGGAGGGCTTTCCCAATGACGATGCAATTGCTCATGGCTGTAGCCGGTTTATTGGCCGTCGTACTTCTGGTGTGCGGGTATGCCGCACGCGGGATCATCGCCGACTGGTGGAGCGGTGTGTGCCTGCGCCGCGAGGGGTTTCCCCGCACGGGTGACTTCGTGCACGTGGGCGCGCACCGCGGCACGGTCGAAGCCGTCGGCCGCCTCGCCGTGACCATGCGCACGCCGGACAACCTCTTCGTCCGCGTTCCCAATTGCGTTGTGGCCCGATCCTCGGTGGCCTGCGCCAACCGCCATGCGATCCGCCGCCTTGATTTTGAGGTGCGCGTGCGTGTCGGCGACGATATGGAACGGGTGCGGGTGCTGTTGGATGCGGCGGCGGGGGGCGACCCCAATGTGCTTGTCCGTCCGCCGGTGGTCGTGCGGCTCAATGCCGTGGAGGGCAAGTTCGCCCGCTTTGTCCTGATCGTTTGGTTTGCCTCCGAAAAGGCGGAGGTGGTCCGCGGATCGCTGCCGCAGCGGGTCTGGCAGGCGTTCAATGATGCGGAGCTGACGGTATCCGTGCGCCCGCCCGGCCCTTCCTGAAGGCCTGCCGGGCGGGCGGGGTGCTTTTTTCTCGCGGGCGGGGCAACGCCGAGGCGAAAATGAGGGTCCAACGGATATGTGTATACTCTCGGGATTCTTGATTCGCGGGCGCTGGATCGTCCTTTTCGTCCTCCTCGCGGCGGCGGGCGGGGCGGCATACTATCAATATGCCGATCCGCGCAACCGTGACGGCGGGCCGGAGTTTGCTTACGTGCAGCCCGATCGCGGCGACGTCGTGCAGGCCATCCGCGCCTCCGGACAGCTCAACCCGGTGCGCAAGGTGCAGGTGGGCAGTCAGATTTCGGGCAACATAGCGGAGCTGCACGCCGACTTCAATTCGCGCGTGCGCAAGGGCGACCTCGTGGCCAAGCTCGACACCGCGACCTTCGATGCGAATGTCGCCCTGAAGCGGGCCGAATTGGAGAGTGCCCGTGCGGCGCTTGCCCTCGTGCGCCTCAACCGCGACCGCCTGCGTTCGCTGAAGGGCCGCGGTCTTGTGCCCGATGCCGATCTCGACGCCACCGAGGCGGAGTTCGAACAGGCGGAGTCTCTCGTGCGCATCCGCGAGAGTAGCCTGCGCATGTCGGAGATTGAACTGGAGCGTTGCTACATTCATTCGCCGACGGACGGGATTGTCATCTCGCGCAATGTGGACGTGGGGCAGACGGTGGCGGCGAGCATGAGCGCGCCTGTGCTGTTCGAGATCGCCGAAGACCTCGCCCGCATGAAGATCAACACCCACGTGCCCGAGGCAGACATCGGTGGCGTCGTGGTGGGGCAGCGCGTGGAGTTCCGCGTCGATGCCTACCGCGACGAACGTTTTGAAGGCGAAGTTTCGCAAATCCGCAACGCGCCGCTCATGGTGGACAACGTGGTCACCTACGACACGGTCGTCCTCGTCGACAACAGCGACCTGCGACTCAAGCCGGGGATGACGGCGGAGGTCCATGTGATCACGGAAGAGCGCGAGGACGCTCTGCGCCTACGCAATACCGCACTGCGCGCCCGCCTGCCGGATGCGGTTGCTGTCGTGGAGCGCGAACGACCGGAGGACGGCGACTGGCGGAGGGTGTATCTACATCCCGTTGACGGGCCGTTGGAGGAACGGTGGGTGCGCATCGGCATCTCGGACGGCGTGCACTCCGAGGTCCTTGAAGGTGTCTCGGAGAACGACAAGCTTGTCACAGGGCTGGCCGTGCGTGCGACAGCCGACCGCGGGCGGGGGGACGGCCCTTCGTTCCTGCGGGGACGTCAGGCGCAGTATTGACAATGTCATGACGGAGCGGACCGAAGAGACCGTGGTTGCGCTCGAGGGCGTCCACAAGACCTATGGATCGGGGGGCAGCCAAGTGGCCGCTCTGCGCGGGGTCGATCTGACGATCCGGCGGGGCGAAATGGTCGCGGTCATGGGACCGAGCGGTTCCGGCAAGTCCACCCTCATGAATATTCTCGGCTGCCTCGACCGTCCCGGCCCGGGGCGTTACCTCCTCGACGGCGTCGATGTCGGCCGTCTCTCGCGCGACAAACGCGCCGACCTGCGCAACCGGAAGCTGGGATTCGTCTTTCAGGACTTTCATCTACTTTCTCGCACAAGCGCGCTGGAGAATGTGGAGATGCCCATGCTCTACAATACCGACCGGATTTCGGGCCGTGAACTGCGGCGTCGCGCGGAGGAGGCCCTGGAGAGGGTGGGGCTGGCGGACCGCGCGGGTCACCACCCCAATCAGCTTTCCGGCGGCCAGCAGCAGCGTGTGGCCATCGCGCGGGCGCTCGTGAACAAGCCGACCTTCCTTCTCGCCGACGAACCGACGGGAAATCTGGATACACGTACGTCGCTCGACATCATGAGCCTCTTTCAGCAGCTCAACGCGGACGGTCTCACCGTCATCCTCGTCACGCACGAGCCGGAGATGAGCCGCTTTTGCTCGCGCGTGGTGGTCCTGCGCGACGGCCTCGTCGAACGCGACGGCCCGATGGCCGACCGTCGGTCGGCGAAAGCCATGCGTGCTGCCTTCGACCGGGAACACCCGGCCGGGGAGAGACGCACCGAACCCGTGGAGGTATCATGAAAATTCTTATCGTTTTCCGCATCGCGCTGCGCGCTATCGGGCGCAACATCATGCGGTCGCTCCTCACCGCCCTGGGCATCATCATCGGTGTGAGCGCGGTCATCACAATGGTCAGCCTCGGTGAGGGGGCGCGCTCGGAGGTGGAGGAGCAGGTGAGCCGCCTCGGACAGAACGTCGTCCTCGTCTTCCCCGGCGCGCGGCAGCTCGGCGGGGTGAGTATCGGCGGGGGCAGTGCGAACACACTAACGGTGGAAGACGCCCTCGCCATTCAGGAGGAGATCCCCGAGGTTGTGGCGGCGAGCCCCGAGGTGCGGTCGCAGCGGCAGGTCGTCTACGGCAACCGCAATTGGCACACCCGCATCTACGGGCAGTCCGCCGATTACCTCATGATTCGGCAGTGGCCGCTGGAGGCCGGGCGCATGTTCGACGATGAGGATGTCGCCCTCGCGCGGCAGGTCTGTGTGGTGGGCCAGACCATCGTCGATGAACTCTTCGAGGGAACCGACCCTATTGGCGAAACGATCCGCGTGCGCGGGCTGCCGCTCACCGTCATCGGTGTGCTCTCACGCAAAGGCATGTCGCTCATGGGATCGGTGCAGGACGATATCATCATCGTGCCGTATACGACGGGATTTCAGCGGATATCCGGGCGCAGCCATGCCATGGTCATCAACGTGCAGGTCTTCGACGCCGACGCCATGGATCTCGCCCGCCTCAAGATCACCGACCTTTTGCGCGAGCGGCACCGTCTCGCGCCAGACCAGGAAGACGACTTCACTGTGCAGACACAGGAGGAGATCGCCGCCATGGCGACGGAGACCTCGCGTGTGATGACCGTGCTGCTCGCCTCCATCGCGGGGGTGTCGATGCTCGTCGGCGGCATCGGCATCATGAATATCATGCTCGTGAGTGTGACCGAACGCACTCGTGAGATCGGCATCCGCATGGCCATCGGCGCGCACGGCAAACACATTCTCCTGCAGTTCCTTACCGAGTCAGCGCTACTCAGCATCCTCGGCGGCCTGCTGGGCATTCTCACGGGTGTGTTCGCCACCCATATCATCGCGCACTACGCGGACTGGCCCGCCTCGCTCTCGCAGCAGGCCGTTTTCTTCGCCTTTACCATCAGCGCGGCGGTGGGGATCATCTTCGGCTTCTTCCCCGCCCTCAAAGCCTCACGCCTCGACCCCATCGACGCCCTGCGGCACGAGTAGCGCCAGCGGGCAGACCGACGTATCACCACGGGAGGCGGGTGCGCGGCTTCACAGGGAGGCGGCCGCGCCAGTAGAGGATGAGGAGAAAGCCGAATAGCATGCCGCCAAGGTGCGCCCAGTGGGCAATGCCGGTCTGCACGCGGCTCATGCCCTGGATCAGCTCGATGGCGCCGACAACGATGACGAGGGTACGCGCCTTCATTGGAATTGGGGGGATGAGGAGCATGATCTGCCGGTGCGGGTACATCCACCCGAAGGCGAGGAGGACGCCGAAGGTGCCGCCGCTGGCGCCGATGGTGGGCACGGGCGGACCGCCCGAGGCAAAGGCGGCGGAGGCGATGATGAGCTGCAGCAGCCCGGCCCCCGCCACACAGGTGAAGTAGTAAACGGCAAACCGCGCCGATCCCCACGTCTGTTCGATCTCCCGCCCGAACATCCAGAGGATGAGCATGTTGATGCCGATGTGGAAGAAGGTGGTGGTGCTGTGGAGGAATCCGTAGGTGATGAGCTGCCACGGATAGAAGCCCGCTCCGCTGTAGTCGCCCATGGGCCAGAGGGCGAACCACCGCACCAGCATCCCGAGTTCTCTCGGCGTGTGAAAAAGCATCTGCAGCGCGAAGATCATCCCGTTCGCGATGAGTAGGTTGAGAATCACGGGGGGAAAGGCGCCTCCGGTCTCACGATGGGAATGGTGCGAGTATGACACAACGCCGGACTATTGCCGCGATTCGCGCGAATTCAATCCCCAAGGGAATTTCGATGCCCGCCGCTCCGCCCCCGTCGACCCGGTCTCCCGACGCCGGGCCGGTGCATCGTGCGTCGAATAATTTAATTGTAGGTTATTTATTATACTAAACTCACAATTAAATTTTTTGACAGCTTGAATCATCCCGTAGTTTATATAGTTGACAGGCCGGACGGTGGGCGGGATGGCGTTTCAGCGGGCTGCGCGGGGGGCGGCGGCGGTTTGGGCGAGGGCTTCTTCGAGTGTCTCGACGCTGCGGCGGACGATGCGGCGCCACGCGGCTGGTGGTCCGGCGACGTCGCGCTGGTTGAATTCGATTTCGACGCCGAGGTAACGGTCGGCGGGGAAGCGGGTGCGGAGGGCGGTGGTGAGACCGTCGTCGGAACCCTTGTACGGTTCATTGAAGACAATGCGCGGGGGGTCGTTGCGGCGGCCCAGGGCGGCGGCCCATGCCTCGCAGAGCGCGGTCTCACGCGGGCGGGCGGGGTCGAAGAGGAGGGCGATCTCGTGGTCGCGGCGGTTGCCGTCGAGGTCGGGCGTGAGGGAGTGCACGGAGAGGTGGAGGACGCACGGGTGTTCCGCGAGGGCAGCCCGGAGGGCGTCGGCGATCTGCGCGCGGTAGGGGCGGTAGTAGCGGCGCAGGATACGCTCTTTCTCCACCCACGTGAGCCCTCCGGTGAATTCGGACCAAAGGCGCGCGTGGTCGAGCGAGCGGTTGAGTTCGACGAGGAGGCGGGTGGCTTCGCCGGCGATGAGGGGCGCGCGGAAGCGGTCGCGGAAGGCGAGGGCGGCGTCGTAGGCGCCGGGGTCCCAGCCGCGGTGGCTGCGCAGGATGTCGTCGGCCCCGGCGAAGCGGTCGCGGTAGGCGGGAGGCACTTCGCTCGTGGCGTGTTCGCAGCTGAGGACGAGGGGGGGCGTGGTTTGGGTCGCCGGTGCGGGCATGGGAGGGCTCAATGGTCGAAGTAGGCACCGCGCTGGAGGCAGTCGGCCAGTTCGGTGTAGACGGTGTGAAGGCGGTCTTTGTCCGGGTTCGGGCCGGCGGCGCGGCGCAGGCGGCGGGCAAGGCAGCCGCGGCGGAGGATGAACTCGATGTCGGCGCGCCACGGTGCGCCGGGAGGAGCGGTTTTTTTCAGGAGTGCCCAAAGCGCGTCGCCCGCCGTGCCGGGGCGGTCCGCCGGAAGTCCGAGGGCGTCGAGGTAGATCGGGTTTTTGACGAGGGCGTCTTCCGCTTTGGCGATGGTGCCGGAGAGGATTTCGCCGAGGTCGCCGACGACGGGGGCGCGCTGGTCCCGGAGAGAGGAATGTCTTTCCGCGACGAGGGCCCGCAGGACGGCGACAACGAACTGCAGGATGGCGAGGTCGGCACCGGGGTGCTCTTGGATGTCGAGGAGGCGGATTTCGATGGCGCCGCGCTCAAAACGGGCGATGGCCCCGCGCGCGTTGACCCACTCGGATTCAAGGATGCCGCCGGGGTTGTGGGGGGTGAGGTCGCGCTCGATGCGGGCGAGAATTTCCGCCTCGTATTCGGCGCGGGAGCGCACGCGCTCGGGGATGATGTGTCCGGTGATGGAAGGGATGCGGGCGCAGTTGTTGCGGTAGTGCTCGAGGCGCATGTCGAGCTTGGGGGCGCGGACGCCCTCTTGGAACGGAGAGCTGGCGGCGAGCGCGGGCAGCAGGGGAAGGACGAGGCGGATGGCGGTGTGGAGGCGGTTGAACTCGTCGTCGCCGCTGAAGGGCAGGTTGATGTGGGTGGACTGGACGTTGGACCATCCGTGGCCGGCGCAGCCGAAAATGCGGTCGAAGGCCTCGTAGATGGCGCGGTCGCCGTGCGGCCAGAGGTGTGTCTCGCGGGCGGGGTCCATCCACGGGTGCATGGCGGAGGGAAGAAGGCGGCAACCACTCTTGGCCAGCGTGGCGTTGAGAAAGCGCACTTCTTCCTGGAAGCCGGCGGCCAGCCCTTCGAGCGCCGGGGCGGGACCGTCGGTCTTCAGCTCGATGACGTGGAGGACGAGTTCGTTGGACCAGCGGGTTTTGCCATGGCGGATCTCGTTCTTGCGGGCCGCGCCCACGGTCTGGATGATGCGGTCGGCGACGGGCCGCACGTCGAGCGTGGCGGCATCGACGATCATGTATTCGAGTTCCACGCCGAAGCGTTCGAAGAGCCGGAAGGAAGGTGAAGACATACGTGTGCGGGTGGTTCTGCGGGAAGGGGACGGACCCCGGGCTCAGCGCTTGGCTTCCATGCGGCGGAGGAAGACGCGCATTATTTGCTCGTAGAGCCGGTCGCGGAGGACATCGTCCTCGACGCCCGCGTCGATGCTCGGGTTATCGTTGATTTCAATGACAATGGGTTTGCCGTCGACTTCCTTGAGGTCGACGCCGTAAAGGCCGTTGCCGACGAGGGCGGCGGCGCGCAGGGCGGTATCGATGACGGCGGGCGGCGCGTCCTCGACGGCGAGGGTGTCGGCGTTGCCCGTGAAGTCGCGGCCCTTTTTCTCGTGGTTGTAGATCTGCCAATGGCCGCGCGCCATGTAGTAGCGGCACGCATACAGGGCTTTGCCTTCGAGGATGCCCACCCGCCAGTCGTAGGGCGTGGGGAGAAACTCCTGGCCGATGACCATCTCGGAGCCTTGGAGTAGTTCCTCGATCTTCGTAAGGTAAGCGGCGCGGTCGGCGGCCTTCACGACCCCGTGTGAGAAGGCGGAGTCGGGCTGCTTGAGGATGAGCGGGAGGCCGAGGGTGTCCGGCACGCTTTCGAGGTTGTCGCGGTGGATGATGAGGGTGCGGGGCGCGGCGATGCCGTGGCGGCTGAGGATCTCCGCGAGGAAGACTTTGTTGGCGCAACGCAGGATGGACAGCGGGTCGTCGATGACGACCATGTTTTCGGCCTCGGCCTTGCGTGCGAAACGGTAGGTTTGGTTGTTCACCGCCGTGGTCCGGCGGATGAAGAGCGCATCGAAGGCGGAGAGGCGGCCGTAGTCGTCGGCCGTGATGGTCTCCGTGGCGATGCCGAGAGCGTCGGCGGCTTTCTCGAAATTGCGCAGGGCGCGTTCGTTCGAGGGCGGCGTGGCTTCCGCAGGGTCGACGAGGATGGCGAGGTCGAAGCGGTGGGTCTTGCGGCTCTTGCGCGCGAAGACCGGCTTGGAAAAGTAGGCTGTCGCCGCCTCGCGCACGAATTCGCGGTGGTCGGCGGGGATGTCGCTGGAGGCGATGGGCGAGATGTTGGCGAGCGCCCAGCGGCCCGCCCCGTCGCGCGCGAACTGTGCGCGCAGCAGGGGCGAGGGAAAGAGGTTGTAGAGGGCGCGGCAGAGCCGGTCGTAGCGCTTCGCGAGGTTGCGCGCGAAGTAGATGGAGAGGGTGAAGCGGTCGGATTGCAGCGGGTGCAGGGAGCGCTGGATGAGTTCGTCGACCTCGCCGCCCACGGAGCGGATGATCGACTGCGACTTGAAGTCGAGGATGGTGGAGACGTTCGGCAGCGGGCGGTGGTCGCGGGCACCGGCGAGGAGAGACACGTAGTATCCAACGCTCTGATACCGATAGGAGCGGCACATGTTGATGACCTTGTAGCGCCGCGGTTGCGCGTAGGCGGGGTCGGCGAGGTATTTGCGGGCGGCGACGATTTCAACGCCCGGGATTTGCAGGGGCCAGCGGTCGGGATTGTCGACGGCGAGGAGGAAGGTTGTCATTTGGGTGGGCGGATGATGAGGAGGTTGGCGTCGTAGGTGAGCACGCCGAGCAGGATGGCGTTGATCAGCCGGTTCATCTTTACGGGGTAGCGGCGGCCGGGCGAGAACGGATTGCGGCCGTACGGATCGGCCACGATAACCTCGCGCTTGGACCGGTCGTAACCGCAGAGGACGACAAAGTGGCCGGATGGTTCGCCGCGTATATCGTCATCTTCGTTGGAGTCGGGAAGCTCCCGCATGGTGCGGTAGAGGAAGGTGGAACTCAGACCGGTAAGGATGGGAACCCCCTTGTCGAGGTAGCGCCGGATGACGCGTCCTGTGAGGTCGCGGAAGCGTGTTTCCCCGCCCAGCTCACAGAAGCGGAGGTATGCGCGTGTCGCCGTCCTGCGCTTGCCCCCGCGCTGGTGGGCGAGCCGCTCCGCCAGTTTGCGGGCGAGCGCTTTGCGCGGTAGCTCGAACCACGTCGGGTCGAAGACACGGAGGTTGTACGAGTAGAGCTTTGCGCGCCAGCCCCGCCGCAGGGCGTGGATGCCTAGCATGACGGCGAGCGTGCCGCCGTCGTCGAGGGCGGGGATTTCTTTGATGAGCGCGTCGATGGAGAACGCGTCGCCGTGGTATTTGTAGATGGCGTGAAGGCAGGTCGGCCCGCATGAGGTGTCCGTCGGCTGGGCCGCGATTTCGAGATCTAGCTGCCGCAGCGTATCACCGGGCGGGCGAGTTGGGTGTGGTTCGGTGTCTATACGCTTATCTTACCACAGTGCGCGTGCGGAAAACAAGAGGTGTACGCAACCGGCCGTCGCGGATCGCGGGAGAACGGGTCGGGCGCGCGGCCCGCTCAGCGGCGGGGCACAACGATACGTCGGACGGGGCGGCGGGGGGCCTCGGCGGCGGGCGGGGTTTCCGCGTCGTCGGCTGCGTCGTGCGGCTGATGAGGCTCGCCGGTTGGCTGCTGCGGCGGTTGGCCGGGAGGTTGCGGTTGCGCTTGGGTGCCGTCGGGGACTTCGGGTTCCTGCGGAGGTTGAGCCTGGGTGCCGTCGGGGAGGTCTTCTTGCGTGGCTTCAGGCGGTCCGGGGGGAGCGGTTGCTGTGTGCGGCGGCTCGTCTTGGGGTTGTCCGTCGGTCGGCTCGCCGGGAGGCTGCGCGGGCGGACTCCCCTCATCCGGTTGCGGGGTGGAGGCGGTTGCGGGTTGCTGTTGGCCGGGCGGTGTCCGGGGCGGTTGCGGCGGGGAGGGCGCGGCGGCTCCCGGTTGCGGCCGGGGCGGGTGCCTGCCCGCTGTGGCGGGAGTCTGCGGTGGCTCGGGCGGTCCGGTCTCGGAGGGGCTGCCGTCGGGGGCACCGGGGGATTCGCGCGTAGATTCGAGGACCAATTGCGACGCTTCGCCCTCATTCTCGAGAGTGACACTGTTGTCCTCTTCGGAAAAATCCGTGACGAGGAAGTCGGCCGAGGTGTCGTTGAGGCGCACCCACCGGCCCTCGCCGGCGCTGCGGTCGTGGATGTTCACTTTGACGGTCCCGGCGAGTTCGTAGACGCCGCGGAATTCGAGGTCGCGCGGAGGCTCCGGGCGGGCAGGCCGTTCCGGCGCTTCGCTCCGTTCGCGGGGCGGTTCGAAGTCGGCGGGGATGAAGGGGGAGTTTGCGGCGAGGGCCTCCTCCGTCGCCGCGGCAGGGGCGCAGGCGCAGACGGCGGCGAATACGAAAACCGGGCGACTCATCATTCCAAGATTCAAAACAGCTGAGGATAGTACGCACGGCAGGCCCTTCTTCGCAAGGATCTCTGTAAGATTTGGTGTGGAGCGCCGGAAGAACCGGCGTCAACAAGTATAAGTCTGGGATAGGTTTATTCGAAAAACGACTCGGCGAAATAAACAGTTGACGCCTGCGGGGGCGGTGTGGAGGCACGCGGGGAGCGGATATCTGTGTTTTGGGCGGAAGCGTTGGCGTGGAGGCGAGCTTTCGGTTGCATGGGTGCGGTGAAGGTGCCAGCGTACATGATTTTCGGAGGGACTTTGTGGAATACCGGATCGAGACACGCGGCTACCGCCGTCGCCTGAGCCAGCCGCTTGACACCGCGGACGGGCCATGGACCGTCCGCGACGGGATTGTCGTGCGCCTGACAGATGCTGACGGGCGCGTGGGCTACGGCGAGGTCGCACCGCTGCGCCGCGCGGGTTGTGAGTCAATTGTGCGTGCGCGGAAGGCGCTGCGGAATCTTGGCGAGCGGACGACGGACGAGTTGATGGACGGGTTGCCGCGCGATCTGCCCTGCTGCCGGTTTGCGCTGATCTCAGCGCGGTGGATGATCACGGAGCCCGCGCTCGAGTATACCTTTGCCAACTGCGCGCTGCTGCCGGCGGCGGAACGGGCGATTCTCGGTCTGGAGCGGGCCGTGGATTCGGGCTACCGCTGCTTTAAGCTGAAGATCGGGGTGATCGACGCGGAGACGGAGCAGGCGGTGGTGGACCAGTTGCTCGACGGGTTGCCGCCGGAGGGGCGTTTGCGGCTGGACGCGAACGGATCGCTGGATGCCGCCCGGACGCGGATGTGGCTGGAGTTTCTGAAGGGCCGGGCGGGTGTGGATTTTCTGGAGCAGCCGCTCCCCTCGGGTGAGGAGGAGACGGCGGCGGAGATCGCCAATGAGTTCCAGACGCAGCTTGCGCTGGACGAATCGGTGTCGGCCACCGGCCAGTTGGTGACGCTGGTCTCGGCCCGGATGTGGAAGGGACCGATCATCTTCAAACCGCTGTTGATCGGCGATCCGCTCGCGCTACCGCGAATGCTCGGTCCGCTGAACAACCGCATGGTCGTGTCGTCCGTCTTTGAGACGGGCTTCGGCATCCACAATGCGCTGCGGGTGGCGGACGCGGTGGGTGTCAACGACGCCGCGGGCTTCGGCACGCTTTCGTTTTTTGACGACGGCCTCGGCGGCTTTCCGGCTGGGCCCGAGTTGTCTTCGGAGGACATGGGCGCGGCCCGGCTCGCGGAGCTATGGGACAAATTAACGAGCCGATGAGCCCCCCGGATGCTCTCGCTGCGTGGTTGCGGGAGGGAAAGGTGGCGGAGACCGGCGCGGGCGCGCCGCCCGTCGCGGTGGTGTCTGCGGCGGATGCAAGAAGGGTGTGGAAGCGGGTTGCTGCGGCAGTTGCGGAGCAGCGGCCGTTGGCGCTCACCGATCCTGTGGACGATGCGCGGCGGGCAGAGTTGGCGGCGGTATTGGCGCGGGCGGAGGCGAAGACGGCGGGCGCGGTGTGGATGGCGACGGGCGGGACAACGGGCGGCGCGCGGTTTTGCCGGCACAGCGGGCAGACACTCGGCACGGCGGCGCGGGGTTTTGCGGCGGCGTTTCCGGAGGTGCGGGAGCAATGGAGTGCGCTGCCCGCGCATCATGCGGGCGGCTTGATGCCTTTGTTGCGCGCGGCGGTGTGCGGCGGCACGGCGGTGGCGGCGGATTACCGGGTGTGGCTGGGGGGGGACTTTCCGCAAATGCCGGGGCCCGGGGCCTGCCTCTCTCTCGTGCCGACCCAGCTCGGGCGCCTCATGGCGGTGCCGGCGGCGGACGCGTTCCTGCGGGCGTTTGCCATGATTTTGACGGGGGGTGCGGCACTGCCGCCCGCGATGCAAGCGGAGGCTGTGCGGCGTTCCCTGCCCCTTGCCCCATGCTACGGTATGACGGAGACGGCGGCGATGGTGACGGTACTGCCGCCGACGGAGTTTCTGGCCGGAACGGAAGGTTGCGGGCGGGCCTTGCCGCATGCCCGAGTGGAGGCCGACGGGGACGGTTCGCTGTCGGTGGACACCGCGGCCCTTTTCGATGGGTATCTGGACCTGGGCGGGTTCCACCCGCGCTTGCCCGGTCCGTGGGCTACGCCGGACGCCGCGCATTGGTCGGCGGAAGGCAGCCTTGTTGTGGAAGGGCGCTTGGACCGCGTGATTAACACCGGCGGCAAGAAGGTCTCGGCAGAGCGGGTGGAGCGTGTGCTCTCCGGGTTGGAGGGGGTCGGCGCGGTGTTTGTCTTCGGCGCGGCCGATCCGCTCTGGGGCGAGCGGGTGATCGCCGCCGTGGAGACGGAAAACGCCGCGGCGGAGACGGTGTGGCGTGCCTTTGCCCGCGACCGGCTGGCACCCGAAGAGCGACCGAAAATGTGGCTCACACTCAAACGCCTGCCGCGCAGTTCCATGGGCAAGGTGGACATGGCGGCGCTGCGAAAGAGCTTTTCTTTACCCGGCAAGTAGGGAAGATTCCTCGCATGGCTGTTCCGCTTTTGGATTTTCAGCGTCAGCACGCGCCGCTGCGCAACGGGCTCGATGCTGCTTACGACCGCGTCATGAGTTCCGGGCAGTATATTTTCGGGCCGGAGGTGGAGGCGTTCGAGCGCGAGATCGCGGAGTACCTCGAGGTGCCGCATGCGGTATCGCTGAGTTCGGGAACGGACGCTCTGCTGGTCGCGATGATGGCCCTGGGCATCGGACCGGGTGACGAGGTGCTGTGCCCGGCCTTCACCTTTTTCGGAACTGCGGGCGCGGTCGTGCGCCTCGGCGCGACGCCGGTTTGGGTGGACGTCCTCCCGGACACGTTCAACATCGACCTTGCCGATGCCGCGAGGAAGGCCGGGCCCGCGACAAAGGCGATCATTCCCGTGCATCTGTTCGGCCAGCCCTGTGATATGGACTGCCTTGCCGCTCTCGCGAAGAAGTTCGGTCTTCACGTGATTGAAGATGCCGCACAGGCGGTCGGCGCGCGCTACGGCGGCCGCCGTGTCGGTTCCTTCGGTTCCTTCGGGGCCTTCAGCTTCTATCCGACGAAGAATCTTGGCGCGTTTGGCGACGCGGGCCTCCTCGTAACGAACGACGGTTCTCTTGCCGAGCGCGCGAAGCACCTGCGCAACCATGGTATGCACCCCAAATACCACCACAACTTTGTGGGCGGAAATTTCCGCATGGATGCCCTGCAGGCGGCCCTTCTACGCGTCAAGCTGCCCCACCTTGACGCCTACCATTCGGCCCGTCGCGCCCACGCGGCCTTCTACAACGCGGCGCTTTCCGGTGTCGAAGAACTCTCTCTGCCCATGGTCCACAGCGGCATGGAGTCGGTCTGGAATCAATATACCGTGCGGGTCGGCGGGCACCGACGCGACGCGCTGCGCGCGTTTCTCGGCGTGGCGGGCATCGGCTCGGAGATCTACTATCCGGTGCCCCTCCATGAGCAGCCGTGCTTTGCCGGGACGGGCCGCGGCGGGGAGGACGTGCCCGTTTCATTGGAGCTGTCGCGCGGCGTCGTCAGTATTCCGGTGTTTCCGGAGCTGACAGACCGGGAGCGTGCCGAGGTCGTGGCGGCGGTCCGGCGTTTTTTTGAAGAGGGGTGAACCGGTGTGCCCGGTGCAGGCATTCGTTTCCGCTGCGGTCACCTGCACTATTCGTTACGCCGTTTCCTAGGGAAAATCCAATATAAATATTGCGGATAACGCGTATGCGTGCTTGCTCGTTCCCGGAAAACCTCAGAGAATTCTGATAATGAGCAAAGAATGGAAGGGCGTCGTCCTCGCGGGCGGCAAGGGTGAGCGGCTTTGGCCGGTGACGAAGGCGGTCAACAAACACCTCCTTGCTCTTTACGACCGCCCGTTGCTGCATTTCCCCCTTTCGGTCCTCATCGAGGCCGGGATCCGGGAAATCGCAATTGTCTCCAGCTCCGCTGCCCTGCCCATGATCCGCGCGCTCTACAGCGACGGCACGGACTTCGGGGTGCGCTTCACCTACATCGAACAGGAGGAAGCCACCGGGCTGGGGGACGGGTTGCGCGGCGCGCGGGACTTCGCGCAGGACTCGAACACCGTCCTCGCACTCGGGGACAACGTGTTCCTCGGGCGGCTCTTCGGTCCCACCGTGGTGCAGCTCATCCGCCAGACGGAGGGAGCCTCCGTCTTTACCACGCCGGTCTCGAATGCGAGCGAGTCCGGTGTCGTGGAGACGCGGGCGGACGGCCGTCCCCTGCGCGTCGTGAAGTCTCCGCGCGGCGGGGGACCGGGCCTTGCCATGCCGGGGTTGTTTCTCTTCGACGCGTCGGTCTACCGGCGTCTCGAAGAGGGCGGTCCGGGTTTCGACGTGGCCGATGCACTGCAGAGTTACCTCGACGAGGAGCGCCTGCGCATCGCGCCGCTGCCTTCCGGCACGCAATGGTTCGATGTAGGCAATGTGGGGCGTATGTTTTCCGCGACGCTCGCGGTGCGCAGCGGCGCACAGACGAGTGTGGCCGATCTCGGCGGTTGCCCGGAACTGGCCGCCTTCCGCCAAGGCTGGATCGACCGGCGGACGCTGATGGAACGCTGCGTCATGCGCGAAGGCTGCGCGTATGCCGAGCGCATCGTGCAGATCATCGAGCACACGCCGGAGTGATCGCGCCCGCGTCGGCCGGGAAGTGCGGGGCGGCTTGATTTTCTTGCTGGCCATGTGGCAGGGCGTCGTTTCCTTGTTGGTATGGCTTTATCCCGATTGGTGAAGAAACTGAAGGCGGGCGGAGATCTAACCGCCGCCGAAGCGGAGGGCGCGGCGCGCACGCTGGCCTCGGCGGAGGCGCCGCCCGCGGACAAAAAGGCTTTCCTCGTCGCCCTCAGCGAGAAGGGCGAGACCGTCGAAGAGGTCGCCGCCTTTGCGAAGACCTTCCGGGCGCTTGCCCGCGACCCCCGGCTCGACGCATGGCAGGAGCGCGCTATCGATATGGTAGGCACGGGCGGCAGCGGCTTCGGGGGCTTCAATGTCACCAGCGTGGCTTCGCTTATCGTCGCCGCGCACGGGGTGCCGGTCCTCAAACACGGCAACCGCGCCATCACATCGAAGAGCGGATCGGCCGACTTTTTCGGCGCGCTGGGTATTCCCATGCTCACGGATCCGGCGGAGCTGCGCCGCAGCGTGGAGTCTCTCGGCTTTTGCTTTTTTTTCGCGCCCGGCTTTCACCCTGCCTTCAAGGAGATCATGCCGGTGCGAAAGGAGTTGGCCGGGGAAGGCCGCCGCACCGTTTTCAATATCCTTGGGCCGCTCATTAACCCGGCGCAGCCCGCCCGCCAGCTCCTCGGGGTATTCCATCCCCGCTGGGTGCAGCCGCTCGCCGACGTGCTTGAAGCTGTGGGCGTCAAGACGGGTATGGCCGTGTGCAGTGAATTGCCCGGCGGGCAGTGTATCGACGAACTGACGACAGCCGGCGAAAATCACATTGCGGGCTTCGGCACGCTACGCGGCATGAAACATGACTGGAGCTTCTCCGCGCTGGGCCTCGAGCCTTGCACTCCGGAGGAACTTCACGGCGGGGATGCGGAGGCCAATGTGGCGCGCCTCCGCGAGTTGATCACGGGCAAAGCGCCGCGCGGCCTCGAAGACACGGTGTGCCTCAACGCCGCGGCGGGTCTGCTCATCTCCGGCGCGGTGAATAATCCCAAAGCCGGCTTGAAGCGCGCACGCGAAATCCTCCGCAGCGGTGAACTCGCCTCGTGGCTCGCGAGGGCACGCGGCTTTTTCGCGGAGCCCGGATCATGAAACAGCGCTACTTCGGCACCGACGGGATCCGCGACGCGGTGGACGGACCGCTCCTCGCCGAGCCTTTTGTCCGGCGCGTTGGCGCGGCTGTGGGCGCGCTTCTCACCGGGCGCCACGGCGATAAACCCCTGCACGTAGTGATCGGTCGCGACACGCGTGAGTCCGGCGCGCGCATCGCGCTGTGGCTTACCGCGGGACTCACCGCGCGGGGCATCCATGTCTTTGACGCCGGTGTCGTGCCGACGGCCGCAGTGGCACTGTCCGTCCGCGATCTTGAGGTCGATATGGGCATCGTCGTAACGGCTTCGCACAATCCGGCGACCGACAACGGCATCAAACTCTTCGGCCGCGGCGGCTACAAACTCACCGAAGAGGAGGAACTGGTAATTGAGCGCCTCATTGATGAGACCCCTGAACCGCCGCCCGAGACCGGGTCGCCCGCCGTCTATGCCTACGATGCGCGGCGTCACTTCAAACATTTCGCCCGCTCTCTCCTGCATGAGAACAGCCTCGTCGGCATGACCATCGTTGTCGATTGCGGGCACGGTGCGACAAGTGCCACCTCCGCCGAGGTCCTCGAAGAACTGGGGGCGGGCGTCGTCCGTCTCGGCTGCGCACCCGACGGCCTGAACATCAACTCGGGCTGTGGTTCCGAGCATCCGGAGGGGCTTGCCGCGGCCGTCCGTGAGCACGGCGCGGTCGTGGGTTTCGCGCACGATGGTGACGGCGACCGCGTGGTGGTCGTCGACGAAACGGGCGAGGTCGTCGACGGAGACCAAATTCTCGGTCTCATCGCTCTACAGTGGCAGCGCGCGGGCAAGCTCGACGGCAATACCGTTGTCGCCACCGTCATGAGCAATCAAGGCCTTGAGGCCGCCCTCGGGCGGCAGGGCATCCGTTTTGACCGCGTCCCCGTGGGTGACCGCAACGTCCTCCACCGCATGATCGAGATCGGCGCGGTGTTCGGCGGGGAATCGAGCGGGCACATCATCTGTCGCCGGCACCTTCCGGCCGGTGACGGGCTCGTGGCCGCTATCGAGGTGCTTGCCGTCATGCTCGCCGCCCGTGCGCCGCTCTCCGCCCTGCGCGGCGAAGTCCCGCTCTTTCCCCAGCGTCTCGTCAATCTTCCCGTGTGGGACAAGCCGCCGCTTGATGATCTGCCGGGTCTGCAAGAGGAACTCACTGCCATCGCCACGGAACTGGGCAACCGCGGCCGCACCCTCGTGCGCTACTCCGGCACCGAACCGAAAGTCCGGCTTCTTGCCGAGGCGGAGACCCCCGCGCTTGTCGATTCGGTCCTCGAACGGCTGCACGCCGCCGCCGCCCGGCACTTGCCAATGCGCGATACCTGACCGCCATGTCCTCGAACCCTCAGGCCTCCCTCGATCCCACGCTCCGCAAGCACCTCGGGAAGGCGGCGGCGGCGGTTCGCGGCGGCGATCCATCCTACGCTATCAGCGTATGCGAAGCGATTCTCGAAAAAGAGCCTGGCTGTGTCGGAGCACGTCGAGTTCTCCGGCAGGCGCAGCGGGCCCGTGCCGCCGCCGGGTGGTTGCAAAAGCTACTCGGCGCGTTTGCCGTCGCCGCTGGCCTGCCAAAGGCCAGCGCGCGGAGGCGTAAAGATCCCTCCGGGGCGCTCGTTCTTATCGAGAAAGCTCTCACCGCCAACCCCGACAGTCCCGCCGCCCATCGTCTCCTCGGCACCGTGGCACTCGATCTGGATCTTCCGGAGACTGCTGTATTTGCTTTTGAAGACCTGTGCCGCCTCAAGCCTGAGGAGGCTGCTGCGTTTGTCGCGCTGGGAAAGGCGCTCTCCCGTGCCGGACGCTATGCCGATGCCGTGCGCGCCGCCGAACGGGCGCTGCGGATCGCCCCCGCCGACAGCGATGCGCAGGCCCTCCTAAGAGACGCCTCCGTCGCCCAGACAATGGACGCGCAAGCCGCCGCCGATTCCTCCCCCGGTACGGAAACCACTCCGACGGCCGCGGGCGCACGGAAAGAAGCGCCGGGCGACACCGAAGCCAGCCTGCGCGACCGTATCGCCGCCGCGGAACGCGCCTTTGCCGGGAATCCCGCGGATGTCCGTCTCGCCCGGCAGATCGCCGCCGATTACGCCCGCCTCGGTGAACCCGCCGAAGCCCGGCGTTGGATTGGAAGCGCCCGCGGTACCGGCGGGGGCACCGACGATGAATCTCTAGAGCGATTGGAATTTGAATACGGCGAGGACGCACTTGCACAGGATGTCGCGAGTGCCCGCGACGGCGGTGATCCCTCCGCCCTCGCGGCGGCCGAGGCCAAGCTCGACCAGTTTCGCCGTGAGGGGCTCGCCCGCCTCTGCCGACGCTACCCCGGCGACGGTGAGTTGCGCCTGCGCCTCGGCGAACTGCTGCTGGAGAGCGGAGACGGTGCCCGCGCAGCGCCCGAGTTTCAAGCCGCCCTGCGCGACGCCCGCGTGCGCGCCCCCGCCCGCCTCGGCCTCGGGCGTAGCTTCTTCCTTGCGGGCAAGCCCGATCTCGCCCGAGAACAACTGGAACAAGCCCGCGAGGCGCATCCCGCTATGGATGAGCGCGGCAAATCCATCCGCTATGCCCTCGCCCAAGCTTGCGAAGCGCTTGGCGACAAAGATGCCGCCGCCGCCCACTTCAAAGCTCTCTACGCCGCCGATGTCGCCTACCGCGACGTCGCGGAGCGTGTGGCGCGATACTACTGACCCCGCCGCGCAAGCCCGCCCTCCGCCGCCCTTGCACCCTCTACTATGGATGGGGCGGACAAAAACATTCACAAGTGTGAGGGGTTTTGTTTTGACGAAAGTTTTCGCACTTGTTAAGAATTTCGTCGCAGGACGGTGGATTTGGCGTCCCCGCGTCTGCGGTGGTTGCGGATCCGGGCCATCCGGCCATGATGGAAGTATGGACTTCGAAGCAATGCTTGCAAAGACGGCGGGGACGGGAGTGACGCTCGAGAGTGCGGCGGGGGCCGCCGCGCTGGAGCGTTTTGAGCGCTTTTTCTCCGACCTCACGCCGGAGCGGGTGAAGGCGGACGCCGCCTCCGTCTACGCCGCCGACGCTATTCTGCACGACACCCTCGCGACTCATGAGGGCGTCGAAGCTATCCGCGACTACCTTTTGCGCACGGCGGAGCGCGCGAGCGGCGTGAAGGTCGAAATCCTGCGCGTCCTCACGGACGGGAGCGACGCGTTTCTCGTCTGGCGCATGGACATCACATGGAGCGCCTTCCGCAAGAAGGGACAAACCACCCGCTCGCACGGCATGTCGCAGATTCGCTTCGACGCCGACGGCAAAGTCGCCCTCCACCACGACTTCTGGGACTCCGCGGGCGGCTTCTTCGAACACCTCCCCGTCGTCGGCAGCCTCATCCGCTGGATCAAGGGGCGGGTGTGAGGCCAGTGGCGCGGTTGTGCGGCTGACCCGCGGGAGCGCGGATCTTCAGACCGCGGGACACCGTTAGCCCGCTTTCCGATTCCGGCCCTGTCCGAGCGACATTGGAGTCAGAGGTCGGATGGGAGCAACCTTTGGCGCAGTGGCTCCAGTTGCTGATGTTCCTGAATAATCTCCTCGAGGAGAGAGTCATAGGCGCCGACGGCCAAGCGAATGGGGATATTGCCAAGCGCGTTGAGGATGGACCTCCCTTCGACTTCGTCTTTCACCCCGCGCCAATGCCTTCCGAGAGCATCGACATCGTGCGCTTCGACATGGGTGATCGCAGCCTCGTAGATCCGTAGGATTGCGTTTCTCGTTCGGTTTGGGTGAAAGAACAGACGATTTGTGATGATGCCGCTTTGTTCCGCGGCCAAGGATTCGAGATGCGTCGCCATCGAGGCGTATTCCGCGCGCAACACACGGACCAGAGAGTCCGTCGGGTCGGGTGGGGAGTCGAGAAGTCGGGCAAAGCTCGTCCACTCAGCGTGTGCCAACGCGGGCCTTAGGCGGTCAGCCGTTGTCCAGACCCTGCGGATGGAATCGATTGCGACCATGTGGTGCAGCAGCGTCCGCACATGCGGCAGCCAATTTTGCAAGATTGCGCCCGTATCGCGGAGCAGTGGGAATTTGGAGCCTCTGCTGAAGACGGCCGCGTATTCTGCTTTGAAACAGATGAGCGCGGCAAGATTCAGAAGGCCGTTTACGTCCAGTAGATCTTCGTCTGCGGCGGACAACACAAACGCATCGCCTATCTGCGGATACTGCGCGAGTTCGTGCAGAAGGAACAAGCGTGGTTCGAAGCGTTTCCAGTCCGCGAGAAGACTCTCTTCGATGTCGAGCAAGTGTTTTCGATGGGCTTCCGAGCCGAATTCGAGATCCTTAAGGTCGTGCTTACGGCGTTCGAGTTTAGGAGAAAGCTCAAGCCCGGAGCATAGGCTCTTTAACAGTGCGTAGGATTCCTCGCCCAGATCCGGCAGGGGCGCGAGAACATCAATATCCGGCTCGATGAGTGTTTCCCGTTCGTCGATGAGGAGAAACGCCGCAAGGAATGAAAGCGCGAGGATCGCGCCCGCGGCTGGGATTTTCCAGATCATAGCGTGTGAAATTCGATGTTTCCGGCCCGCCCGTCAACGTCCGTCGAAGGCGTGGGTGCTGATTGCCGACGCTTGCATTCGGCGTGGGCGCGTGATACGAGCGGCGGTTTATTTTTTCCGAACGGTGGTCCGGAGGGCGCATGCAGTGCCCGACGACTGCGGCGGTACAATGGATTTTCTGTATGGATGTGGCAATTGTGACGGGCGCCTCCTCGGTATTGGGGCTGGCGATTTCGCGGCGACTGATCGACCTCGGTTTCCGGGTCTACGGTCTGGGCGGTAACTTCGCGGATATTCCGCTGCGCAACTCGGCCTTTGTGCCGGTGAACTGCAATCTTGCCGATCCCGGACAAGTGGAGGGCTGCGCGCGCGAGATCATCGCCAAGGAGCGGGCCGTCTGCCTCGTCGTCAACAACGCCAAGCTCTACCCGCCGGAGGACCTCACGCAGGCGACGACCGACCAGTTGGAGCGCAGCCTCACGGTGAACCTCCTCTGTCCGCTGATCCTCTTGCGCGAGGCGCTGCCGGGCCTGCAGCGCCTGCAGGGGCAGATCGTAAACATCGCCTCGGCCACGCCTGAAACCGGACGCGGGGGCCCCACGGGCGCGGCGACGGCGGGCGCGCTGCGCTGGATGGGCGAGCAGCTTTTCCAGCAGGTGCGCGAGACGGGCGTGAAGGTGACAACGATTTCGCCCGAGCCCAACCGCTGGCGTCCCGCCGACACCGCGCCCGCGCCCGGACAGCGCCCGCAGAGTGTGATCGACCCCGATGCCGTCGCCGGGTGTGTCGCCGACCTCGTGTCCAACCGCAGCGGCAACGTCATCACGGAGATCGTCTTGCGCCCGCAGCGTATTGTGGAAAAACCGCAGGTTCCGGTGCGCGAACTGCCCTACCCGAAGCCGCAGCCAATCCCCTACACCGTGCCGCGCGCGGAAATCGAGGCGGAGGAGCAGCTCGACGATGAGCGCGAGATTGCGCAGGAACGTCGGGAAGGTGGCGGCCAAACCGGTCCGGAGGACGGCGAAGACGCACGCCGTGGGCGGCGCCGTTCCCGCCGTCGGCGCGGCAAGGGCGACCGCGGGCGCGACGAGGCGCGCGAGGGAACGCCCGGACGGAGGGAAGATGCCGGACCGCCGCCGATGGAGTCCGGAAAAGCGCAGGCGGGCAGCGACGGGCAAGATGGAGAACAAGGGAGGCGTGGTGCCGCCCCGTCCGCCGCCGCGCCGCGGGAAGAACCGAAGCAACCGACCGCGGGGGAAGGCGGCGAAGGCAGCCGGCGCAAACGTCGGCGCAAACCGCGCCCGTCATCCATGGGGGTTCGCAGCGACCGTCCGCCGTTTGCCTCCGACGCCGGCGGCCCGAAATCGCCTGCCACGCCTGCGCAAGACAAGCCGCGTCGTTCCGGCCAGCCGCGTCCTGCTGCAGATGCTCCCGACATTGCCTCCGGCAGCCGTCCGTCCGGTCCCGCGCCGCGGTCCGCTGCATCGGTTCCCGGGGAGAAAGAAGGTGCCGCGTCCACGGGCGAGAAGCCGGCACCGGCCAAAGCGGCTAAGCGAGCCGCGAAGAAGGCTGCAAAGAAAGCGGCAAAAAAGGCCGCGAAAAGAGCGGTCAAGAAGTCCGGCACAACGAAAGGCGGCGCGAAAAAGAGCCCGGCGAAGAAAGCCGCGAAAAAGGCGGCCCGGAAAGCGGCGGATAATGCCGACGCGGCACGGGACTAGCTAACGTCCTTTCATGCTTCCAAGAAAAGAACCGTAATGCACCTGAAGGTGTTGGCATCCGAGCTTGGCGTCGTCCGCTGTGATCCGGGCGCTGAAATCCCCGTCTGGGTGTGGAAGAGCCCGTTCTATTCCATCACCCGAACGGCGGATGAGCTGTCTATTTTCTGCGAGGCGGAGGCCATTCCCGCCGCCGCCGCCGGTGCGGCGCGCGGTTGGCGCGCTCTCTGCGTCGCCGGGCAGATACCGCTCGAACTCTCCGGGGTGCTTGCCTCCCTTGTCATGCCAATGGCAAGCCGTCAAATCAGCATATTTTCCATCTCCACCCACGACACAGACTACATGCTCGTGCCGTCGGACCGGCTCGACGACGCCGTCGAGGTCCTGCGCTCGGCGGGGCACGACATCGAATTCTGAAGAGCACCGCGTCTCCGCGTCCCTCGGCAAACCGTTGAGGCAGTCTCGCATCCAACCGGTCCCCGGCAAGTATGCAAAGGGATTGCACCGGAGGCGGGAATCAGTTTTCATCGGGCTTATGAGTAATCCTTCTTCTCCTGTATCTTCGCCCGTAGTTGTCTCTACGGATCAGACGCCTCCCGTGCTGCGTGCTTTTGGGGACGAGGTCACATTGTTGCTCGGGGGCGCGCAGACCGGCGGCAAGCTTTCGCTGTGGACAGAGGTCGTGCCGCCCGGGGGCGGGCCGCCGCCGCACCGGCATCTGCGCGAAGACGAGTGGTTTATCGTGCAGGAGGGCACGTTTTCCTTTTTCGTGTCGGGCGAATGGCGCGAACTCGGGCCGGGCGGGGCGGCGTTTATGCCGCGCGAGTCCGTCCACACGTTCAAGAACACCGGCAGCACGCCCGGGAAACTGCTCATTGGGACCTCTCCGGCCGGATTCGAGACGTTCTTCGGGCGGTGTGCGGAGGAGTTTTCCCGCGAGAGCGGACCGGACATGGGCCGCATCATGGTGATCGCGGGCGAACACGGGATTGAATTTGAGCCGACGGCCTAGTCGGGTATGATTTGGTCCGTCGTCTGTCTTTGCGCGGCGAAGAGCCTTCCATGAGGGGTGGACTCGTTCTTTGCGCAGCGGGCGGTCTGGTTTCGCGCTATGAAGCATTGGTATTTTCGGTTTCCGGGGTTGTCCCGCGCATGGCGGGCGGTGGGCTTCACCGCCGCGGCCGGTATTTTGTTAGTGATCATCGGGCGGGACCTGCCCGATTATACGGATCGCGCCGCGTCGTTGCGGGGCGGCGCCCATGAGGAGAACGTCGACTCGTCTCAAGATTCCGGAGCGGGCGGGGTAGATGGCGATGGCTCGCAAGAGTTTTCTTTTGGTGACATAAGCCTTCCCGCGCCCCTTGCGCTAGCTGACCGGTATACGGTATTGATAGACAAACGCACAACCGTCCTCTCACCCGCTAACGATAGCGAACAGGGTGCGCTGGAGCGTGTCGCTCTCTGGGGGGATGTGGGAACGGGCGAGCGGGTGCGTTCCGTGCAATGGTTTGCGGCAGGGGCGGAAGAAGCGGTCGATCCGGAGCCAACGATGGAGGCGCTCATGGCGGCGGATTATTTCATCGTGTCGCCCGTAGCGGCGACCGGCTGGGAGGCCTTGGATGCTGTGCTGGAAGCAGGTGGATGGAGTATTTCTCGGCGGCATCCGGGCAGCCGTGTAGCGCGCGTGACCGCGCCGTTGGTGTTCGAGGGCGGACTCGACGGTCTGGAAACGGCGCTGATTGTGCTGCAGAATAAGTTGCCGAAAGGATACCTTTCGGGCTGGACCCATTTTCTGGAACCCGCCTTGGTTCCGAACGATACTGAGTACCCGCAGCAATGGGCCCCGGGTGTGATCGACGCACCCTCCGCTTGGACGCGTACGACTGGATCGAGTGATATCGTTGTGGCCGTGATTGATACGGGGGTGGATTACAACCACCCGGACCTCAGGCCGAACATGTGGTCGAATCCCCACGAGGCCGCGGACGGCACGGACACGAGTGGAAACGGATTTGTCGATGACATCCGCGGTTGGGATTTCGCAGGCAACACGAACGATCCGCGTGACGTCTCCTCGCACGGCACCGGCGTGGCCGGGGTCCTCGGCGCGGTGGGCAACAACGCCTTCGGAATTGCCGGTGTGGCATGGTCGGTGCGGATGATGCCGCTTGCGGTGGGCTCTTCGAATATCCCTGTGGACCGCATTGTGGATGCCATTGACTACGCGATTTGGCAGAGGGAGGAGGGCGGACAGAATGTTGTCGCCGTCAACATCTCGCTCGGCGGACGCATGCCGGACGTGGGGCGCGACGAAGAGACACCCTTGTTTCTCGCTGTGCGGCGGGCGCGTGACGCCGGTATTCTCGGTGTCTTCGCGGCCGGGAACGACGGCTTGAACAACGACGCTCCGGTCGCCGGTCGCCCCAACCATTTCTTCCCGTCCGACATCGATCTGGAGAACGTCCTCTCCGTCGCCAGCACGACGTCCGCCGACAATCTGTACTCGACGAGTAACTTTGGCCCGGAGTCCGTCAATCTCGCCGCGCCGGGACACATGATCCGCACTCCGTTTCCCGGCGACGGCTTCTTGAACCAGACTGGCACTTCGTTTGCCGCGCCGCATGTGTCGGGCGCCGTGGCACTCGTTTATGCCTCCAATCCCCACCTTCTCCCCGGCGATGTGCGCGCCGCTGTGATCAACGGGAGCACACCGCTTGTCTCTTTGGAGGGCAAGCTGGCGAATCCGGTGCGCCTTTCCCTCGGCGGCGTCCTCGACGAGGCGGCCCGCTGGCCCCGCGTCCTCTCCACAGCGGCCTGGACTGCGCTGCCTTTCCTGCGCTCCATCGATCCGGAGCCTTTGCCGGTTGTCGTGGAAATTGAAGGCGACACAGTCGAGACGGTAACCTTTGTTCTTGATGAAGAAGTGTTTGCTGCCGATTCCGGAGAGTCCTTGGAGTGGAGTGTTTCGTGGAATCCGCCCGGTCCGGGCGAGTATGCATGGAGAGTCCTGGCGGAGAGCGCGGAGGGTCGCGCAGTGGAGGCGGAGATGCCTCCGGTCGGGGTTCTGGCTCCCTATCCTTATTGGCAGGCGACCCAGTTCGGGGTAAATTACGAGAAAGCGGTTAACGGCTTCGACCCGCAGAGCGGTGGCGGCGCGGGCTGGACACTTGCCGAGCGTTTTGTTTTCGGGCTTGGGATCGACG
Organism: Opitutales bacterium; assembly: GCA_020831525.1. Lineage (GTDB taxonomy): Bacteria > Verrucomicrobiota > Verrucomicrobiia > Opitutales > Oceanipulchritudinaceae > SLLG01. The sequence continues at coordinate 64,751 of JAFIGH010000006.1, forward strand.
CCGCGATCCAGCCCTCGCCCCCCGCCACCGTTCCTGAAGGGAGAGTCACAGCATTTTCTTTGTCCGATAATGAAACTATAGAGTTACGTTTCTGGCAGTCGACGGATTCGCTCTTTGTTCCGCTCACAGTTCAGTCCTCGCACGGGCTTGGTGCTGTCGATTGGGATACCGTCGACGCCGCGGAGACGGATATTCTTGAGAATCATCCGGAGACGGGCCGGGTTCTTCGTCGGGTTGCCGTTCCCGCGCCGGACGCAGGCGCTCCGCGATTCTACCGTCTGCGCTTCGATCTCGAACCGTAGAGAAATGCGGGGCACCGCATAAGTGTCAGCCCGCTTTTCCGGTCCTCGGTCTTCGGGCGTTACAGAGAGCGGGCGCCTCTTCTGCTCCGTCCACGCTTGCAGCGGGCTCAGGTCGTCGAGGAATGTCGGTGCGCGCGCACCATCCCGCGACAAACCGCCGCGTACCCACCACAGCACCGCGCAGCATTCCCGGTATCCTTTCCATCAAATCCAGTCCCAAAGCGGCTTCTTCCCGGATATTTTTGCCGTCGAGGCGCCCGGTATCGTCCTTCACGCGCAACAACAACCTGTAAGACTCAAAATACCTCTTCGCTTCCTCTCCCTGCTTCCGATCACAGTGATGTCCGGCTGCGCGTGACTCTGAATCATCTACCTCTAGCCTCTGTGTGCCGAGCATCCCCGCGATGCCCGCCCGCGCCCACGCGCGCAGTGATTGCGGCACCTCCCCGCCGGTCGCCGCGCCCCAGCCGCTCCAGCGGTAGGCCTCCGCCCGCTCCGCCAAGCCCGCGCGCACCGGGTTCAGCTCGATATACGCGCCCACCACACGCAGCACCGCCGCGCTGTCCTGCACCACGCAGCTCTTGTAGCGCTCCGCCCACAACGTCCCCACGCGCCCGCGCTCCCCGTTGTACCACACGCTGTAACGCTGCTTGAGTGTCTTCATGAACCCCGCCAGATCGCCCATGCGACCGCGCAGGTGCGCGCGCAGTTCCTTAGCGTCATCCAGCTTCGAGTCCAGCACCCACGCCACCCGCCGCGCGTCCATGTTGATATACGGGCACTTCTCCTCCCCGTAGAGCGCGCGGAAGCGCCGCACCAGCTCCTTGTCGTCCGCTTCCTTCGCCCGCGGGTCGACCCGCACGAGGATATGGTAGTGGTTGGACATCACGCAGAAGGTCAGCACCTGCACCCCGCAGAAGTCCGCCACGCGCCGCAGCTCCGCGACAAAGCGGTCCTTCGCCTCCTCGTCGCCAAGCAGCCGCTCCTTGTTCACACACCTGCCGTAGCAATGATAACACGCGGATTCACCCTCCGGGGCAACCAGTCTTCGGGGATAGGGTCGTCGGTACATGAGATCAACTTTCATTTAAACTTGAGAAACGCAAGATAAATGGCATTCATTTATTTTTAGAATGTCAGGAATTAACTGTCTGCTTTTATTTAATCAATGGCAAGCATTAATTTGTTGTCTTTGGTGACTGTCGTTGCGGGGTGGTGGGAGGGTTTATTGGGCTTTTGCGGCGGCCTTTGTGCGGGCGGCGGCGGGTTTGCGCCGTGTGGGCACGGTGTCTTCAGGGGCGGCGTTGTCTTTGTAGGGTTTGCCGGTGAGGTTGGCGATGAACTTCTTCATGGCTGGGGTGAGGACACGGCCCTTGCGGTGGATGATGGCGAGAGGGCGGGTGAACTGTTTGCCCTTGAGGGGGATGAGTTTGAGGAGGCCCTGTTTGACTTCCTGGTCGACGGTAGCGGCGGGAACGATGGCCACGCCGGCGTCGATCTCGACGGCACGTTTGACGGTCTCGATGTTGTCGAACTCCATGACAGGATCGGCTTCGAGGCGCGCCTCACGAAAGACCTGATCGGTGGCGCGGCGGGTGGGGATGTCTTGTTCGAAGCCGATGATCTTCTGTGCGGCGATATCAGCGAGTTCGATGTTCTTGCGCGAGGCGAAGGGGTGGCCGGGATTGCAGATGAGGACGAGGCGGTCCTCGTGGAAGGGAATGATCTCGATCTGCCGCACTTTCTGTGGGTAGGCGACGAGGCCGAGGTCGACGGCGTTGTGGACGATATCGTCGTAGACGAGGTTGGAGCGCCGGTATTCGACGCGGACGTTGACGGACGGAAAGTCCTTGAGGAAACGGGTGATGTAGGGCGGAAGTTCGTGCAATCCGATGCTGTAGATGGTGGAGATGTGGATGGTGCCGCTGATGATCTTGCGCATTTCCTGCAGTTCGCTTACGAGTTTTTCGTAGCGGTAGAGGATGTCTTTGGCGCTGTCGTAGAGCTTTTGTCCTTCGCGGGTGAGCCGGAATTGCTTTTGGCTGCGGTCGACGATGAGGACGTTGAAGTGGCGTTCCATGGAGCGAAGCTGCTGGCTGACGGCCGATTGGGTGACGCCGTTGAGTTTCGCCGCGCGCGAAAAACTCTGGCTTTCAACGAGGTCCGAGAAGATCTTGAAGTTCTCTATGTGCATCTTGCTAAGGGGTGTTTCGTGGTTTACACCTAATGTTAATCGGCTACTGATATTAAGCTCGCTAATGATTTTCAAGGTTTAATTTAGATAAAATGATGATAGATCCGGAAGGGTTCAGACGGCGGTTCGAAGAGACGCGCTCCCGCATCGTGGAGGCGGCGGCCCGTGCGGGCCGTGACGCGGGGGAGATCACGCTCATGGCGGTGACGAAAACGCATGGTCCTGAAGCGGTGGACGCGGCGGCTGCGGCGGATTTGCGGCATATCGGCGAGAACCGTGTGCAAGAGGCGGCGAAGAAGCAGTCCGGGGTGAAAGCGGAGGTCTACTGGGAGCTGATCGGGCCGTTGCAATCGAACAAAGCGCGGCTCGCGGCGGCCCACTTCGACCGTGTGCAAACGGTGGACCGCGCGAAGATCGTGCGCGCCCTCGACCGCGCCTGCGGAGAGCTGGGGCGACCGGTATTGCCTGTGCTTGTGCAGGTGAACGTGAGTGAAGACCCGCGCAAGGCAGGGGTTTCCGTGAGGGACGCGCCCGCGCTGGCCGAAGCGGTGTCGGCGGCGGAGCACCTGCGGCTGGAGGGGCTGATGACGATACCCGCGCTCGATGATGATGCCGAGGTGGCGCGGCGCGCGTTTGCGGGATTGCGGGATCTGCGTGACCGGCTGGCGGAGAGGCTGGGAATGCCGCTGCCGGTGCTCTCCATGGGCATGACGGGCGATCTCGAGACTGCGGTGGAGGAGGGAAGCACGCTTCTGCGCGTGGGCACGGCGCTTTTCGGCGAACGCGGGTCCGGGTTCGACACTTGTGTAGGTTGAACGGATATTGTTGAATTGCGCTCTTAGAATCGGTGCGGGCGGGCTGGTGCCGGATGGGTGAGACGTCCGCATGCTCCGCTGCCGGAACAGACCATGAAAAAGCTTTTCAAAATTCTCCTCGCCGTTGTCGCGGCGGCTATTGCCGTCGTCCTGACGATCTTTCTGATCTTCTACTTCAGCGCCGGTTTGCAGAAGCGCCTTGTCCTTGAGGAGTTGAACAGCCGTCCCGGTGTGACGGCGCAGGCGGACTACATCCGCTTCACCTTTACGGGCGGCGAGGTGCGCAACTTGTTCATTATGGCGGGGGCCGACGGGCTGAGCCTCGATGAAATGACGCTTCGCTTTTCGCCGTTGCGTCTGCTGCGGGGCGAGGTGGCGGTGCGCGAGGCCGAGGTGCGCAACCTGCTGGTCGATCTGTCGGAAGGCGGGGGGCGCGGGTTCGCGCGTGCTTTTGACGCGGAGGTCCGGAACGTCGAGACGCCGGTGCCCGATCCGGCGCGGCGCGACACTCCCGACCGGTTTGAGGGCGTACTGGCAATGAGCCGCGAGGCCGCGCCGAAGATCGCCATCGGTCGGGTCGACATTACGGGCACACTGCTGTTGCCGGAGCAAACGGAGTTTGCGCTTTCGGTGAGCCTTGCCGACTGGAAGCCCGAGGGCGCTGGCACGCTGACAGCCGAACTGGCGGGACGCAGCCGGAGCGCGGCGGCTCCGGTGGCGGAGGGTTCGGTGGCGCTGGAGGCGGAGGTCAAGCAGGCGCGGCGCGGCGGGATTGAGGCGCTTTCGGGCACGCTGCGCGCCTCGGCGCGGGAGCGTGGGGCGGAGGCGGCGTTTGCGGCGCGCGGTGATTTCTCGGTGGAACCGGCGCCGGCGGGCGAAACCTACCGCTTGCGGCTGTTCCGCGACGGCGTTGAGGCGGCGTTGGCGGACCTGCGCGCGGAGTGGAAGCGCGGGCCGCAGCGTCTCGCCGGCGAGCTGCGTCTCGACATCGGCGAAGAAGCGTTCGCGGGAATTCCGGCGGCGGCGCAGGTGCCGACTGTGGTCGCGGCGGGCAAAGCCACTTTCGGCTATGCTCCGTTCAGCCGTGAGGGGGGGCTGGATCTGGACCTCAACGCGTCTCTTAAAGACCTCGGGCGTGTCGGCGCGGACTTGGCGGCCTTCGAGCCCTTGCGTATTGAAGCCCTCGCTTCAATCTTTTATGATCCGGCGACGGTCCGCGTGAATGAGCTGCGCACCCGCTTTTTCCAGCAGGGCGACGTGGAACTGGTCGGCGCGGTGGCGCTTCGGCCGTTCCAGCTCTCACCGCGCGAGGATGACTTCGGGTTCGGCGAACTCTCCGGGGAACTGCTGCGCGTGCGGTTTTCGCGGGTTCCGCTGCAGATCCTCGAGACCTTCGTGCGCGACACGGAAATCCGGGGCACGACCCTTGCGGCGGAGGGTGTGCTCTCGGCGGCGGACGGCGCGGTGCGGTTTCGCACGGAGGCACCCTTCGGGGTGGAGGGCATGCGCGTGCGCGGCGACGGGGTGGATCTCGTGGAGTCGCTGGACGTGCGGATACGCCCGGAAGTCGACTGGACCAGGGAGGCGCTCGCAGTTAATGTGCGGAACATCGAGCTGCGCCACAACGGCGGGCGCGTCTTCACGGGGTCCGGTAACTTTGGTGCCCGCGATCCCATGGGCGCGGCAAGCGGCGACTTTTCCCTCACGGGCGAGACAGACCTCACGCACCTCGCGGGTATCCCGGCGGTGGGTCTGCGCGGCGGGGTGCGCACGGGGCTGGGGCGCGTCGAGGCGCGGGGCTCGTTCGGCGATGGTCTTGAGGCGACGGGTCTGCTGCACATACGCGAGCTTCGCCCGGCGGGTCACCCGGGTCGCCCGTATGTCATCCGGCTGGAGCCGGAGGTCTCGATTTCCGGAGAGCGCATCCGCCTTGCTTCGCCTATCCGGCTGACGGGTCCGACATCGGAGTCGGCGGGAAGCCTGCGCTTCGACGGGACGCCGCCCGCGAACGGCGGCTATCTGCGGTTCGACGCCGCGCTCGACCTCGACACCTTTGTCCTCGACGACTGGCAGCCGCTCCTTGCCCTTGTGCCGGAGGGTCCGGCGCCGCCGCCGGTGACGGACGAACCCGACACGGAGCCATTGTTCGAGCGGCTGGACGGCACGGCTGTGGCGACCGTCGGGCGGCTGCGCGCGGGCGAGACCGACTTCCGCGACCTGCGGGCGGAGGTCCGGATCACGGAGGGTCGGCGGGCGACGGTGCAGGCGCGCGGGACGAGCGGAGAGTCGCCTCTCGTCCTCAACGCCGATCTGCGCTTCAACGCGGAACAGCCGCGCACGCCCTACACCCTCACCGGCGACATCGACGTGAAAGCCTTTGATGTAACTCCGTTTTTGCTTCCGGAGGACCCGCGGCGACCGCCCATGCTTGAAGGCTCGTTCGATGTGGCGGGCGACTTCCGGTCGACGAGCCCGAACCTAGACCTCATCGCCGACCGGCTGACGGGCGATTTCACGCTCCGCGCCTCGCGCCCCGGGGTGTTCCGTCCGCTGGGCGAACGCACCGGCATGGCGGATTCGGCCACCGGTATTATCGGAGCGATCACGGGAAGCGTGCGCGAGCTGCGCTGGATCCAGATCGTGGCCGATCAGCTCAAGGAGATTCCCTACCAGCAGATGGTCTTCCGCGTCGCGCGGGAGGAGAATCTCGACATTGTCCTGCGTGAGCTCGACCTCGTCAGTCGCGAGACGCGCATCCGCGGGCAGGGGCGCATCCAGCACCGCGAGGGGGTGGATTTTCTGCGGATGCCGATGGAGCTTCCTTTGCGCATCCACGCGAAGGGAGCGCTCGCCGATGCGTTGCGGGAGGGGCGGCAGCTCCGCGGCACAGAGCCGGATGATCTCGGATTTCTGCCGGGGCCGGAACTCCCCATCCGCGGCACGCTTGCCAACCCCGAGTCGCTTTTCGTCAACCTCATGATGGATTCGGCGCAGTCCATCCTGCCGGGGCTGTTCCGCCCGCGCCAGTAGCGGGACGAAGCGGAGAGGTCGGCGCTTGTGAAAGCGGACGTAATGGAATCCGGCGATCCGGATAACCGGGTACTCTGGACGGCGCGGCGGGACCGCATTGCCTCCCGTCTCCCGCGCCCGGCAATGGACCGGGAAGCGGTGGACTGGCTGGCGCGGGCGAGGGGGCGGCCGTGGGCGGTCGCCTGCTCCGGCGGGCTCGATTCGGTGGCGCTCGCCCTGCTTGCGGAGGCGTGGTTTCGGCCGCGGGAGGGGGCAACGGTGCTGCTGCACTTCAACCACGGCTTGCGCGGGGCTGAATCGGACGGAGACGCGGCGTTTGTCCGCGAAATGGCGGCCGGGCTGGGTTGTGCATACGAGGCGGGCCGGTGGGAAGACGCGCCCGGGGATCCGCCGGAAGCCGAATGCCGCCGGGCGCGGTGGGCGTTCTTCGAGGAGACATGCCGCCGTCTGGGCATTGACTGTGTTTTGCTCGGCCACCAACTCGACGATGTCGCGGAATCGCTCCTCATGCGGGCGGGCCGCGGGAGCGGGACGGCGGGGCTGGCTGCGCCGCGGTCGGTGTCGCACGCGGGAAGTGGTCCGGCGCGGGTGCGCCCGCTCCTCGGTCTTTCGCGGGGGGACCTTGAGGCGGCAATGCGGGAGGCGGACGTGCCGTGGCGTGAGGATTCGACAAACGAGAGCCGCCGTCACACCCGTAACCGCATGCGCCTCGACGTTTTGCCTGCGTGGAAAGCGGCCGTGCCGCAGGACTGGCGGCGGGCGGTGGCGCGCACGCGCCGCCTGTGCGCGGAGGACGCCGATGCCCTTGCCGCCCTCGCGGCGGATTTGGCGCAGACGGCTGCGCTGGATGGCGGCGGGCTGCTCCGTGCGCCGCTGGAAGCCGCGCACCGGGCTGTGGCGCGGCGGGCGCTGGAGCGCTGGCTGCGCGGCCACGACGGGCTGGCGGAGGTTTCGGCAGCGGCGGTGGAGGCGGTTGTCGACGCCGTCCTCGGCACGGAGACGACGGCGGTGGAGCTGGGGCGCTGGCGTGTGGAGGCGGAAGCGGACACTGTTTGCGTCCGCGCCGTTCCCTGCGCGGGGGGCGATGCGACCTCGGCCCCGCCGCCCCGCATTCTCTCCGGGGATTCTCCGTTTACGGTGGAGTGGCCCGGCGGCGGCGTGCTGCGCGGAGAGCGCGTCGACGTCGCGGAGACGCTCCTCGCGCGCCTTGAGCGCGGCGAGGTCGACCCGCGGGGAGAAGTGTTCCTCGCCGTGCCGCCCGCGGCGGCCGCGCTTGTCCTGCGCCCATGGCGCGCGGGCGACCGCTACCGCCCGCTCGGTGCTCCGGGCACGCGCAAGCTCAAGGATGCGTTCGCCGACCGCGGTGTACCGCCGGAGCGGCGGCGGCGCCTGCCCGTGGTCACTGCGGCGGACGGCACCGTGCTGTGGGCACCGGGTCTGCTTCCGGCGGAATGCGCGCGGGTCTTGCGGGGCTGCCCGTCCGCTCTTAGGTTGACTTACCTCGACGGGTCGACACCGTCGGGATAATTTTATGGCAGAGGATTCTTCCAGCAAAAACCAGCCTTTACGGGGCGGTGGCCAATACCGGATGCTTTCGATCTGGTTGTTGGTCTTTTTCGTGATTTTCGCACTTCTCTACTACGCGCAGAAGGACGTCCAGCAGCCCGAGACTCTCACCATCCGCGAGGTCATCGCGGAGGCCGAGGCAGGTGACGCGGGTCGTATCGAACCGGGCGCGGTCATGAAGGAGAGCCCGCAGGGCGGGCGCAACTGGTACGAGATCACGGGCAAGCTCCGCGTCGGTGACGAAACGCGCAACTTCAAGGCGCAGGGCAAGCTGACCGATACCACCATCGAGACGCTGCAGCAGTCGGGCCTCTTCAAGGAGGAGCCGGCGAGCACGCTCCTGCGGGACGTTTTTGTCACGCTGCTGCCGATCATGCTGATCATCCTGATCCTCTATTTCCTCTTTGTGCGGCAGTTGCGCAACGCGGGCAAGGGGGCGATGAACTTCGGCAAGAGCAAGGCAAAGATGCTCACGCGCGACCGCGAAAAGGTGACTTTCAAGGACGTCGCGGGCTGCGACGAGGCGAAGGAGGAAGTCTCCGAAGTCGTCGACTTTCTCAAGGATCCGAAGAAATTCCAGAACATCGGCGGGCGCATTCCTAAGGGCTGTCTCCTTGTCGGGCCTCCGGGCACGGGCAAGACCCTCATCGCCCGCGCCGTCGCGGGCGAAGCGGATGTGCCGTTCTTCAGCATCAGCGGTTCGGACTTCGTGGAAATGTTTGTCGGTGTGGGCGCGGCGCGGGTGCGCGACATGTTCGAGCAGGGCCGCAAAAACGCCCCGTGCATCATTTTTGTCGACGAAATCGACGCCGTCGGCCGGCAGCGCGGGGCGGGTCTCGGGGGGGGCAACGACGAGCGCGAGCAGACGCTCAACAGCCTTCTCGTCGAACTGGACGGTTTCGACGGTCACGAGGGGGTCATCATCATCGCCGCGACCAACCGCCCCGATGTGCTCGACAGCGCCCTCCTTCGGCCCGGTCGCTTCGACCGCCAAGTTATCATCGACTTGCCCGACCTCTCCGGCCGCGAGCAGATCCTCCGCGTGCACGCCAAGAAAGTGAAGCTTGGGAAGGAAGTCGACCTCACCGCCGTCGCGCGTTCCACGCCCGGATTTTCCGGTGCGGATCTGGCCAACCTCCTTAATGAGAGCGCTCTCGTCGCCGCGCGCTACGGCAAGAAGGAGATCGATTATTACGACATCGAAGAGGCGCGCGACAAAATCTCCTTCGGCCGCGAACGCCGCAAACTGATGGACGACGAGGACAAGCGCATGACCGCCTTCCACGAGGCGGGCCACGCGCTGGTGCAGGCGATCATCGGCGATGGCAAGATGAAGCTGCACAAGGTCACCATCATCCCGCGGGGACGGGCCCTCGGAATGACCATGTACACGCCCACAAAAGATATTCTCGGGGAAACGCGGAAGGAACTGACCAACCGCATCTGCATGGCCATGGGCGGGCGCCTCGGCGAGGAAGTGGAGACGGGTGACTTCAGCTCCGGCGCGGCCAGCGATATAAAGCAGGCCACAGAAATCGCCCGCCACATGGTGTGCGACTGGGGGATGAGCGACCTCGGCCCCGTTGCCTTCGGCGAAAACACCGAGCAAATCTTCCTCGCCAAGGAAATCACGCGTTCGCAGAACTACAGCGAAGCCACTGCCGAAAAAATCGACGCTGCGATCAAGAAGATCATCGCAGAGCAGTTCGAGCGCGCCCGCGGGATCATCACGGAGCACAAGGAAGCGCTCGAAAAGTTAGCCCGGGCCCTTCTCGAATACGAAACCATTGAGGGTAAGCACGTGCACGAGATCATCAAATACGGCGAAATCCGTTCGTCGATCGTTGCGCCCGCCACCCGTGTGAAGCCGGACGACGACGAAGAAGACGAAGAGAAGGCCGAAGGGAAGGAAAAGAAGAAGGCCGAAGACATCAGCGGCGAGGGTGCCCCGGCGATGGCGTAGGGGAGATCCGCCGCGGGGGCGGCGACCGTGACGAAGGGTGCGGTCGTTCATTCGTTGTTGGTGCGGATCCGGCGGGTCCCGTGAACGCCTGTTTATATGGAAGCGCATATTCCGCTCTCTTTTGCCGTGAGTGCTTGCAGTCACGCCGATTGCGGCGACATTGCAACAAGTGTCTCAATTCGTGTGTTGACAACCGGCGGAACCGCCGAACCTTAACTGATTCCTATGAAAATCGTAGCTTATTTGAAACCTACCTGCGGTTGGAGCCGGGGCGTGCGTGCGATTTTCCGCAAGTATGCCCTTGATTACGAGGACCGCGACATCATCAACAACCCGAGCAACTACGAGGAAATGGTCCGCAAATCGGGCCAGCCCCTCTCACCGTGCGTCGAGATAGACGGGGTGATGTTGGCGGACGTGAGTGGCGAGGAAGTGGAAAACTATCTGCTCTCCAACGAGTTGGCAAAGCCGAGTGACTCCTCTGTGGATGTTCCGACGAATGCGCCCTGCACCGACGAGGAACACGCCCGCATGGAGTCGAAGGCGATCCGTTTTTTCTAGAGTGCGGATCGCTCTCCGCCCGGTCGCGTAGGGCCGCTTTTTCCTCTTGTTTCCCTGCCGGTAGTTCCGGCAGTCTTTTTGCTGGCGGTGTGTCCCGGCCCTCCTTTCCGGTAGGCCGCGGCCCGCGCCGGGACTGTGCGGGCGCGATGCCCGTCTCCATTCGTATCTTAAGCCATTGTTGCTTTCCCGCGAGGCGGAAGCGAGAGGGCGGAAAGCCCGCAGCAGATTGAATTTACGCCATGTCTGACACACCGGTCACCCATTCCAGCAGAGTCTATCCCGCCGCGCAGGGCCTTTATCGTCCGTCGGACGAGCACGATGCGTGCGGCGTGGGCTTCATCGCCAACATTCACGGCAGGGCGAGCTATGAAGTCCTCGACGCCGCCATCACGGGCTTGAAGAACCTCGCCCACCGCGGCGCCATCGACGCCGATGCTGTGACGGGCGACGGAGCGGGCGTGCTCACACAGATCCCGTATGAACTGCTCCTCGGCTATCTTGAGGGGCGGAATATCAAGCTGAAGCGCAAGGAGGACCTTGGTGTGGGCATGCTCTTTCTTCCGCGCGGGAGCAAGAAACGGCTGGAGCGGGCACGCACCTTGGTCGAGGAGTCCATCGCGGCGGAGAAGGGACTGAAGCTTCTCGCATGGCGCGATGTGCCGGGCGACAACTCCTGCCTCGGGCGCAAGGCCGAGAACACCCGTCCGGAAATCGAGCAGGTGCTCATCGCGCGCGCGGGCGATTATTCGCAGGCGGAGTTTGAGCGGAAGCTGCTACTTGTGCAGAAAGCATGCACGCGGCGGGCGGCGGAGGAATCGCTGTCGGGTTTCTATGTGGTGAGCCTGTCCTGCCGCACGATCACTTACAAAGGGTTGCTCAACGCCCCGCAGGTGCGCCGGTTCTACAAAGATCTCAAGTCCCCCAAATACAAAACCGCGTACGCGATTTTTCACCAGCGCTTCGCCACCAACACCTTTCCGGACTGGGTGCTTGCCCAGCCCTTCCGCATGCTCGCGCACAACGGCGAGATCAACACCATCCGCGGCAACCGCAACAACATGAAGGCGCGGGAATACTCCTCCGACCACGGCGTCTGGGGCGACCGTTACAAGGATCTCGTTCCGCTCGTGGAGGAAAGAGTGTCCGACAGCGCAAGCTTCGACAACTGCCTGCACGTCATGACTGTGGGGGGGCGTCCGGTCACACAGGGCGTCTCCATCATGATGCCGACGGCGTGGGAGGAGAACAAGGAAATGAGCAAGGCGGTTCGGAACTACTACCGATACCACTCCGTCGTCATGGAACCGTGGGACGGCCCCGCCGCGATTGTTTTCAGCGACGGGCGCTATGTGGGCGCTTCGCTCGACCGCAACGGCCTGCGCCCCGCGCGGTTCAAAGTGTATGAGGACGGAACGGTCATTCTTGCTTCCGAGGTGGGCCTCATCCCGAAGTGGCCGAGCCGCGTCGTGCAGTCGGGGCGTCTCGGCCCGGGCAAGATGATGGCCGTCGATCTGGAGAAGCGCCGCCTCATTGAGGACGATGAACTCATGGAAGACCTCGCCCGGCAGGCGGACTACGGCGCATGGTGCGAGCGTTCCATCCACGAACTGTCGACTCTTGTCGAAGAACCCGCCGACTACAGCAAGGGGAGCGTTCCTCCGGACCGGATCACGAACTTGCGTGTGGCTTTCGGGTACGATCTCGACGAAGAAGGCGTCATCCTCAAGCCGATGGTCGACACCGGCAAAGAGCCCATCGGCTCGATGGGGGACGACACGCCGCTGGCCGTCCTCTCCCGCCGCCCGCGCCTGATATACACCTACTTCAAGCAGCTCTTCGCGCAGGTGACCAACCCGGCGATCGATTCCCTGCGCGAACGGGTCGTCATGTCGAAGAAGATGGCCCTCGGGGGGCGGCTCGGCCTCTTCGACGATCTGGTGCACGAGCACGATGTCGTTGCCCTTGAATCACCGGTCCTCCTCGAGCACGAGTTCGCGGGCGTGGTGAAATCGGACTTTCTGAAGGATCGCATCCTCCGTGTCGATGCAACGTTCCCGCGCGCGGAAGGTCCCGCCGGCCTCAAGGCGGCTTTGGACCGCATGCGCGGTGAGGTGCGCGAATCCGTGAAGCGCGACGGTGTCCGCATTGTCGTGGTTTCGGACCGCGGCATCGACAAAGACAACGCGGCGGTGCCGGCGCTACTCGCGGTGGGCGCGGTCCACAGTGAACTCGTGCGTGGCGGCCAGCGGATCAATTGCGATATCATTTGCGAGACCGGTGAGGTGCGCGATGTTCATCAGACCGCCTGTATCCTCGGCTTCGGGGCAAACGCCGTGTTCCCTTACCTCGCTCTCGACATTGTCCGCAAGATCGCCGCCGCCTCGGCGGAAGAGAGCGACACCGGCGGCAACGGTAAGGAACGCGGAGTGACTGATCCGTTGAAGGCGCTCGACAACTACCGCAAGGCCATCGATGCCGGGATTCTCAAAATCATGTCGAAGATGGGAATCAGCACCCTCTTCAGCTACCAGGGGGCGAAGGTCTTTGAAGCGATTGGCATCAGCCAGGATGTGATCGACGAGTGCTTCTCCGGCACGGCCTGCCCGATCAGCGGAATCGGGTACGAGCAACTGGGCGCGGAGGTTCTCGCCCGCCACGCCGACGCTTTTCCCGCGGACCATGAGCCGGAGCTGTGGCACGAAGGTTACTATGGCGTGAACAAGCGCGCCCCCGGGGAATACCATGCATGGAGTTCGAAGGTTGTCTCCGGCATGAACACCTTCCTCCGCAAAGGCGGAGACTACAAGAATTTCGCGGACTACCGCGCGGCCAGCGACTCGCACACACCTGTATCGATCAAGGATCTCCTGCGCTTCAAGTATGCGCCGGAGCGGGTGCCGCTCGACGAGATCGAACCCGTCGAGGAGATCCGCCGCCGTTTCACCACGGCGGGCATGTCTCTCGGTGCGATCTCGCCGGAGATGCACGAGACGCTTGCCGTCGCCATGAACAGCATCGGCGGCAAATCCAACTCCGGCGAAGGCGGCGAGGATCCCGTGCGCTACAAACCTTACGAGGACGGGCGCAACGCCAACAGCGCCATCAAGCAGGTAGCCAGCGGGCGTTTTGGTGTCACGGCGGAGTACCTCGCCAATGCGAAAGAGATTGAGATCAAAATCGCACAGGGCGCGAAGCCGGGCGAGGGCGGACAGATCATGGGCATCAAGGTCAGCCCCCTGATTGCCCGCCTGCGCTACAGCGTTCCCGGCGTGACCCTCATTTCCCCCCCGCCGCACCACGATATCTATTCCATCGAAGACCTCGCGCAGCTCATCTTCGACCTCAAGGAGGTCAACCCGCGGGCCAAGGTGTGCGTCAAGCTCGTCTCCAGTTCCGGCGTGGGTACTATCGCGGCGGGTGTGGCCAAGGCCTACGCCGATGTCATTCTCATCTCCGGCCATGACGGGGGCACCGGGGCTTCGCCCTTTTCCTCCATCAAGAACGCGGGCTCCGCGTGGGAGATCGGCCTCGCCGAGGCGCACCAAGTGCTCATGCTCAACGATCTGCGCACCCGCGTCACGCTGCGCACGGACGGCGGTATGAAGACCGGGCGCGATATCGTTATCGCCTCCCTCCTTGGGGCGGAGGAATTCAATTTCGGCACTTCCGCGCTGATTGCGGGCGGGTGCGCCATGTTCCGCGTCTGCCACCTAAACACCTGCCCGGTCGGTGTCGCCACCCAGCGCGAAGACTTGCGCGCGAAATACCGCGGCAAACCCGAGTACATCGTCAACTACTTCAACGCTGTTGCCGAGGATGTGCGCATCCTCATGAGCCGCCTCGGCTTCCGCTCGGTCGATGAAATGATCGGGCGTGTCGACCGTTTGGAGCAACTGGACGACCCGCGCAACCCGAAGACCGCCTTTCTCGATTTCGGCAAGATCCTCCATCCGGTCGACCCGACATGGGAGCAACCGCGCATTCACACGCGCGCCCGCAACGACCGTTTCGGCAACGAAGGCTCGCTCGACGACACAATCCTTCAGGAGGCCAAGGAAACCGTCACGCTCAAGAAGCCTGTATTCCGCGGTCGCTACAAGGTGCTGAACACCAACCGGAACATCGGTACCCACATCTCCGGAGAGATCGCCTACATGCACGGCAACCGCGGCTTGAAACCGGGAACGATCAACCTCGACTTCCGCGGCAGTTCGGGGCAGGGACTCGGAACATTCCTTGTCCAGGGCATCCGCATCAGCCTTTCCGGCGACGCAAACGACTATGTCGGCAAAGGCATGACGGGCGGCGAGATCGTTGTCCGCCCGGATCCCAGCGCGACGTATCCATGGCATAAGAACACGATCATGGGCAACACGTGCCTCTACGGTGCCACCGGAGGTTACCTCTTCGGCGCTGGCCAGGCGGGTGAACGCTTCGCTGTGCGCAACTCCGGCGCGACTGCGGTCATCGAAGGGGTGGGGGACCACTGCTGCGAATACATGACGGGCGGAACGGTCGTGTGCCTCGGAGAGACCGGCCGCAACTTCGGCGCTGGCATGAGCGGCGGCGTGGCTTTTGTCTATGATGCCGACGGCACGCTTCCGCTCCGGCTCAATCCCGAAATGGTCTCCCTTGAACGCCTCGACGACAACGCGGAGATACTTTCGCTGCGGAAGCTGGTGGAACTGCACTTCCGGCTGACGACAAGCCCGCGCGCGCGGGAGATTCTCGATGAGTGGGACGTCGCCCTCGCGCGGTTCCAGCGCGTTACCCCGCACACCGATCCCGAAATGGGCAAACCGGTATTCGCCTTCGACAAGAACCTTCAGGAGATCGTTGCCTGAGTCCGTCTCCGGTCTCCGGGCGAGACCCGGTGAATCCCTATCCATGCGATTGCAATGAGTGAAACAACTTCAAGCCTTCCGGAGAATGCGCCGTTCGGTCACGAGCAGAGGGTCGCGCTCAACGCGCTGCTTCCCACGCTCTCGCCGCAACAGGCGTCGTGGTTGAGCGGGTACTTCGCCCATACCGCGCAGATGGCCGGAGCGGGCGCCGGTGCCGCTGTTCCGGCGTCCGCTCCCGCCGCCGCTCCTTCCGCCGCACCGACGGTTCCCCTCACGATCCTCTACGGGTCGGAGTCGGGCAACGCCGAGGGGCTGGCGGAGCGTGTTGACAAGGCCGCCAAGGCCGCCGGCTTCCGCTCCGCTGTTCACGACATGGGCGACTACGAGACCGGCAAGCTGGAGGAGGAGAAGAACGTCCTCATCGTCGTGAGCACATGGGGCGAAGGCGACCCGCCGGAGCGTGCGGTCGACTTCCATGAGTGGGTCATGGGCGACGGCGCGCCGAAATTGGAGGGCGTCAACTTTGCCGTCTTTGCGTTGGGCGACACAAGCTATCCGGACTTTTGCGAGTGTGGTAAGCAGTTTGACAAGCGCTTTGCCGAGCTCGGCGCGAACCGCGTCATGGAACGGATCGATGCCGATGTCGATTTCGAGGAGCCTTTCGACGCCTGGTTGTCGGCGGTCATGCCGAAGATGGTGGAAGTCGCGGGGGTGAAGGAGGCTGTCGCGGCGTCGGCGCCGGCCCCCGCTGCCGTCCCCGCCGGGGCGGGCGCGGGGTTTGAGATGCCCGCATTCGCACCCCCCGCCGAGGAGGGCTATTCCAAGAACAAGCCTTTTCTCGCGGAAGTCAAAGAGGCGGTCGTTCTCAACGGCCGGGGTTCCGCCAAAGAGACTCTGCATGTCGAGCTTTCCCTTGAAGGCTCCGGGCTCACCTATGAAGTCGGCGACGCCTTGGGCGTCTATCCGGAAAATTGCGCCGAGGTTTCGGAGCACATGCTCCGCTGCGCGGGCTTCCGCGGTGATGAGATCAAGGAGGCCGACGGCGAGTACCTCACCATCCAGGAGGTATTGGTCGGCGGATACGATGTTACATCGCTGAACAAGAACCTCATGACGAAATACGCGGCCGTTGCGAAGAACCGCGCGCTCGACGCTCTGCTCAAAGAGGAGAACAAGAAGAAGCTGGACGACTACCTGCACGGGCGCGAACTCTGCGACCTCTTCTACGATTTCCCCTCGGTCGAGCAACCGTCCGTCGACCAGCTCCTCGGGCTCCTGCGCAAGATTCCGCCGAGGCTCTATTCGATTGCCTCCAGTCTCAAGGCGCACCCGGACGAGGTGCATCTCTGCGTGGGCGTTGTCCGCTACGACACCCACGGTAAACAGCGCAAAGGCGTGTGTTCCACATTTCTCGCGGACCGTCGGGGTGTGGGGGAGAAGGTCCCTGTCTACGTTCACCCCAACAAGAACTTCAAGCTCCCCGCCGATCCGGATACGCCGGTTATCATGGTCGGACCCGGGACGGGGATCGCGCCCTTTCGCGCATTTGTCGAGGAGCGTGCCGCCGTCGGGGCAAAGGGGCGCAACTGGCTTTTCTTCGGTGACCAGCACTTCCAGAGCGATTTCCTCTACCAGACGGAGTGGCAAAGCTATCTCAAGAGCGGTGTGCTCTCCCGCATGGATGTCGCTTTCTCCCGCGACACCGACGAAAAGGTCTACGTGCAGCACCGCATGCGGGAGCGCGCCAAGGACCTCTACGCGTGGTTGGAAGAAGGGGCGTATTTCTATGTCTGCGGCGACGCCGGGCGCATGGCCAAGGACGTCCACCAAGCCCTCATCGACGTGGTGGCGGATCAGGGTGGACGGTCCGCTGAGGATGCCGAAGCCTACGTCAAAGCACTTCAGAAAGAGCGGCGCTACCAGCGCGACGTGTATTGAGGCGGTTGGCACCGGTCACCATAGGGATCCGGGTGTGCGCTGATCCCGCCTCGGCGGTGCCGTCGGCTCTCAGCCCCACAGCTTCCAGCGGCGGCGGGGGCCTCCGGTGTCCGGCGGGGTGGCGCGAAGCCGCTCCCACGCCGCCGCGCGCTCTAGATCGTCGCAGCGCAGAATACCGAGAAAGTCCGATCCGTTGTAGACGGCGAACCGGTCCTCCTTGCGGCTTGCCAGCTCTTTGGAGAGCACGCCGAAGGGCCAGCCCGCCTGCAAGTGGATCGAGGGCTGCGGCGCGACCACCTCCAACGTGGTGGAGCGGGGGCGTTCGCGCGCCGCGCGGCGAAGGTCGTCCGGCGTAAGGATGCGTACCGGACCGCCGCCGTTGTGCACGACGATCTCGCGCGGCTGCTCGTGTTGCATGAGCCACAGGGCGTCTTCGATGGAGAGGTGTCCGGGCACTGTCCGCACAAAGCGTGCCGTCAGGTCGCCGATGACTTGGTCGCGGAAGCGCTCCTGACGCTCCACCATGCGGTACTCCATGTCGCCCGCAATGTAGATGAAGGTGAAAAGAAGCGCGAGAAGGATGTGTCCGGGTCCCAGCAGCGCGTAGATGGCTCCCGCCGCCGCAAGCGGTTTTGCCACCCAAGCTGCCACGCGGGTTGCGTGCAGATAGGAGAGGCGCATGGCGAGGAGCGAGCGGAAGATGCGGCCCCCGTCCATTGGAAAGACCGGGATCAGGTTGAAGACCGCCATGATCCCGTTGTACACGAGCAGCGTGAGGGTGAGGGCAAGGGGCGAGTAGTTCTGGAATACGGCGAGCACCTCCCGCTCTGTCGTCGGAACGAGACCTGCCGCCCAAAGCGGGATGCCGATGAGGAGCACGATGACCACGTTGACCGCCGGTCCCGCCGCGGTGATGAAAAACTCGCGCCACGGCTCGCGCGGCATTTCCGCCAGTTGCGCCATCCCCCCGATGGGCAGGAGGAGAATGCGGTGTGTCGGGATGCCGTAAATCCGCGCCGTGAGGCTGTGCCCCAGTTCGTGGAGCACCACACACACGAAGAGAAGGGCGATGAGCAGCACACTCCACGCCGCGCCCCGCGCTCCGTCGTAGCTACTGCCCATCCACGCCGCGTAGGCAAGGATGAGAAGAAACGTAATATGCATCTCCAGGCGGATGCCGAAGACGCGGAACAAGGGAATTGACCATGCACGGCCCATGAAAGTACCTTCGCCCCTTTATTTGCGCCCGGCAAGGCGCCATCCTTTAATTCGC
Source organism: Opitutales bacterium (assembly GCA_020831525.1). Lineage (GTDB taxonomy): Bacteria > Verrucomicrobiota > Verrucomicrobiia > Opitutales > Oceanipulchritudinaceae > SLLG01. The sequence continues at coordinate 83,237 of JAFIGH010000006.1, forward strand.
ATTTCATGAGCGCCGAACCGAAAACGTCCATTCTCATCATCGACGACGACTCCGAGATACGCTACTCCCTCGAGCGCGTCCTCGGGGCCAACGGCTATCAGGTGGAAAGCGCGTCGAGCGGCGAAGAGGGAATTGAGTGCGCCGAGAAGTCGCAGCCGCCTGTTGTCTTTCTCGACAACCGCATGCAGGGCATCACCGGAATTGAGACGCTCCAGCACCTGCGCTCGGCCAGCCCGCACTCGATGGTCATCCTCATGACCGCGTTCGGCACCACGCAAACGGCCATTGAGGCGATGAAATTCGGGGCTTTCGACTACATCATAAAGCCCTTCGACATCAAGAAGGTCCTCTCCCTCGTCACCAAGGCGATCAAGGCGCACAACGATCTCGCGAGCGCGCGGGAGACACGCTATAGCCCCATCCTTAACAGTGACGACTACAAGGAGGGCATTGTCGGCAGTTCCGAGCCCATGCAGGAGGTCTTCAAGATCATCGGGCAGGTCGCGGCCAGCGATGTCACCGTCATGATCACGGGCGAGAGCGGCACCGGCAAAGAACTTGTCGCCCGCTGCATCTACCGGCACAGCCACCGCGCCAACCGGCATTTCGTCGCCGTCAATTGCGCCGCCATCCCCGAAAACCTCATTGAGTCCGAGTTGTTCGGACACGAGAAGGGCTCGTTCACCGGGGCCACCCAGCAGCGTATGGGCAAATTTGAACTGTGCGACGGCGGCACGCTCTTCCTTGACGAAATCGGCGACATGGCCCTGCCCACGCAGACGAAGATTCTCCGCGCCCTCCAGGAAGGCGAGATCCAGCGAGTCGGCGGCAACGAAACGATCAAGGTCGACGTCCGCCTCATCGCCGCGACAAACAAAGATCTCGAAAAGATGGTCGAGGAAAAGCAGTTCCGCGAGGACCTCTACTACCGTCTCAACGTCATGCGCATCCGTATGCCCGGTCTGCGCGAGCGGCGCGAAGATGTGCCCGCGCTGGTCGACTTCATGCTCCAGCGCCTGAGCAAAGAGCGGCGGGTCGAAGTCCGCCGGGTGTCCGACGACGCCATGCGCGCCCTCACCGCCTACAACTGGCCGGGAAATGTCCGTGAACTCGAAAACGTTGTCCAACGCAGCGCGGTCGTCGCCAAGGGAGACACGGTCCTCACTAAAGACCTGCCCCGCGAAATCGCCGCCTTCGCCTCCACCGCGCCGACCGATGCGGGTGCGGCGGCCGAGGCAAAACCCGGAGCGGCGGATGCGCCTGACGATGCCGTCGAATCCGCCGAACCGGCGGCGCCGCTGCCCATGGAAAGCGGAGCGCCCGTCATCGGTGCCGCCGCGCCCGCCCCCTCCCTCGGAGACACCTTCGATCAGCTCTACAAACAGTTGCGCGACGACATCGACGAAGGTCTCCTGCAGGCCATCGAAAGAGAGATGATCATCCGCGCACTCGCCGAAACCGGAGGCAACCAAGTCAAGACCAGCGCCCTCCTCGGCATGACCCGCGCCACCCTGCGCAAGCGCATCCAGCAACTCGACCTCCGTCTCTGATCCGTTTCCTCTAAAGGCTTGACGCGCCCCTTTTCCGCGTTTTGCTCCTCACCCTTTCGTTCCGTAGCGCCAGAGTAGCTCAGTGGTAGAGCAGAGGACTCATAAGCCTTTGGTCGGCGGTTCAAATCCGCCCTCTGGCACCACCTCGCCCATTTTCCTCTACTCTCTTGGTCTCATAATTTCTCGAAGAAAATAACTGTTGCATCTCGGTATTCTATTTCTCGAAGAAAATAAAGTTTGACAGGCGGAGGGCTGCGGAAGGGTGGGGAGCTTTCGATTTGTATCGCGCCGGGGCGCGGAATCACCAAGGACTGGACGCATGCGTTACCACACCACCGATCCCTACGGTGTGACCCACATGGAGCCGGATGTTGCCCGGATGTGGCGCGTGCTCGAGTTGCTGGATCATGCGGATGACGCCGAGCACCCGGATGCCGCGCTGGTGCATGAGAGCGGGTGGTCGATCACGGTGACGGCGGGGGGAACGGCGGTGCTGGAGAACTTGGAGGACGGGAGCCAGCCCGCCCGCATCCGTCTCGGCGTCGACAAGAGGGATGCCCTTCGTCTCTGGGAACGGCTTGCCGTCGGCGATGTGGACGGTTTGTGTGGCGAGGCATGGGACGAGGTGTGACGCTGGGGCGGCTGTTCGCCTCACTCTCAAATCGCTTCGACGATGTTTCCCGCCTTCATAACCACCTTTCTCTGGAGCTTCTGTGTCGTCGCGGCGCGCCGTTCCGTGGATCAGTTGGGTGAAGACCGCGCCAATCTCTACCGTCTCCTTCTTGCCACCACGCTGCTCGGGATACTCGCGCACACGTTTGGAGGCGGTCTTGGCGGCGCGGGATTCTGGTATTTCTTCCTAAGCGGGGTGATCGGCTTCGGTCTCGGGGATATCGGGATTTACTTCGCGCTGTCGCGCATCGGTTCCCGGCTGACGATTCTTCTCGCCCAGTGCGGAGCGGCGCCGGTTGCCGGGCTGGCGGAGTGGCTTTGGATGGGAACATTGGTTTCCGCCGCGCAAATTATGTGCATTTCCATCATCCTCGCAGGGATCACGATCGCGTTGTTTCCGGAGCGCGAGCGTTGGGCGACAGTTCGCGAAGGTCCTTTCCTGCCGGGGGTGCTGGCGGGAGTGCTGGCGGCTTTCGGACAGGGGTTGGGAGCCGTATTCAGCCGGCGGGCCTACGATGCGGCGCAGTCAGTGGGCGAATTGCCGGTCGACCGCACGCTTCTGTTGCCTTCCGAGGCGATTTGGCTCGGGGCGACAGCGGGCTACCAGCGGTTGATTGGCGGTTTGCTTCTCGTCGTTCTCTTCACGGCGTGGCGCGCCTACCGCGGATCACTTGCGGCGACCGCGCCGAGATGCGGGGATCCGGCCTCCGTGAAGGGGGCGTTCGTCTTCGTCAATGCCCTCACAGGTCCGGTGCTCGGGATCATCTGCTTTCAATGGGCGCTGGCCACAACGCCAAGCGTAATCGTGCAGCCGATTATCGCGCTGACGCCGATTGTCGTGATCCCGCTCGCCTTCTGGTTTGAAGGGGACCGGCCCTCACCGCGGTCGCTCTTGGGGGGAGCGGTCGCTGTTGGCGGCGCACTGCTGCTCGCGTGGGCGTGACTGTCTGTGGCGTGGGCAAGCGGGTCGGGGGCTGCGTCTACTCAAGAGTGATTTCGAGCCCTACGGGGCGGTGGTCGCTCAATTCCCCGGCGGGTGTCTTGATAACGCTGGCCTGAGTTTCAGGCAGTCCGCGCGTGACGAAGTGGTCGAACGAGGCGTCGCCGAATCGTCCGCGGGCGGGCCATGTCACCCGGTCCTCGAAAGGTGCTCCTTGCCATGTCCAGTGGAACCCTTCGTCGATAAACTTCGCCAGAGTGCGTTCCTGTGCCATGGCCGGTTGTTCGAGAAGGAGATTGAAGTCTCCGCCGACCATCACCCGCACCGGTCCCGACTCCGCGTAGAGTGCCTCCATCTCGTGGATGTGCGCGAGGATTTGGTCGGCTGCGGTCTCCCGCATGGCGATGTTCACGGCAGCCTCACCGCGATTGCTTTTGAGGTGGACGCAGTAAACCAAGACGGTTCCCGGTGTGGGGATGTCGAGTGCGGCGAAGGCGAAACCGCGGTAGGGTTGATCACCGCCGCCGGCCATGCCGGTAAAGTGCTCGGCGAAGGCGGCCAGCGCGGGATAGCGGCTCGCGATGACCAGTTGCTGGGAAAGTTCAGACTCCGGTCGCCGGAAATGGCTCACGACGTGAAGGTCGAGGCCGTCCAGTGCGTCGACAATCGCTTCCGCCGCCTCGGCGTCGCGAATCTCTTGGAGGAACAGGATATCTGCGGCAAGGGAGGGAATGAACCCGAGGATCTCCGCTCGGTGGGCTGCCTGTTGGGCCGCGTCGGCGCGGGGCGATCTGCCGGGAAACCACTCGATATTCCAGGACACGGCGCGGATTGTGTCCGCATGTCCGGACGGAGACTCTTCCGAACAGCCGGTAAGCGATACGCTGAGGAGGCCCGCAAGAAGAAGGAAAAGACGGGCGAAACAGTGCTTTTGCGTTTTCATGAAGGGGATGTCACACGCATTTGGAAACGGCGCAACGATTCGTATGTGACGTTCGGGTGTCGGGCGCGGCGAAGATTTCGGACGGCGTCTTGGCAAGGCTGCGGTCGGCTTCAAGTGCGCGGATCCTCCACAGCCCGGTACCTCGAGCGTGTCCGCGCGACCGCGAGGTCCACATTGTCGACAATCTGAATAGGTTTTCGCGAGGGCGGGCGCGGCAATCGCCGGAGTACGCGGGCACCTTCCCCGGAATCCATCCAGTCCGGCGAACCAAGCACCCTTCCCTCCGAGAAATACCTCACGCGAAGGCGGAGCAACTCGTGCGGTTGCAACACGCCGCCGTTTTTCAGGGCTTCGAGCAGTGCCTCGGGGTCAATCCGGGCGCCGGTGCCGTCACCTTTTGCGGCGGCACCCTTTCCGAGCATCAGGAGTCGGTATTGGGCGAGTGCGTCTGCCACGTCTTTTGCGCGCGGAAAGCAGCGGGCGAGGGTCGACCGCAGTCGGTCACTCCCGGCGAGCGCCTCGGTGTAGCCGCACCAGCGGTAGTTCTCGGGAAGATCGGCGAGGCCGGCGCGCACAGCGTTTAGGTCGATGTAGGCGGCGATCAAACCGACAAGCCATGGGGTGTCCTGCACGAGGACGCTGCCGAACCGCTCGGCCCACAGGGTGCCCGTTGTTCCGTGCACGCGGTTGAACCAGCGGGTGTAGCGCTGGCGCAACGTGCGCATGAACTCCGAGACATCGCCCATGCGGCGGCGGAGCCGGTCGCGCAAATGCTCCGCTGCTTCGGGTGAACCCTTGGCCAGTGTGTCGGCCAGTTCATCCGCATTGAGGCCGCTCCACTGTGCGCGGGCGTCTCCATAGAGCGCACGGTAGCGCTGGACGAGGGTCGCGTCATCACAGTCACGCGCGGCCGGGTCGATACGCACAAGAATGTGGAAGTGCGTCTCGAGAGCACAGTAGGTAATAACCTCTGCGCCGCTGAACCCCGCCGCGCGATGCAACGCGCTGACCCAGACCTCCCGTTGCTCTTCCGCGAGAAGCCGCCGCTTTTGAATAACCCGAGAAGTAATGTGGTACACGCCGGGACCGTCGGTCTTGATACGAATTTCACCCATGCTCAGAGGGTGCTTGTGAGTGGTGTCCTGTGCAAGATAATTTTCTTCAAGAAATAGAATGAATGCTTTTATGGGGCTTTTACAACTCGGGAATTGTCGGGCAGGGGGAAAGGGGTAGGGTGGAAGAAACGCTGAAAGACGAGTGTCGACGGAGATCATAAAACTACTGAAGGAGCGGGGGCTGTGGCCGGAGGGTTTTGCGCCTGCCGGGCCGTCGTCGGGACGCGGGACGGGTTTCGGGTGCTTGTGTGCGTTGGCGGAGTCGGGCAGGGTGGACCGCTCGGCGTTGCGCGCGGTGCTCGCGGAGGCGTCCGCGGTGGAGACGGTTGAGGCGGACGAGCTTGTGTGCGAGCCCGGGACGCTGCAGCGGCTGGCCGCCGACGAGGCCCTGCGCCTCGGGTGGCTGCCACTGCGTGAGGAGGCGGGCGGTTTGGTGACGGCGGTGGCGGACCCGCTGGATCAGGAGGCAATGGACGACTTCGGACATGTTGCGGGGATCTTTGTGGAACCCCGCCTTGCGGATCCGCTCGATCTGCTGGCGGCGATTCGCCGGGCGTACGGTTTGCCGTCACTGGATGTCGGGGACGCAGCCGGAGCGGCCGAGGCTACGGTCGTTTCCGCGGCGGAAGAGGCAAATGCCTTGGAGCGCCTATTGGCGGCGGTGCCTTCGGACGGCGGCCTTGCTTCGGTCGACGACGGCCCGGTGGAGAGGTATGCGCGGCAGTTGATCGGGGAGGCAATTCGGCGTCGTGCGTCGGATATTCATTTGGAGCCCCTTGAGCGGCGTTTCCGTGTGCGGTTCCGCGTCGACGGACGTTTGCAGGAGGTGACGTCGCCGCCGAAACGCCTGCAACCGGCGATTGTTTCGCGGGTGAAGCTGATGGCGGGGATCTCCATTGCAGAGAAGCGGTTGCCGCAGGACGGGCGCATCCAGACGGCGGCGGGCGAACGTAGTTTTGACCTGAGGGTGTCGAGCATGCCGAGCGTCCACGGGGAAACCATTGTGATGCGGGTTCTCGACCGCGAGGGGTTGCGGCTCGGCCTGCCGGAGCTGGGCTTTACGGCGCGGGATGAGGCTGCTTTCTCGCAGTTGATTGAGATGCCGGACGGGATTTTTCTGGTAACGGGTCCGACAGGTTCAGGAAAGTCGACGACGCTCTATGCGGCGCTGCATGCCATCAACCGCCCGGACCGTAAGATCATCACGGTGGAGGATCCGGTGGAATATCAGTTGCCGGGCATCAATCAAGTGCAGGTTCGTGCGGAGGTGGGGATGACTTTTGCGGCGGCTCTGCGCGCGATGCTCCGCCAGGCCCCGAATATTATCATGGTCGGCGAGATCCGCGACCGGGAGACGGCGGAGATTGCGGTGAATGCGTCGCTCACTGGCCACATGGTTTTCAGCACCTTGCACACAAACGACGCCCCGAGCGCGGTCTCTCGTCTGACGGATATTGGGGTGAAGCCGTTTCTGGTATCCGCCTCCCTGCGCGGGGTGCTGGCGCAACGTCTCGTGCGCACGGTGTGTGAAGAGTGCGCCGAGCCGGATCTTCCGGACGCAGCCATGCTTCGTATTGCGGGGTTGACACCGGATGTGGTGGAGGCGGCGCGGTTCCGCCGCGGCAGGGGGTGTCCGCGCTGCGCGGGACGGGGCTACTACGGGCGGAAAGGGATCTTTGAGCTTTTCCAGATCGACGAGGGTGCCCGCCGTCTCATTGACGCCCGCGCGAGCCTTGTCGACTTGCGCCGCCACGCCCGTGCGCATGGAATGCGGACAATGCGTGAAGACGGTATGGCAAGAGCGGTTTCCGGGACGACGACCATAGACGAAGTGCTTGCGGTGACCGTCGCTGAAGCGTCGGACGCGTTCGACGGAACTTTTTTGAAGACGAGCGAACAATACAATAAGGCAATGCCATGACGATGAACCCAACGGAACAAATTGAGGAGTGCCCGTATGAGATGCACGACTTGCTGGAGCTGATGGTCGAGCAGGGCGCGAGCGATCTGCACATCCAGGTCGGCCAGCCGCCGACGCTGCGCATGAGCGGAGGGATGGTGCCGGTTGAAGGACCGAATCTTCGCCCCTCTGACGCAGAGGCGCTCATGCGTGCGATCACGCCGGACTCCCAGCAGGAGCGCGTCAAGAAAAGCGGCGGGGCGGACTTTGGGTTTGCCTATATGGACAAGGCGCGGTTCCGCACGAGCGTACTCAAGGCCAAAGGGCATTACGGGTTGGTCCTGCGCACGATCCCGAAGCAGTTGTTCGGTCTGCGTGAGATCGGGCTGCCGGATACGATCAAGGACCTTTTGGTGCGTCCGCGGGGCCTCATACTGGTGACGGGCCCGACAGGCTCGGGCAAGTCGACAACGCTCGCCTCGATGATCAACTGGATCAACGAAAACCGGGACGGACATATCATTACTATTGAGGACCCGATTGAATATTACCATGAGCACAAAAACTGCATCGTGACCCAGCGCGAAGTGGGGACGGACACGACGAGCTTCGCGGAGGCGATCCGGGGCGCGCTACGGCAGGATCCGGACGTCATTCTGGTGGGGGAAATGCGCGACCTCGAGACCATTGAGGCGGCGGTAAGCGCGGCGGAAACGGGGCACCTTGTTTTCGGCACGCTGCACACGACGGGTGCGGCCCGGACGGTCGACCGGATCGTCGACGCCTTTCCCTCGAACGTGAAGGACCAGATCCGCACGCAGCTGGCGTCGTCTATTGTAGCGGTCATCTCGCAGGTGCTCTGCCGTAAGGTCGGCGGCGGTCGCATTGCGGGTTTTGAGATCATGGTGACGACGACCTCCATCGCCGCGCTCATTCGGGAAAACAAGACCTACCGAATTGCGTCGGACATTCAGACAGGGTCGCGCTACGGCATGATCTCGCTCGATGCGCACCTGACGAGCCTCGTCAACCGGGAGTTGATCACGCCGTCGCAGGCGATCGAAAAAGCCCAGGAGCCGACGGAGATGCGCCAAAAGTTCAAGCAGGCGGGGCTAGACGTGAGCGGCGTGGAGGTGCCCCCGGCTTGACGGGGCGAAGACCGTGCTTTTCGCCGACCATAACAGTTTGGTATTCGAAGTTCTTGAGAAGCGGGTGCGGATGGCGCCTGGGCAGCTCGACGATCTCCAGACCACGCATGTGCAGACGGGCAAACCGCTCGCGGAAGTTGTCGTGGCGGCGGGTATTCTGGGGCGCGGAGAACTTTTGCGGCTCGTGGCCGAGTATGAGCAACTGCGTTATTTCGCGGAAGTACCGGCAGCGCCGCCGTCGGTGCTGCGCAATGCGGTGCCCGTGCGGCTGGCGCGCGACTACGGTGTCGTGCCGGTTGAGGAAAACGACGGGCGGCTTACCTTGCTCGCCGTCGATCCCATGAATCCGCATGTGCTTGACGACCTCACATTCGCCCTCGGACGTGATGTTGAGATCGGATTGGCGGACCCGGAAGCGGTGGAGCGTCTGCTCGAGGCAACGTATGGAAAAGACACCGCCGATTTCGCGGAAATCTTGCAGCGGGCCGAAACCGCAGTGGACGGTGCGGAATCCGAAGACGCCGAGGCGGCGGTCGCAGCCGCGCGTGACGCGCCGGTGATCCGCTTTGTCGATGCTGTGCTGCGCGACGCCGTGCGGCGGCAGGCGAGTGACGTGCATTTCGAACCATTCGAGGACGTCTTCCGTGTGCGTTGCCGTATCGACGGGGCACTACAGGAGGTCAGTGCGCCTGCGCGCGTTCTGGCCGTGCCGGTGATCTCCCGCATCAAGGTGCTCGCCGACCTGAACATTGCGGAGCGGCGGGTGCCCCAGGACGGGCGTATCCAGATGGCCGTGGACGGTCGGGCCGTCGATCTGCGCGTGAGCACGCTGCCCACGCAGTTCGGGGAAAGCGTGGTTTTGCGGGTTCTCGACAAGTCGGTTGTCAACCTGAACCTCGATGCGCTCGGCATGCCCCCGGAGATCCTCGCCGCCGTGCGTGAGCTGGCGCGCCGACCCAATGGAATATTCATTGTCACCGGTCCCACGGGTTCGGGCAAGACCACCACGCTCAACAGTGCGCTGCGCGAGGTAAACGACGAGGAGACGAAAATCCTCACCGCCGAGGACCCGGTTGAATACGAGATCGACGGGATTATGCAGGTGGCGGTCAACAGCGGCATCGGGCTGACCTTCGCGGCGGCGCTGCGTTCGTTTTTGCGTCAGGACCCGGACAAGATCCTTGTCGGGGAAATCCGCGATCTGGAGACGGCGCGCATTGCGGTGCAAGCGTCGCTTACGGGGCACCTTGTCTTCACGACCTTGCATACCAATGACGCGGCGGGCGCGGTTACACGACTTGTCGACATGGGTCTTGAGCCCTACCTGATCAGCGCTTCGCTGGAAGCGGTCCTCGCCCAACGGCTGGTGCGCCGCGTGTGCCGCGATTGCAGTGAGACTTACCGGCCCGGTGACGATGAACTGGCGCGGCTGTGCCTCGACCGGGCGATGACCGGAGCGGGAACTTTCGCAAGGGGTCGCGGCTGTGCGCCATGCGGCGGTACCGGCTACCGGGGGCGTATCGGGCTTTACGAACTCATCCGGGTGGGAGATCGTTTCCGCGAGGCGGTTGTCGCCGGTGCCACGACGCTCGATCTCGCAGCGATTGCCGGTGAGGAGGGAACGCGCACGCTGCGGCAGGACGGAACGCGGGCACTCCTTGACCATGGCACGACGACGGACGAGATTCTGCGTTACACGTGATGCGTCCGCAGCGACCGCCTGCGTGTCTGAGCGGATTTTTGTGTCGATTCGGCATGAAGGGGACGGCAACCTCCGGATTTATGGCAAATGGCGCAAGTGACGCGGTGACTGGAAAGGGCGGTTCGGGACGGCCCGCGGTCAGGCGCATCGGCAACCGCGCGGAGAAGGTGACGCTTTTCACCCGCCAGCTCTCGACTCTTCTGCGGGCGGGCGTGCCGTTGACACGGGCACTGGAGACACTCCGCAAGCAAGAGCGCCAGAAGGCCTTCCGGCAGGTGATCGACGACTTGGTCGACCAAGTGCGGGGCGGCAATAAATTATCCGACGGTCTCGCGCGCTATCCGCTCATTTTCGACGGCTTGTATGTGAACATGGTCCGCGCGGGCGAGAGCGGGAGTATCTTGGAAGACGTGCTCCTTCGCGTAGCCACGTTCTTGGAGAAAGCCCGTGCCCTCAAGAGAAAGGTCCGCGCGGCGCTCGTCTATCCGGCGGTCGTCATCGTGGTCGCGTCCGTCATCGTGGGTTTTCTTGTGTCCTACGTTATTCCGCAGTTTGAGACGATCTTCACGAGCATGCTGCGCGGCCAGCGTCTGCCGGCCTTGACGGAGGGCGTGCTCGCCTTGAGCGACTTTGTGCGCGACCGCTGGTGGGTGCTTGGCGGCGGGCTGGTCGTGATCGCTCTCGGCTGGAACTTCGCACGGCGCACGGAAGCGGGCGGGCGGCTCATCGACCGTGTGTCGCTTTCGCTGCCCATCGTCGGCGACCTTGTACGTAAGATTTCCATTGCCCGCTTTGCGCGGACCTTCGGCACCTTGATTGCGAGCGGCGTTCCCATTCTTGAGGCCCTGCGCATCGCGCGCGATGTCTCGGGAAACCGTGTTGTGGAGAACGCCCTCACCCGTGTGCACGACCGTGTGCGTGACGGCGATCCGGTGGCGCGCCCGCTGGAGCAGACCAACGTATTTCCGGTCATGGTATCGAGCATGATCGAAGTGGGCGAAGAGACCGGGCAGTTGCCCGCCATGCTCGACCGCATCGCCGACGACTACGAGGAAGATGTGGATACGGCGGTGGCGGGACTCACCTCAGCGCTAGAGCCGGTGCTTATTGTTCTCCTCGCGGTTGTCGTGGGCACCATTGTTATCGCTCTCTTCCTGCCGATAATAGCCATCATCCAAAACCTGCAATGAGCCAACCCGACGAACCTCTCCAGATTTTCACGACCGGCGGAACGATCGACAAAGTCTACTTCGATTCGCTCAGCGATTACCAGGTCGGGCACCCGCTGGCGGAGGAGGTGCTGCGCCAGGCCCACGTGGCCTTTCCTTTCACCGTGGCTTCGCTCATGAAAAAGGACAGCATCGATATGGACGACGCGGACCGCACGGCGGTGCGCTCCGCCGTGGAGCGGTGTGCGGCGCGCCGGGTCCTCATTACTCACGGCACCGACACCATGGCCGAGACCGCGCGGGCCCTCGGGGGCGTTTCCGGCAAGACCGTCGTCTTCACCGGATCCCTCACCCCGGCGCGCTTCCAGGAGAGCGACGCCTTCTTCAACATTGGCTTCGCCGTGGCGGCGGCGCGTATCCTCCCGGCGGGCGTCTACGTCGCCATGCAGGGCCGCGTCTTCGAGGCCGGGCGCGTGCGCAAAGACCGCGCTCACAACCGGTTCGAAGAGGTGGAGTGAGTCGGCGGTGGGAACTTCCCGTTACAGCCAAGGCCTTGAGCTTCGACGAATCAAGCCTTGCGAAACAACGGACGGGCGGGCGCGGGCAGTGGCTAGGCGGGACTGGCCAGAACGAGTGCGGCGACTACAGCGGTCTCTACGCGGAGGACGCGAGGACCGAGGTGGACCAGTTGAAATCCCGCCGTGCGGAGGGTGTCGCGGTCGGCGGCAGACCATCCGCGCTCGGGGCCGATGGCGAGAACGAGGGGAGGCACCGGGCGCGCTTCGCGGAGCGGAGCGGTGCCTTCGTAGACGTCGAGAGCGAGACGGGGCGCATCTGCCGGGAGCGTCGCGACGATCTCGTGAAGCGCGTTCCCGTGAGTAACCTCGGGTATGCGGGTGTCGAAGGCCTGTTCCGCTCCGCGTATGAGGTGGGCGCGCCACTCGCCGGAGGACCACAAGGTGCTGCGCGCGTATGCGGGGTCGGACTTGCGCGAGGCAACGAAGTGAATGGCGCGCACGCCGAGTGTGGTTGCCTCAAAGAGAATCTTGCGCGCGGTCTGCGGGCGCGGCATCCCGACGAGGAGGCGGATGTCGGGCGGGGGCGGGGGAAGTTTGGTCCACTCCGCGTCGAGGTCGACGCCGTCTCTAGAGACCTTTGTCACGGTGCCGCGGCCTGCCGGGCCGTTGACGACTCCGATGTCGATCACGTCTCCGGGGCGCACCCGCAGCACACCGCGTGCGTGCTTAAGGCGCGGATCGCGCGGGGTCAACCGGTAGCCGGTTTCCCGCGTGTCAAAGAGGATGCGGTTCATTGGGGTGTCGTTCGGCGCGCTCAGGCGTCGATAACGACATCGCCTTTCGGCAGGCTACAGCAGAGCAACTGGTTGCCTTCTTCGGGCACGCCCGTGTGCCCCATGGGGTAATCGACCTCGCCCGAGAGGACGGGCTGCTGGCAAGCCGTGCAGTTGCCCATGCGGCACCCGAAATCGAGGTCGATCCCGTTGTCCTCGGCGAGTTCGAGGATGCTCTCATGGGCCCCCGTCCATTCGAGGGCCTTGCCGCTTTTCTTGAAGGTTACTTTGGACATGGAGGGTCATCATGCGTGGAAGCGCGCGGAAAGCAAGCGTGCCGGTCCTGTCCGGGCACCCGGCGGCGCCACGTGCGGCAGGCAACGTCATGCCGTCCGGATGTGACCGGACGCATGGCGTGGCCCGAGGAGCGCGACACCCTGCCGGACGCCTGCGCGGTTCCGGCTAAATTGGGTTGCGGAAAGCCGCCGGTGCGCGTTCTGCGCGAAACAAACCTTGCCACCGCGCCGCCTGCGTGTAGACCTTCAGGCACGTTTTAGCGGTCAATTGCCTTTCCTTGCGGCTCCGTTCAACAGGTTGTGAGTTATTGTAGAGTATGTATGAGAACCCCAAAGAATCCGATTGGAGGGAAGACCTGAACTCTTTCAGTGCGGGCTTTCCGGCGGAACTTGCGCGTTTCCCGGGATCTTGAGTATGGAATCGCTGCGTGTGATCACATTCAACATTGCGCACGGGCGCGGGCTCGGGATCTACCAGGGATTCACGACGCGTCGGCGGTTGCGGCACAACCTGCGGGAGATCGGTTCGCTTCTTGCCGGGCACCGGGCGGATGTCGTGGCGATGCAGGAGGTCGACGAGGACTCGGTCTGGAACCGGCGGGTCAACTTGCTGCACGAGATCGGGGAGTCGGCGGGCCTTGAGCATCGCGTAATGGGCATCCACAACCGCCATTCGGGGCGCTTCCGGCTCAACTACGGGACGGCCGTGCTCTCGCGCTTTCCGGTGCGGGCGCACCACAATGAGCCGTTCGGCTCGCGGCGCCTCGGTGAGAAAGGATTTCTCTACGCGGAGATCGACACGGGCGGAGTGCATCCGCTCCCGTTGCTGAACCTGCACCTCGATTTCCGCTCGCGTGCGCGGCGGTTGGAGCAAGTGGGACGGATTGTCGATTTTTTCGAGGGGCCGGAGTACCAACTGACACCGCTCCCGCCCGTGGTGTGCGGCGACTTCAACGTTGCCTCGCACCGAAGCCTCGACGCTACAGCAGAACTTTTTCGCTACCTCAACCAACGCCACGGCTACCGGCTTCTGCCCGAGGGGGCGCGCACCTTTCCGGCACAATGGCCGCGGCGGACAATTGACTTTGTGTTTGTGCCAAAGCGGTTCCGCATCGTGCGCTGCGAGGTGATCCGGTCCTATCTCAGCGACCACCGCCCGGTGTTGGTCGAGTTGCAGGTGGCGGGGGCGTAGGATGGGATCCAACGGAGTTTGCGCCTGCATGTGAATGTGCAGCTTCGGCGGACGCGTCGTTCTGCCGCTACTTAGGTTTGCAAGGAAGTCGTTGCCAGCGGGGCGCGGGTTCCCAGCGTTGTAGGCGATGACCCCGTATTTGACCCGCCCCTATCTGGATTCGGTCCCCGCCGGTCCCGGAATAATTGTTGCCGCGCCCGGCGGCGGAAGTGACGATGCTCCTGCGCTGCAGCGTTGCATCGACGCTGCCGCGGAGGCACGCAACGGGGGCATTGTGTTTGTCCGCGGCGGGGAATACCGGATCGGGCGGACCCTCAATGTATGGCGCGGGGTCCGCCTGATCGGCGCAGGCTCAGGGCGGGCGACGTTCACGTGGACCGGCCCTTCGGCGGGCTCAGGACAAGGGCGCGTATATCTGCTGCACTTCCGTAATTTCCGTGAAGATCCTGAGGCGGACGCGGACAACACGACGTTTTTCTCGGGTGCGTTCGGGATTGATTTTTTTGTTGCGGAAGGATCTCCGGGGGTGGCGGCGGTGCGGTTCCGCGTTGCGCAGCACTCGGTTCTACGGCAGTGCGGGTTTTTCGCGGGGCCGGATTCGGTGGCGGTGGAGGCTGCGGGGCATTTGATCGAGGAATGTCATTTCGTCGGCGGTGCGACGGGGGTTCTCACGGGGCGTACCTCGGCGAGTTGGCCGCTGTGTCTGCGGCGTTGTCTCTTCGAAGGGCAGACGGAGGCGGCGGTGGCGAGCGCGCGGGCCGGTGTGACGGCGGAGGGTTGTGTCTTCCGGGCGCAGCGGCGGGTCTTTGCGCCATACCCGGACGCACCTTGCGACGTGGAGTGGCTCTTCGCGCGGGGTTGCCGCTTCGAGAATGTATCCGCGGCAGTGGTGGAGCGGGATTCGCCCGTTCCTTTGGAGACGGCGGTGACGATGGAAGAATCCGCGGCGTTGGACGTGGCTGTCCTCTTACGAATGGGCGCGGAGACGGTTGGGGTGCCCGCGGAAAGGGTCTACGTGCGTTCGCTCCGCCACGGTTGCCACGTCCGTGAAGGCGTCGGTCAGGAGGGGGCGGAACCGCTCGCGGATGTGCGCACTGAGGCCGACTTTGCGCCGCTTCCGAAGCGGATCGTGGATCCGCTTGCAGGCGGTCCCGAGGTGCTACCGTCCGTCGCGGGGTGGCGCGATGTCCTCGGAGACGGCGCGCGAGGCGACGGTGTGTGCGACGACACCGCCGCCTTGCAGGCCGCCGTCGATGCGGCGCGCGTGGTGTACCTGCCCGTCGGTGAATACCGACTCACGCAGCCCTTGCGGCTGCGTGCGGAGTCTGTGTTGCTCGGGCTTCATCCCGGTCGGACGCAGCTGGTGCTGCGACCGGGCACGACGGCCTTCGCGGAGGCTTCGGCTCCGTGCGCGCTGCTTGAGACTGACACAGGCGGCGCTTGTGTCGTGCGCGGCGTGGGCCTGCGTACGGGTGATCATCCCGGCGCAGTGGGCGTCCGGTGGCGGGCCGGCCCTGCCTCGCTCTGCGAGGATTTGTATTTCCACGCGCCGTTCCGCGGCCGCGACCCCGCGCGTGAACGCAGCGGGCATAGCCTGTGGATCACGGACGGAGGTGCGGGGGAGTTCCGCAATATCTGGAGTGCCGACGTTGCGGCGGAATCGGGATTGTGTATTGAGGAGACGGCGGGTCCGGTGCGCGGACTGATGCTCAGCATTGAGCACCACCGGGAGCGGGAGGTTTGGTTGCGCCGCGCGTGCAATGTCGACCTCACCGCGCTGCAAACGGAGGAGAACGACCTCAGTCCGCATACGGTTGCCGTAGTGACGGAGGATTGCTCCGGCGTGCGCATCGCAAACGGGTTTTTCTATCGTGTCCGTTCATTGGATACGCCGCCGGCGCAAGCGGTGCTCGTGCGTTCGGGCCGCGACCTCGTCTTCGACAATATCCACGTCTTCTCGTGGGGCCCGCACCCGTTCGTCAATGCCCTGCTGGACGAGCCCACAGGCCGCTTCGTGCGGCACCGCGATTTTGTCCGCCTGCGCCTCCGCGCGGATTAAGCGTGATTTTTCCGCCGGGTGTGGTAATGTTGCCTTATGTCCCGAGGAACCTTCTTCCAAAGTGTATCAAAATACTTCGACCGCGCTGCGTCGCATACCAAACTCAAGCCCGGTATGCTCAAGCAGGTGAAAGCCTGTAATTCGATCTACCGCATGCGCTTTCCCGTGCGGGAGGACAACGGCGAGATCAAAGTGGTGGAGGCCTTCCGCGCCGAGCACAGCCACCACCGCCTGCCGACAAAAGGCGGCATCCGTTTCAGCAAGCATGTCAGTCTCGACGAAACCATAGCGCTCGCCGCGCTCATGACATACAAGTGCGCTATTGTCGGTGTGCCCTTCGGCGGGGCCAAGGGGGGTGTGCGCATCGACCCGCTGCGTATTTCGAGCGGTTTCCGCGAGCGCGTCATCCGCCGCTACACGGCGGAGTTGCTGCGCAAGAACTTCATCGGCCCCGATATCGACGTGCCCGCTCCGGATTACGGCACAGGCGAGCGCGAGATGGGGCTCATCGCCGACACCTACAAAAACCTCCGCATGAACGAGCCGTATCCCTACGCCTGCGTCACGGGCAAGCCCCTCTCCATGCAGGGCATTCCCGGCCGCACGCAGGCAACGGGCCTTGGCGTCTTCTACGGCATCCGCGTGTGCATGGAACAGGCGGAGGACATGCGCGCGCTCGGACTCAAACCCGGTGTCGCCGGCAAACGCGTCATCGTGCAGGGGCTCGGCAACGTCGGCTACCACGCGGCGCACTTTCTGCAAACGCAGGGTGAAGGCGTCATCACCGGTATCATCGAGCGCGAGGGGGCTCTTTATGCCGAAGACGGTCTCGATGTCGGGAGCGTCTTCAAGCACCGCCGTGAGACCGGTTCGCTTGAGGGCTACGCCGGGGCGGCCTTTTCCGCCGACAGCAGGGCTGCGCTCGAATGGGACTGCGACGTGCTCATTCCCGCCGCCCTTGAGAACCAGATTACGGCGGAGAACGCCGCCCGCATCAAGGCCCGGATCATCGCCGAGGCCGCAAACGGCCCGGTCGATCATGAGGCCGAAACCATTCTCCAGCAGCGCGGTGTGTTCATGATTCCCGACATCTACCTCAACGCCGGAGGCGTCACCGTTTCCTACTTCGAGTGGCTCAAGAACAAGGCGGGTGTCAGCTTCGACCGTCTACTTTCCCGCCACGAGGAACTCGCCAAAATCCAACTGGTCGAAACCATCGAGTCGCTCACGGGCAAGAGTATCCCCAAGGAAGTGCGCATGCAGCTCCTCCACCGCTCCAACGAGGAGGACATGGTTATCGCCGCCCTTGACCAAACGATGATGGTTGCCTATTCGCAAATCCATGATCGCTGGAGAAGACGTGCGCTCCCCGACCTGCGCACAGCCGCCCTTCTTCTCGGTATCGAACGCGTTGCCGAGAGCTATTCTCACCACGGGATCTTTCCGTGAGGCGCGGGGCGGCGCCGTAATGGTGCCGATACCGGCGGGGAACCTATGATTGCGGGCTCCCGCGCGGCCTGGGCCAGGCGCGAGGATGGGGGTCGGCTGCCGAGCCTCAAATCAACCCATGGCATTCGCTGCCCACGACCTTCACGCCTCTTCCGCGGCGCGCAGGCGCTCGACGAACACGGCGTCTTCGTGCGTCACTTTGCCGCGGGCGCGGTGGCGTTCGATGGTTTCAAGGAGGTCGTCCCAGTCGGCGGATTCGGGGGTGTAGGGCTCGGTACCGCTCATGCGGGAGCGGCGGATGGTCCAGCGCGTTTTTCCGCGTTTGAGTTCGAAGTTGATGTGGACGCGGTTTCCGTCCTCGTCCTTGCGGTTCCAGCCGAGTGAGATCATGGGCGGAGAGCGTTGATTTGGTCGTTGAGGGCACGCGCGGCGTCGGCGGCCCGGTGCGCGAAGTCGCTTCCGGACCCTGCGTGGATGATGGAGCGGGAGGCGTTGATGAGCATTCCCGAGCCGCGGGCGTCGAGTCCGGCGCGGAGCGTCGCTTCGAGATTGCCGCCTTGTGTGCCGATACCCGGAACAAGAAGAGGAAGGTCCGGCGCGAGGGCGCGCACGCCCTCGATCTCGGCGGGATAGGTCGCTCCGACAACAAGGCCGGCATTGCCATGTGCATTCCAGTCGGTGGCGGCGCGGCGGGCGACCTCTTCGAAGAGTCGGCGGCCGCCGTCGATCCGGAGATTCTGGAATTCGTCGGACCCCGGGTTGGACGTTTTGCAGAGAACGAAGACCCCGTGCGCGGGATCGCATGTGAAGGGATCGAGGGTGTCGCCGCCCATGTAGGGATTGACGGTGACGGCGTCGGCGGCGTGAACCTCGAAGGCCTCGCGTGCGTAGAAGGCCGCCGTCGAGCCGATGTCGCCGCGTTTCGCGTCTAGGATTAGGAGGCGGTCCGGATGTGCCTCGCGGATGTAGCGGCAGAGGGCGCGCAGTTCGTCGGTGCGGCCCTGCCCGGCGAAGTGTGCGAACTGCGGCTTGAAGGCGGCGCAGTAGGGGGCCGCGGCATCGGCAATGGCTTTGCCGAAGGCGAAAAAGGGCTGCTCCGCCGCGTGGAGTGGTTCGGGCAGGCGCGCGGCGTCCGGGTCGAGGCCGACGCAGAGGAGGGAACCGCTGGAGGTCCATGCGGTCTGTAGACGTTCTCGATAAGTCATGACGGCACTGTAGGGTTGTGCGCGCAGAAAGGGGAAGTCTTGAATTGCAGCGCGGCGCGATGCCGGACAAGAACGGTGGAATGAAAACAGTATCGTCCTTACTTTTCGCATTCGCCGTATCCGCGGCATGGGGTGGTGTGCCTGCGGAGTGGACGCACCGGTTGGCGGTAGAGGCGGAGGGGCGGGCCGGTGTGGCGCATTTTTGGGTGCCGGAGGGGAGCGAAGCATTACAGGGCCTGCTCATAGGCAAGGACAATCTTGCGGAGGTCGCGATGACAGCTGACCCGCGGGTGCGCGATTTGTGCCGCGAGCTTGGATGGGGAATCGTGTTTTTGCGGCCCGCTGTCTTCGGGCTGAGGTTCGACATCGACGCGGGCGACGACGGGCTGTTCACAGAGATTCTCCAAGACCTCGGGGCAATGTCCGGTGTCGACAGCATGGAGGAGTTGCCGTTCGCCGTCTTCGGCCATTCGGCTTCGGGGCCTTGGGCGCAGCAGGTCGCCTATGCCTTTCCCGAGCGAGTTGTCGCGGTGGTCCACTACAAGAGCGGAAATCTTCTGCGGTATCGTCCCGCATGGCGCGGGGGAACCATCTCCGAAGTTCCGTTTCTTGTCATGACCGGCGAGTTCGAGGAGTTCGGCCCGGACGGTCCTCTCGATTCGGGTGAATCGATGGAGAGGCAGTGGTACGCGGCGCGGGATGACTTGCGTTCCCTCCGCGCGGAGGGCTACCGCGCGGCGCAGGCAGTTCTTCCCGGCGAAGGGCACTTCGGCTGGAGCGAGGCGGCGGCGCGGGTCATGACCGGGTATCTCCGTGATGCATGGGCATGGCGGCAGGCGGGTGGGGCGGAGCGGGAGTTGCTCGCGCGCGGCTTGCCCTCGGACCCAAAGTGCGGTGAAAGCGATGTTGTGGATTGGTGGATCCCCGGTCCGCGTGCGGAAGCGGTATGGCAGGAGATCCTCTCCGATTATGGCGGGCGCGACCAAGCCGTCCGGTTTGAGCACAGTGCGGGTGATAGTGCCGAGTGGGACCGGATCACCGGTGGGTGGAGTGAAGGGGGGACGCGGCTCACTGTATCGGCGACAGCGGAATCGGGGGGTGAGGTGATCTACCGCCTCCAGCGCGGGCCCGCGCGTCAGACGGGTCCGGCTGAATTCACGGTCGACCCGGATCTGCTCGGCAGGCCCGGCTACGGGAGTGTTTTGCGTATAATCGCTGTCCAACGAGGCGACAGTGAATGGCGGCGCTCGGAACGTGCGGCCCGCGCCGAGGTACCATGAGTTGGCTCGTATCGTTTCGCATAGAAGGCATTACCGCTGTGCGACAAGGCCGGGATGTGGAATGTGAACGAGCGTGCGCCGCGCCGCCTTTATTTTGCGTGCAGTTTACACCACGTAGGACCAGAGGATGCGGCGGGAGCGGGCGTCGAGGGTTTCGAGGTCGGGGATGACGAAGAGGTCGCCGCCGAGGTCGCGGAAGACAATGCGTCCGTCGTCGAGGCGGTCGGGCCAGTCGTCGGTTTTTGTGCAAAAGGTACGGTCGCCTTGGGCGGTGCGCACGCGCCAGACGCGCAACTCGAAGTCGGTCTCCACTTGGTGCACGCTCTCGATCTCGAAGGTGAACCGCGTGTCGGCGAGCGCGCCGAGGAGGGCCTCGCGCGACTCCTCCGGCAGCTCCTCCGGGTCGGCGACGAGGGCGTGTTCGTTGTTCTCTTCGTCGCGCAGGGAGAGAAACCTGTTGGCGAGGGTCCACGGGAAGCAGGGGCGGATGAGGACGGGCTTCCATGCTCCGTTTTCGGTGAGGAAGAAGAGTCGCCCGTCGTCGCCGCGGCGCAGGCGCGGAGCGGCTTCGGCGCGGTCGCCGGTGGACGGAGAATCGTTTTTCGGCTGTGTATTTACGTGGCTCATACGGCGTACATTTCGTGGAGTTCGCGCTGTGCGTTGTGCAGCTTGTGGTAGAGGCCGTCCGGCTTGCGCAGGAGTTCCTCGTGGGTTCCCATTTCGACGATCCGTCCGTCTTTCATAACGAAGAGGCGGGTGGCTTTGCTGAGGGTGCTGAGGCGGTGGGCGATGGCGATGACGGTACGACCGGCGACAAGGCGGTCGATGGCTTCCTGGATTTTGCGTTCGGTCTCGGTGTCGACGGAACTGGTGGCTTCGTCGAGGATGAGAATACGTGGGTTGTGGAGGACGGCGCGCGCTATGGAGACACGCTGCCGCTCGCCGCCGCTGAGGTTATGGCCGCGTTCGCCCACGATGGTGTCGTAGCCGTGGGAGAGTTTGCAGATGAAGTCGTGGGCATTGGCCGCGCGCGCCGCCGCGATGGCCTGTTCTTCCGTCGCCCCGCGCATGCCGTAGCGGATGTTTTCGAGGATGCTTCCGTGGAAGAGGTAGGGATCCTGCATGACCATGCCGATCTGCGAACGGAAGAGCCCGAGGTCGAGGTCGCGGATGTCGTGCCCGTCCACGCGGATTTGCCCGGAGTTGGTGTCGTAGAAGCGCGCGATGAGGTTGACGACGGTCGTCTTGCCCGCGCCGGAGGGGCCGACGAGGCCGATCATTTCGCCGGGGTTCACCTCAAAGGAGACCCCCTTGATGATCTGGCGTACGGGATCGTACCCAAACGTCACGTTGTCGAAGACAATGTGGCCGTGCACGGGCTTGAGGGCGACGGCTTCGGCGGCGTCCTTCTCGCGGATTTCGGGCTCGGTATCGAGGATTTCGAAAACGCGCTGTGCCGAACTGATGGAGCGGTTGATCATGCGCGTGAGAAAACCGAATTGCTCGAGCGGCATGACAAACATGCCCATGTAGAAGAGAAAGGCGACGAACTCGCCCGCCGTCATCGGGTTGTAGCCGGGCACTTCGAGCATGCGCGGCAGAGCGAAGACCCACGGTCCTTCGTGGATTTTCGTGGAAAAGGGCTTTCCTGGCGTGCGGGGTGATGGA
>JAFIGH010000051.1 GCA_020831525.1 Opitutales bacterium
TGGCGGCGCACGAGTTGCTGCGCCTGCGGCTGCGGTTCATGACGCGGGGCCGGGCGTTGGGCCGGGAGGAGTGGCTGACGGAAGGCGGCGGCGCGCGGGCGCTGGGAAAGTTGAAGAAGCCTCCCGGAGCGGCGCGCGTGGAGATGGTTTCCGGGCTGCCGCTGGCGGCGGCGAATGCGCGGGCGGCGGGCCGGGCAGAGGCGTTCGGATAGGTCGGACGGATTTCCCCGGACCGGTTGCCGGTCTACATAGGTTGAACTGATCCGCGGCGTGACCTGCTGTCCGTGTTTCCGTGTGCCCGGCTATGCGAGCGCCGTCGCAGTTAGACGGCGGCCGGGCGGAGGGACGCGGGTGTTTCGAGGATTTGCCCTGCGGTAAGCAGTTCTGGACGTAGATCCGCGTAGGAGAGGTCCTGAACGGCGGCATCAGCGTCGAGGGCGAGGTCGGCGGCAATGGCGGCGGACTCAGCGAGGATCATGAAGACGGGTTCCATGCGGATGGAGCCGTAGGCGATGTGCGAGGCAGAAAGGCAGACGGGCACGAAAAGGTTGGTGCATTGCCCGCGCGCCGGGATGATGGCGCGGTAGGATACGCCGTAGGGTCCGTGGGGCGGGACTTGCACATCGCCTTCGTTGCGGACGCCGCCCTCGTGTACGATGCGGCAGCAGTTGTGGGAATCCATCTGGTAGGAGGCGAGACCGACGGGATCATCGGCGGTGCGTGCGGCGAGACAGTCGTTCTCCGTGACGATGTACGAGGAGATCATACGGCGTGCCTCGCGGATGTAGAGCTGCGGAGGCCAGTGCCCGGTGTCTGTGAACTCGTCGCGCGCGAGACCCCAGCGGCAATAGGTTTCGCGGAAGCGTGCCGGGACGTCCGGGTCGAACGCCATTGTCCAGTGGTAGCCCTGCTGGTAGGCGACGTGGCGCTGGAAGAGGGTTTCGCGGGTTTCGTAGTCGGCCTCCGGCCATGCCCAGTTGGCACCGATGTAGTCTGTGGAAACGGCTCCGTGGTTGTTGGTGTCGGTTTTGCGGGGATTGGCGAGGCGGTCGAACTTCGTGAAGATGTCGTCGCGCGTATTCTTGAGCCAGCGTTTGAGGAGGATGTATTCGCGAGGGTCGAACGCTTCGGGTCTTGGGAAGGGCACGCGCAGGCTGGGTTCGTCGGTCATGCAGACGCGGAAGCAGTAGGCCTGGATGCGCCGGTCGCCGGTGCCGGGGAGAAACTCTTCTTCGTTGTAGACATGAGGCAGAAGGCCGCTCAACGGATCGCCCTCGCGGAAGAAAGGATCGACGAAACAGTCGAACTGGTGGGTGCGGCGGCTCTGGCGGCCGTTAAGCGTTTCGCCATAAGTATCATTGCTCTCGCGCCCGACAGCGTACCGCAAACCGGCGCGGGCCATGAGGTCGCCCTCGTAGCTTGCGTCGATGAAAGCCCGCGCGCGGACACGCATGCCGCCGAGGCAGGCGAGGGCGGCTATGCGCCCGTTGTCGAGTTCCACTTGTTCGACGTAAGCGGCGGACCGCACGTCGAGGCCGCTGTCGCCTATCCACTTGCGGAAGACTGCCTGCGCGACGTGCGGCTCGAAGTGCCATTCTTCGTCGCGGCCGTAGTGTCCGCCGACGGCGCGGTAGAAATCGCGGGCCGTCCCGCCGATGGCGTCGCGTTTGCCGTAGTCGGTCCAGCCGAGGCCGCCGGTGGTCATGCCACCGAGGAACCATCCGGGATTGAGGAGAACAACGGAGCGTCCGCGCCGCAGCGCAGTGAGGGCGGCAACGATACCGGCGGCAGTTCCGCCGTAGACGCAGACGTCGACGGACAGTCGCTCGTCCGAGGGCTGGATCCATGACGGATGAAAGTAGTTGAGTCCTGCGGGGTTCATGCTTTTGCGCGATTTCGGGGGTTACGGTATATCGGCCGGTTTGGTGCGGAATTCGGGGCGTGTGCCGCTGAAGTCGACGACGTGCGTGGCCTCTTTGCCGCGGAGGCGGAGGATGCCGCCGTCGAGTGTGAGATTCGGGCCGTCAAAGACGGCGCGGCGTGCGGGGAGGTCGGAGGGGACGCCATCGATGCTCCATGAAGCGAGTCGCCCGTGGCCTTCGCCGGAGGGCCAGTCAGGTTGATTCCAGTCGTCGGTCGTGAGGACGACGCGTTGTTCCGTGACCCCGTAGTTCCAGTCGTAGTCCGGTTCAACCCATTCGCCGGCGGTGTTGAAGCGGACATCAATCTCGCGGCCTGCGAGGTCGGTGTAGACAAGGCGGCCCCCGGCGAGGCGGGAGCGGTCGAGAGCAGTGCGGTCGAGAATGGCGCGCCGGAAGTCTTCGAAGGCGCCGTGCGCGGGGAAACTGCCGACTTCGACGACGAGTCCGGCAAGCGTGCCGGGGGTGCCATGATCGCTTAGGCGGCCCTCTCCGCGGCGGGGCGACTTTTCGGCGAGCGACCGCACGGCGAGCCATGTGCCAGCGTAGGCGGCGAAGACGACGCCGTCGGCTTCGATGACTTCGGCGTCGGACGGAAGGAAGAGATGAGAGTGGGGTGCGTCGTCGAGCGAGCCCTGGCCGCCGCGGCCGACCGGGTTGTGGTCGCTGTCGTTGCCCCAACGCTGCTCGAAGTCGCGGCGGTAGGCTTCTTTCCATTCGTTGATGAGTGTATTGACTTCGTCGCGGAGGGCGGCGGCGTTCTCCGGCACAAGCGTCATCTGGACGAGGACAGACTCGTGCTGGGCGAACTGGTCGAAGGGATTGCGCCCGCGGCCGTGGCTGTCGCTTTTCATGCCGCCGTTGCCCCAGACAATGCCGGGCGCGCCGCTCGGGTTTTCGATGACCATCTTCCAGTTGACCGTGCCGTAGGAACTGTCCGCCCATCCGCCGTAGGGCGTGAAGACGCTGCCGAGAGTGTAGGTCTCGCCGATGTGGAAAACTTCGACGGATTCCGCCGGGCGGGTGAGCAGGTAACTTGGCTTGGTGTTGATGTAGGTCGCGGGGCGGGAGAACTCTTTGCGAGCGAGCGCCACGGCGGCGGCCGGCGGGCGGTAGTCGGTGAGCGCGGCGTAAACGGACTGAATGTACTCTGACGTACGCCAGAAGTCCGGTTCGCCCGCTTCTTCGGCTTGCCCGAACCAGAGCCAGCCGAGGTATTCCGAGGCGCTCGAACGCCGCGTGTAGTTTGTCGTGCCGCGTGACTCCGGGCCGCCGTGAACGCGCTGCGTGTATTTCAGCGCGAGGGCCGCCGCGTAGTAATCGAGCACGGCCCGCGCGGCGGCGCGGATCTCCGCGTCGCCGGAGTGGTCGTGGAGGTTGATCCAACCAATGAGGTTGTAGGTGGTGTAGACGGCGGAGTCCCACTCGCCGGTGCCCACTTGGTAGATCTTGCGCGCCCAGTCGAGCGCCCATGCCTTGATGCGCGCCTCCCAGTCTTCCGCCGTATCGGCGAGCGCGGGCATATCGCGGGCCTCGGTGGCGAAGAGGTAGCCGCTTGTGCGCGACATGCCGATGTGGTTCTCCGTGCCCTCGGCGGTAAGCGCGTTGTAGTGGCTTGTGTCGTGGAGGATGCGATCGAGAAACTCATCGCGGTGCTCCGCCAGCGCGGGGGCTTCGGGAAACTCTTTCATGAGCCGCGACATGCCGACGAAGGGAAAGTGAAAAAAGCCGTAGCCGTGCCCGCTCTCGCGGGCGTATTCGGCTATGTAGCCGTTGCCCGCCTCATCCTCCGTACCGTGAATGTAAAACCGCGCGAGGGCCTTCGGAAAACTGTATTTGCCGCGGTCGTGCCACTCGGTGGGGCGGTAGTGCTCGGCGATTTGCTCCATGAGGAGGCGGCGGCGTTCGGCAAAACCCGCTTCCCACTCGTCCGGTGACTCCGGGCCGCTGGCGGCGGCAAAGTCCGGTGGCTCGACCGGGGCGGGGGCTTCAGGCTCCGCGGTGCGGCGTTGCATGGCTTCGGCGTCGGCAGGGAGCGCCGCGGCAGCGGCGAGGACGAGGGTCGCGGCAAAAATGCCACGTTGTAAACGGAGAAGGCGGTGCATATGCGTGGTTCACACGGGTTCCGGCAATATCGGCCTTGCGCCGGGGATAACGAAGGCGGAAGACTGAAAGCGTCATTGCCAGTGTAGCTTCCGCCGCAAGAGATGTACAGGCCTAATACCGCCATCAATGCGTTGATTTGCGCCACGTGCGGCGGGTGTTCGTATCTGGTTGACAAAGGCTCTCCACAGTCCGTTTTTTTCTAGTCTTTCGGCAAACAACCGCCCCCTGAATCACCCTTCGAAAAACCTCATGTCCCGAAATCTGTGGGAAATAAAGCGTCTACGCCTGAAACCGGAGTTGATCTGGTCGATGGCACTCAGCAGCCTGCGCCTACGCATGGGTCGGACGCTTCTGACGCTCCTGACGGTGTCGGCATGCTGCGCCTTTTTGCTTTTTCTCCTCACTGCCCCGATCTCGGACGATCCCGCCGACCGCCAGATGTGGGGCCTCATGATCACCCTGAGCCTGCTCGTGAGCGTGGCGGGCGTGCTCAACACCATGTTGATGTCCGTGACACAGCGCTACCGGGAGATCGGAACAATCAAGTGCCTCGGCGCGCTGGACTCCTTTGTGCTTCTGAGCGTCATGCTGGAATCGGCGCTGCTTGGGCTCACGGGCGCGTTGCTGGGGATCGTGGGCGGACTCATCCTGAGTTTCGGCATGGGCCTGCTCGACGCGGGGGCCGGTGTCTTCGCGGCGGCTTACTGGTCCGGCCTCGGGTGGAAAATCCTTGTTTCGGCGTTTGTGGGGCTGGCGCTGACGACGCTCGGAGCGGCCTTTCCCGCCGCCGTGGCGGCGCGCATGCCGCCGGTGGAAGCGATGCGGGGAGAAAAATAGGAGACGCACCGATGCCGGAAGCGACAGCCAAAACGAACGCCGATTATTGGATGGCCGACCTCTCGCAGGCGGTCGACTGCACCGTCATGGCACGGGGTGTCGAGGTCGTCTACGAAATGGGCAGTGAGAAGATTCATGCCCTGCGCGGTGTCGACGCGCAGATTTTCACGGGGGAATATATCTCGATCATGGGCCCCTCGGGTTCGGGGAAGACGACATTCTTCAATGTTGTCGGCGGACTCATGAAACCCACGGCGGGAAGCGTCTACATCGATGAGATTGACATCGCGCAGCTTGACGCCGGGGAACTTGCGTGGCTGCGGTGCCGGAAAATCGGATACATTTTCCAGAGCTACAATATCGTCAAAGTAATGACGGCGCTCGAGAATGTCATGCTGCCGATGCTCTTCGCGGGCGTGCCGCAGGACGAGGCGCAGTACCGCGCCGTGGAGATCCTCACCCGTGTCGGGCTGGGGGAGCGCGTCCTCCATACGCCGAAGGAGTTGTCCGGCGGGCAGCAGCAGCGCGTGGCCATTGCGCGCGCTTTTGCCAACCGCCCCGCCATCATCCTCGCGGACGAACCGACGGCGAACCTCGACATGCGCACCGGCGAGGAGATTATCGCGCTCATGAAGGAGATGAACCGTGAGCAGGGCGTGACGGTCATCTGTTCGACGCACGACCACAAGATGCTCGATATCTCCGACCGGATCATGTGGATGGAGGACGGGCTGGTGAAGAAGCTGGCCCGCCGCGACGAGGTCGATATCCAGATCGATGAATTTGAGGAGGAGCACAGAGAGTGAGTGCCACATCCCTTATCGACGCGCGCGATGTGCAGCGTTACTACAAAAGCGGCGCCACCGTGGTGAAAGCGCTCGACGGCGTTACGCTGGAAATCCGCGCGGGCGAATACCTCTCGCTCATGGGGCCCTCGGGCTCGGGCAAGACGACCTTTTTCAACATTATCGGGGCGCTCGATGTTCCCACCGGCGGCAGCGTGAAACTTGGCGAGCGCGAACTGGCGAGCCTGAGCATGGCGGAGCTTTCGTACCTGCGCTGCGCGAACATCGGATATATTTTCCAGAACTACAATCTCGTCGAGGTCTTCAGCGCGCTGCGCAATGTGACGCTGCCGATGCGCTTTCTCGGTCTGACCGAGGCCGAGGCCAACGACAAGGCGGCCATGCTCCTCAAGCGCGTTGGGCTTGACCACCGCATGCATCACCTGCCGAACGAGCTTTCCGGCGGGCAGCAGCAGCGTGTGGCTATCGCCCGCGCCCTCGCGAACGACCCCATGCTTGTCCTCGCCGACGAGCCCACAGGCAATCTCGACACAAAGACGGCCACTTCCATCGTGGAGTTGCTCAGTGAGCTGAGCCGCGAGAAGGGGGTCACGATTGTATCCGCCACCCACGACCACCGTATGCTCAGTGTTTCCGACCGCGTTGTCTATCTGCGGGACGGAAGAGTAGAACGCATCCTCAACCGCGATGAACTCAAAATCTCAGTCGGATCCATCGGCTCCTGAAGGCACACCCCGGCGCCGCGAAGGAGTGCGGCCGGTTCTGACCGTTTTCAGCGGACTGCTGTTGATTGCGGTGATCACGCCCCTTGCGCAATTTCTTACGATCCTGACAATCAATTCCGCGATGGAGACCACGACCCCCGCCGGCTGGGTGGTGGGTGTGATTTTCAGCCTTGCCCTCGCGGGCGTGGCTCTGCGGTCTCTCGCCAAGCGCGACCTGTGGAGCCGAGCGGAGCTGGCGCTTCTCTACACGATGCTGGCGATCGCCGTGCCGGTGATGAATCTCGGGCTCATGCGCCCGTTCTTCAACGCGGGCCACGCTGTGCTGCGTGAGTATGTATATCAGGGCACTTCGACCTACCGCACGGCCTACGACGTGCTGGACGACCGTTGGTTCCCAAAGGTGCCGTCCTTTGAAGGTCTTGCATGGAACAAAGCCGACCGTCTTCTGCGGCTCCTCGAGGATGGTGCGGAGGCGCGGCGGCAGCGCGACGCCCGCCGCGCGGTGACGCTCGCGCTCACCGACGAGCTGATGCGGCGGGAGTTGCTGGAGCGTGCGCAGGAAGACCCGGAGCATCCGGATCTCGCCGCCCTTCGCGAGAGCGTGCGCAGGTTGAGTTACGACGGCACACAGGAGATTCGTGCGCACGGTTTAGACGATGCTCTGCGTGAACTGGGCCTGCTGGTGCCGCTTCGCGAGCGCGCCGATGCGGCGGCGGCGGCAAGCCAGGTGGCCGCGGAGGTTCTCGGGGCGGAGATTGCGGCCTTCAATGAATGGCACGCGAGTTTGCTCCCGCGCAATCTCGAGACGATGGATTTCAGCGCGCGGGAGCGCCTCATGGAGGCGATGGAGGGATTGACGCGGGAAGAGCGGGCCGCCAAGGAGGAAGCCGTCGGGCAGTTGGCAGGGCGCGTGGACGACTTCCGGCGCATGGTCACCGCGCTTTCCTTTTCGGACCGCGACCGGTTGCTCGAACAATTGCGCGCGCAGGAGGAGGAGCGACTGGCGGGTTTGTCACGGGCGGCGTTCGACGCCGAGCGCAACAGCTTTGTCTTCCGAATGACCCGTGAGGAACGCCGCGCCCTCATCCGGCAGGACGGCGACCTTGGCCCCAACCAGAATCTGTGGGCTGTCGAGTACAGCCTCTGGAGCGATTCTCAGGCACGCGAGGCGCGCGAGCGGGCCTCATGGCGGGAGAATATGGCCACGCTTGTGGAGGGGATACCATGGGGCCTCTACCTGCGTCCGCTCTTTTCGTGGGCCGTCCTCTTTCTCGCCCTGTATTTCTTTCTCATGTGTCTCGCAGAGTGGTTCCGCCGCAAGTGGGTGAGCCGGGAGAACCTCACCTTTCCGCTCGTCGAGATCGCCGATAACATCATCCGGCACGACTACCGCATAGAGCTAGGCGGAGACGGCTTGAATCCCGAGCGGCGCACGCGTCCGTTCTATCCGCTCGCCATGATGGGCTTTGCCGTGGGTTTCCTCATGCTCTTTTTCGAAGCCCTGAGCCATTACGGTTTTCTCGCCCGCGACGCCACCTTCTTTTTCCACTTCAACGACGATGTCTTTGTCCCCGCGGGCGGGGCCTTACGGGAGGTTCCCACGATGGTGTTCGTGCTTTCGCCCATCATCGTCGGGATCGTCTTCCTGCTCAGCCTTGAGGTGGGTTTTGCCATTTGGGCGACCTTTCTCATCTATGTTTTCGTGGCGTGGGTCGTCCGGATCATGTTTCCGAATCTCCAGGACAGCGGATGGACGGGATTCGGCGACGGACGCTTTTACCCGTGGCCGATGGAACAAATGCTCGGGGCCTGTATTGTTTTCGCCGCCTTCATGATCTGGAAGAGCCGCGGGAACACGGCTGTGCCGAAGACCGCGCAGGAGAAGGCAGAGGCCTATCTGCCGCCCGCGCTCACACGCTGGGGGCTTATTCTCACGCCGGTTCTTATCCTCGCGTTGCTCTGGAGCCTCGGCGTGCGTAGTATCGCGTTGCTCTCGGCCTTCAGCATCGTGCTTCTCGCCGTGGCAATCGCGGCGGCACGGGTGCGGGCGGAGACGGGGCTACCGACGACCCACGTCTTTTATGAGAACACAAAGCTGCCCGTCATCCTCGGTCTCACCGGTGTTTCGGGGGCGAAGAATTACGCGGCTTTTGTGAATATCGTCTTTCTGCCGATGACGCTCCTTTTCCGCACGCTGCCGCAACAGCTTGAGAACATGGAACTGGCGCGGCGTTACCGGATTTCCTTCCGCACCGTGGCGGTGAGCGGAGCCTTCTCTTTCGCCACCGCGGTCGGCGTCGGTCTCGTCAGCTTCATGCTTTTCGCATTTTACCTTGGGCGCGACTTTTACGGGGGAGGCGACTTCCTTCCGCCGCACGCGGGCGAACCCGGCGGCGTCCAACTGGCGACCTATCCGCTCTGGGTCTCGCACTTTCTCGGCGAGCCGGGGCTCGACCAGTTCGACTCGCCGAATTGGATTCGTATCGGCGCTATCGCCGTCGGCGCGGCGATCATCGGACTGCTCCTCTTTCTGCGGCAGAAATTCCTACGCTTTCCGCTCCATCCCGTCGGTTATCTACTGCTTCTATTGAGCATTCACTACGCTTGGGTGTCTCCCTATATGGGCACCGGCGAGACCCGCATCCTGCAGGGTTCGACGCTGTGGGGCGGGGCTTTCGTCGCGTGGCTCTTGAAGAAAATGATCGTGAAGTACGGCGGCATGACCTCCTACAAGCGGGCAAAGCCGTTTTTTGTCGGCCTTGTCGTGGGGTCGGTCGTATGTGTCTTCACGTGGAACATGATTCACCTCGTATGCGGGATCTACGCCCGCCGCGTGAACGAGCCCGGTGCTTTTGCCCGCACCTTCATCGAATACGTTCCCTACATACCCGCCCTTTACTGATGACTTCCGGCCCCCGCAGATTCTTCCCCTTTCTCCTCGCGGCGGCGGCGCTGTGCGCCCCGGTGCTGAGCGGCTCCTTCAATGAGGAGATCGCCGGACGTATCCCGCCCACGCAGGTGAAGCAACTCGACGTAATCGAAGGCCTCTCCACCGCCTCGCTCAACGAGGTGGCGGAACATACCCGGCCCGAGCGCATACGCGCTCTCACGGAGGAACTCCTCGAACTCGACATTCCCGCCGTGGGCTCGCGCACGGTCGACGAGGACGGACGTTCGCCCGTCCACCGCTTCATCCAAGAACGCATCGAGGCGTTTGGAGGCGACGGGCTCGAGTTTGCCGGGACGCTCCGCTCGCGGATCGCCGCGCCGGTGGCCTTGGACCGCCTGCTCGACGCCGACGCGCGGGGCGAGCGGGCGCATGTGGCCTACGGCGGTGAACGCTGGGATGTGCATCCGCTCTGGCCCAATGGACCCATGCCGTCGCTCACGCCACGCGACGGCCTGCGCGGCCCGCTTGTCTATGTGCGGCAGGCGCGCTGGGACGACTTGCGGGGCATCGATTTGGATGGCGCGGTGGCAGTCATTGATTTCGGGGGAGGGCGCCGCGTGGAACGCCTTTTCTCGCTCGGAGCAGTGGCCGCCATCGTGGTCGAAGACGACCTCGTGCAGTACGAGAACGCGCGCATGCTTTTCACCAGCACGCCGAATCCCTACCCGCGCTTTTTTATCGACCGTGCCTCCGCTTCCGGGCTCATTGAGGCGGGCCGTGCGAATGTCGAACGTATCCGCGCCGGAGAAGACGCGGCAAAGGCGCATATTGTCGGCGGCAATGTCTACGAGGCGCGTCCCGTGGAGAGTCTCTTCGCCTATCTTCCCCCGACCGATCCCGTGCGGTTCGAGGTCCGCGAATCCACGCTCCTCGAACTTATCGCTTCAGACTACGGCCTGACGGCGGAAGACCTTGCGGTGGCAAACGACCTCGAAACGCACGGCCTTGAGGCCGGGCAAACGATCCTCATTCCCGGCGGCCGCGGCTCTTACACCGTCCGCGCGGGCGAGCTTCTCGACCGGATATCCACGCTTTACGGAACAGACGCTTCGGAAATCCGTGCGGCAAATGACCTTGCCCCCGGCGCATCCGCCCGCGCCGGGACAACGCTGACGATTCCGAACCGCGGAACCCCCATGGTTTTCTCCGTGCCGATCGACAGTGCTTCGGTCGTACCCGATGCTCCCCATGGTGCCCGTGCGATGGCGAATCTTGCCTCCGCCCTGACCCTCATGGAGCACTTCGCCACAAGCCGCTTTATCAACCGCAGGCGCGGTGTGGTCTTTGCCTTTATCGACGGTGACACACTCGGAGGACAGGGGAGCCGCTTGCTTGCCGAGTATTTCCTGGAACACCAGGGCGGCCTGACCCTGAGCGGCGGCACAACCGCAGTGGATGCCGAAGGCGTCATCCGCCGGTATGAAGAGGGCCTGCCGTGGATGCGCGGCGAGGCACCGCCGACAAGCGAGGATTCCGCCGCATGGATTGCTGAAGAGTGGCTCATGGGGCGCGTCGAGGAAGTCCGCATTTCCCTTGCGGAGAAACGCATCCCGGAGGTCCTCGCATTCAACCGGGCGGTGACGGAGGAGGAGCGGGAGGCCGCGCGCAAGCGCCGCGAATCCATCGAAGCCGAGTTGAACTTTATCGTCGACGTGCGGCGGCGCAGCCTCGACCTGCGGGTGACGGGCCGGGAGCGACTGCGTGCCTACGCGGAAATGCTCGAAGACGGGAACAAACGCGGGCGGCTACGGGAATACGGCCTCGACCGGGAATCGCTCGCCGCCATCTTCGAACGCGAACTGGCCGAGGAGCAACTCGCGCGCAACAACCACGAAAACAACTTGGAAACGAGTGAGCGCCTCCTCGCGCACCTGCGCGGCGATGGCTCCAGCCGCCTCCGGATGGGTTGGCAGCTCGACCTCCTCGACGGCAGCAAGAATCTTGGAACGACGGGATTTCATTCGGACCGCCTCCGCGAAGGCCGCGGGGGGTCTTTCCTGAGTCGGGCGAATCCCCGCTTCCGTGCCGTCGCGGCGTTTGCGGCGGAGCGTGCGGGGTGGGAGGAGGACTACACCTTCATCGCCGACGACGACCGTGCCACGCTCTCTATAATCCCCACGCGCGCTGTACCGGTCTATGACGACTTCTGGCTCTACGGGGACGTACTCCTGATGCCGTTGTCGGGCCAAAATGACCGTACCCCGTTGCTCGATACGCCGGGTGACACATTGGAGAGCGTTCGGTTCGAGAACCTTGCCGTCCAGGCCCGCACGGCCGTGACGCTCGCGAAGCTCACGGTCGAGAGTCCGGTCGATTCCTCCATCGATATTACTGTGCTGCGGCGCGACATCTCGAGGTTGGTGGGGCGCACGACGCAGTTCAATATCCGTTCCGGTATCGACGCGCGCGATCCGGTCGCGGGCACGTATGTCTACCTGCCGATGGAACCCTCGGACGGGGCGTTTGTGGAGCCGAACGTTTCCGGGTTCTACGGCTACCGGCGCGGGGTAGTCGCCATCACGTTGCTCAACGGCTCCTTCCGTATGCCCGTCGAAACACAGGGATTCCACTCCCGTCCGCGTGTCTACGCCCACTGGCTCGACCGCGACGAGGGCCTCTTCCGCAAGGTCATGACGCAAGGGCAGGTCGGCACACAACCGCAGACCAATGAATTCCAGTACCGGCGCGGCGCGGAGCTGGAGCGCAACCTTGTCCTCATCGACACATACCCGAAGGTCATTTTTCCCGGCACCGATCCGCACGAATACGACTCCATCGGAGGCACGCCGCGCGGAGCGGTGCGCATGCAGTTAGTCGACGCGGTGATCGAGGGCGAGCCGCGCGATTTTGCTGTCGACAACCCGCTCGCCGACTTTCGCGAGGTGGATGTTGAGGGTGTGACGATCCATATGCCATTGGAGAGCCGGTTCCGGGCCGTTGTGCAGCGCGGTTTGAATTACCGCATGCTCCTTGTCGGCAATGTGGAAGAGGGCGCGGGCATAACCCGCTCGCGCGGCGAGGGCATCAGCGTCGGTCCCGGCCCGGACGGCGACCGCAACCTCTACCTTGCCCTCACGCCGTTTCACATCGCGGAGCAAATGGTGGCACTCGGGCGCCAGCGGCTCGATATCTACCGTACGTTCGGGATTTCCTCGCGGATGCTCGATGCCGCCGTGGAACGCGGCAGCGAGAAACTGGAAGCGGCGCGGGCGGCCAAGGAAGAGCGCGACTGGATGGATGCCGTCGGCTCTTCCCGTGAGTCGTGGGGCATCCTCGTGAAGAATTATCCGCGGATCCTCCAACTGGGCCGCGAGGCGGTCTTTTCCGTCATTCTCCTTATGGCGTTTCTCGTTCCTGCTTCGTGGTTCGCGCAGTCGCTCTTCACAAAGTCAAAGGGCATCGTCTCCAAGCTTGGATGGACCGCCGGTATTTTCACAGCGGGTACATTATTTCTCAATTACTTCCACCCGGCCTTCCGTATAGCGCTCTCGCCCTTCATTGTCGTGATTGCGTTTACGATGATCCTCATGTCCGTCATCGTTATCGGGATCTGCTACCAGCGCTTTGAGGTGCTCCTGCGACGCTTTCGCTCGGCCTCCGGTGAGGTGGAAAGCGAGGAAATCAGTTTCTTCAGCTCCCTGTCGACAGCCTTTTCGCTCGGCGTATCGAACCTGCGCAAGCGGATGTTCCGGACGGTCCTGACGGTCCTCACGGTCACGGCCCTCACCTTTTCAATCATTGCCTTCGTCGCCGTCACCGGGCAGGACACGGTATCGCGCACAACGCTGAGCCTCGACACCTTCCTCGACGGCGAACGGGTGGATCCGCTGCCGCCGGCTTACGAGGGCGTTCTCTTCCGCGAGTTCCAGTGGCAGGAGTTTCCCGCCGCCGCCATCGACGCGCTGGAGACGGAGTTCGGCGACACACTCGGCATCACCGTGCGCGCCCACTACCTCGAAGTCGAGGGCGGCAACAACGCGGCGCGCGAGGGCGTGAACCAGATTCCCGTGCGCCACGCGGGCCTCACCCATGTCCTCACCGGTATTATGGTCTTCCAGCCCAATGAGCCGGAGTTCAGTAAACTGAACGAAGCCGTCACCGCCGGACAATGGTTCTTGCCCGAGCGCGTGGCGGACGACGGGCAGCGTATTCCGCCCGACCGCTTCAGTTTGATCCTCCCCGATATCGCGGCGCAGAATCTCGGGATCGAAGCGGAGGACCTTGTCGACGCCGACGGCAACCGGCGCCCGGACGGTGAACTGCCCCTCGTGCGGATGAGCGGCCATGAGTGGCGGGTTATCGGTATTTTGGATACGGACCGAGCCAATCAAATCCGGGATGTCAACGGGCGCAGTCTCGCCATGGTCGACTACCTGCGCAGCGGAATGCATCCCGCCGTGGGCGGAACTCTGGAGCAGGAGGGGGATTCCTTCCACATGAACTGGGCGCGGCTCGCCATTGTCCCCTTCGCCGCGCGTCAGGACGTCGGGGCGAAGCTGCGCGCCGTGGCCCTCGCCTTTCCCGACAGTCTCGACCAAGACCGGTTTTTCCGTGACATCGCCCTGCGTCTCAACCGGCCGTTCTTCGCGCACGGGGGAGGGGACGTGAGCTTTGTCGTGCCGCGCCAGACTTTTGATATGGCAGGCTTAGCCAAGGTGGTTCTGCCTATCATTCTTTGCATTCTCATCGTCATGAACACGATGCTCGGCACCGTGGAAGAGCGGAAGGGCGAGGTGGGCATGCTCGGGGCCATCGGCTTGTCGCCGCGGCAGATCTCGTTTCTCATGTTCTCGGAGTCGACGGTATTCTCCATCATGGGCATTGTTCTAGGAACTTTCGGGGGACTACTCTTTGCCAACATTGTGCAGGGGCTGAACGCGGCGGATATCGCCTTCCTCAGTGGATTGTCGTTCAACTTCACCTCCATTCTTTCCATGCTTCTCGCGGCGGGTACCGGTCTTGTCGTGCTCATGGCTACGCTGATTCCCGCGAAACAGGCGGCGGCCCTTGCCGCCCCGAGCGGTATGGCGGCGTGGGAACTGCCGCCGCCGGGCGCTGACGGGACCATCCGCTTCGACCTGCCCTTTACGCTCACCCGCGGCAACGCCGTCGGCATGGCCGCGTTTTTCCGCCAGTTTCTCCTCAATCACACGGAACCGACGAGCGAGGACTTCAATTGCCGTGAAGTGAGTTTGGAGCAAACCGAAGAGGAGGGACAGCCTGCCCTCATCCTGGAAACGGCGATGTGGCTGAGCCCTTACGATCTCGACGTCGCGCAGCGCTTCCGCATGCGCATGTATCCGGGCGACGCCGAGGGCGTCTACGCCGTGCGGCTGG
Organism: Opitutales bacterium; assembly: GCA_020831525.1. GTDB lineage: Bacteria > Verrucomicrobiota > Verrucomicrobiia > Opitutales > Oceanipulchritudinaceae > SLLG01. Next base: position 14,681 of record JAFIGH010000051.1, read on the forward strand.
TGCTCACGCGCTCTTCGGGATCGGAGGACAATTGGCAGCGCACGAGCTACAACTTCCTCAATCTTGTCCGGCAGCAATTCCTCTTCTGGCGCAACCTCTCGCCCGAAGCCCGCACGGAGTACATCAAGCAGGGGGCGTCCCTCCTCGCCGGTGAACCTATTGAAGAGACCCAACCCGCATGAGTGCCGACAAAGACAAGTCCACCGCTCCCGAAGGTGCGAAGAAAGAGCCGAAGCAGGAGTCTTTCTTCGACGCGAAGTTTTCGATCGAGGCGATCCAGAACGAACCCTACGAAGGGGGCTTCACGTGGCGCACGGTCCTCGGGGCGTTTTTCATCTGCTTTGTCATGCTCCCCGGCATCATCTTTATGGGGTTGATGATCGGGCAGGACCTCGGCACGGCAGCGGAGTGGGTGACGATCATTCTCTTTGTCGAGGTATCGCGGCGGGCCTTCATCACCCTGCGGAAACAGGAGTTGTATATTCTCAAATACACCGCCAGCCAGTTGACCTCCGTGGCGGGGGGATTGTCGCTCGGCGGCGGGGTGTTCGCGTGGCTCGTGTGGCACCGCTACATGCGCAACTCGGAAGCCTTCCACAGTTTCGGTATCTCCCATGAGGTAGCCGACTGGGTGGCGCCCTACGGCGACGAGGCCTACCAAAGTTTCCTCTCCAGCGCATGGTTTCCGGCTTTGTCGGTCATGCTCATGGCGATGTTGCTGTCCAAGCTCACGCAGCTCTCGCTTGGCTTTATCGCTTTCAAGGCGACGGCGGATATGGAGAAGCTTCCGTTTCCGCTCGCCCCCATCGCGGCGGAGGGCGCCATCGCCCTCGCGGAAACGAGCCAGGACAAAAACAAGAACAGCTACCGCCAGTATTGTTTTTCCGCCGGCGCGATCATGGGTGTGGTTTTCGGGATTATTTACATCGCTGTGCCCACGCTCACGGCGGCTTTTCTGGGGCGCCCGATCCAGCTCCTGCCCATTCCGTTTCTCGATCTCACGACATCCTTCGAGCGCTGGCTGCCGGCGGGGACGATCGGCCTCAGCCTGAATCTCGCGTTGCTCTTCTTCGGCTTTGTCCTGCCGTGGCGGATTGTCGTGGGCATGTTTGTCACGGCGATCACATTTCAGATCATCCTCAACCCGATCCTCCAGCGCATGGGTTACATCCCGAGCTGGGCACCGGGCAAGGACGCCATCGAGACACACGTCGCGACGCAGATCGACCTCTATATTTCGGTCGGTATCGGCACTTCCTTCGCCATCGCCGTGGTGGGCTTTTACGGCGTCGGCAAAGCGATCGCGAAGGAACTGCGCTCCCGCCGGAAAAAGCTCATGAAGGAGGACGACAAGCAGCCGGGCGATCCCGGAGCGGGCTTCGAATTGAAGAAGCTGTGGGAGCGCGATATCCCGCGCGGGGATCCGCCGACATGGGTGGCCCTCGCCGTGTGGATCGGTTCGTCCATCGGATTCATCGTCCTCTCCAATTACCTCATCAATTCGGGCCTCGAGGATCACGAGCGCTTCAGCATCTGGTGGCTCATTGCCTTCGCCTTCCTCTTTTCGCCGATCAACACCTACATCAATGCGCGCATGTCGGGTATCGCGGGCCAGCACGCGGGGATTCCGTTTGTCTCGGAGGCGGCCATTTTCGCCTCGCGCCACCGCGGGGTGAACATCTGGTTCGCGCCGCTGCCGATCTTCAACTACGGGCAGATGGCGGACCTCCTGAAGGAGACGCAGCTCACACGCACAAAATTCACGTCCATTCTGCAGGCGGAGCTTCTCGTGTTTCCGCTCATGATCGTGTCTTCTTTTGTCTTCTGGAGCTACATTGTCGGTCTCGGGCCCATCCCGTCGGACAACTATCCGTATGTGCAGAAGTTCTGGCCGCAGTTCGCACAGTTGAAGGCCTTGTGGGCGGCCTCCATGCAGGAGGGGCAGAGTCTCCTTCTCGAATCGCTCAAGCCCGGACTTATCGGTTTTGCGCTCGTTGCATCGCTTGCCTTTTTCAGCGGATTCGCCGCCCTCGGGATCAGCGCGCAGTACATCTACGGCGGTCTCGGCGCGATGGTCGCCTATCCGCACAACGCCGTCCTCATTTTCCTCGGTGCCGTCCTCGGCAAGTATGTATTCGCCAAGAAGTTCGGGCGCGAACAGTGGACCAACTACACGCCCATCCTCGCCGTCGGGTTCATGGCCGGGATGGGGCTCACCGGAATGTTTTCCATCGCCCTCAACTTCCTCTGGACCTCTATCGGAACAGCCTATTAGATTATCCCCAATTCCCCGCAGAAGAATGACAGACAATACCAAGGGACGTCCGACCGGTCCCTCCGCCCCGCCTGACGGCGAAGAGTGGCGCGAAATGGACCGGAGCGGCGACCTCTACAATCCCTCGCTCTCCGAAGGCGTCTTGCGCGCCGCGCGGGAGGGCATCGAACGTTACCGCATTTCGGAGGCGACGCTCCGCCTTGTCGACCGCGCCGGAGAGCCGCTCAAAGGAGTTTCCGTCGCCGTCGAGCAGCAGCGCCATGCTTTCACTTTCGGCGAAGGCCTCTGGAGTCTCGATGCCATGTACCGCGACGGCGAATGGGAGACCGGCCGGTGCCGCGCATGGCGTGAACGCTTTCTCGATGTCTTCAACGGCGCGACAAATCTCTGCTACTGGACGGAGCGGCCCCGCAATGATGCCTCGAAGACAGAGGACCGTCAGGGCGAACCGCGCGTGGAGAATTTCGCGGCCACCGTCGACTGGTGCCTTGCCAACGGCCTTACGGCCAAGGGGCATCCACTCTTCTGGTCCATCGAAAAATGCACGCCGGAATGGGTGAAGCGTTACGATATCGAAACCCGCATGAAATTCGCCGAGGTGCGCGTGCGCAATCTCGTGGCGCGCTTCCGCGGGCGGGTGACCGTGTGGGACGCTGTCAATGAGGCGCTCTGGGAGCCCGCTCCGAAGAACCTCGACTGCCGCAACTGGCCGCACATCGAAAGCACGGAGGACATGTCTGCGTACATTGGCGAGGTCCTGCGCTGGTGCCGCGAGGAAGATCCGGACGCGCTCTACCTGCTCAACGACTACGGCGTGGAGAACGAGTCGCGCGGCCACACCGGTTCGGATGGCAGCGAAGTCACGGCGGCCTCCCAGCGGGCGCGCTATATTGCGCTCGCCGGTCGCCTGCGGGACGCGGGTTTGCCGCCGGATGCCCTCGGCCTTCAGTCGCACACGGGGTGGTTGACGCATCACCGCGAACAGACCGACGTCTACGATGAATACGCGGCTGCGGGGTGGCCGGTGCACATCACCGAATTCTGGGCGCACCTCAAGACACTCCGCGAAAAGCATCCGGAGGTTCCCGAGGCGGAACTCCATGAGTTGCTTGCCGAATACGTGGCCAATTATCTTACCGTGGCCTTCGGCCATCCCGCTGTGGAAGCCTTTTCCTTCTGGGGCTTCATGGGCATGGCGGTGGAGTGGAGGGAGCGTTCCGGCCACGAACTCCGCCCCGTCTTCCACAGGGTCCGTAATCTCATCCACGACGAGTGGAAGACTACGCTTGAAGCGGTGACGGATGCCGAAGGTATCGTCCGCTTCCGCGGATTCCACGGAGACTATGCATTGCGCATGGCGGGACCGCCGGAGGCTCCCGGTGCACGCGTAGGCAAGCGCTTCCGCGTGGAGCCGGACTCTTCCGGACCACAACTTCTCAAGCTCAACTGTCCGGATGCGGGGAGAAATCAATGACGACATCTAAACCCGCATTCATCGCGGCGGAGCCGCGCCTGTGGATCACTCCGGAAGCATTGGAACGGAGGCGCGGCGATTTCCGTGCCGGCCCGCTTGCCGCCGCCATGGATTCGTGGATTGCGGAGGGCGACCGGTTGCTGTCATCGTCGACGCCGGAGGCGGACACCCCGCTCCACGAGCGCAAACGAGAATGCGAACGCGCTGTCGACATCTGGACCTCTCTTTATCTCGCCACGGGCGAAGCGCGCTATGCGGAGGCTGCCGCGAATGCCGCCCTGGAGAACCGTGCCATGGGCATCGACTCCTGCCTCGGCCGCGCCGCCATCGCCCGGCGCTGTGCCACCGTCCTTGATTTTTGCGCGGGCGCTGTCGACCCGGCGATTGCGGCGGAACTCGCATCTGTCACCGGCGATCTCGCGCGCGACTTTGTCAACATCACCGACGGCAATCCCGACAACCCCTTCAACAACTGGTGGGGCGTGACGCACTCCGCCGAAGGACTCGCCGCACTTGCCGCGATGCCTTACGACCCCTCGCTCGAAGCGGTCTTTGAAGCGGCGGCGGAGAAAGTGCGCTTTTATATTTCCCACTACGGCGAGCACGGGCACTGCTACGAAGGCACGGGCTACGGGCAGTACGCCTTCTCGCACTGGGCACCGTTCGTGCTCGCCGTGCGTCACGCCACGGGCCGGGACCTCACCGTCGGCTATGACGGCGTTGCCCGCATGGGCGCGCTCATCGCCGCGATGACCGTTGCCCTGCCGCATTCTCCGGAGGCCTCCGGTATGGAGCCGCCGCGTCGTCTCGGGCGGCGCATCCACTGGAACGACGACGGCGGCAACGGAGGTTTCACCGGAACGGGGATGCTGCACTTCGCCCTTTCCGACCGACGGTATCTCGGGTCTCTCCGGAGCTTTTGCGACGCCCTCCACGGCAGCGAAGGCGACAACGGCTACGCGCTTCCTGTGGCAGAACTCTTGTGGACGTTTCTCTATTATCCTCTCGATACGAAGACGGAGGCACCCGGCGACTTTCTCCCACTCTCACCCGTTGACTTCCGCACCGGTCTTGCGGTCTTCCGCAACGGCTACAACGGTGCTGACGACTGTGTCTTCGGTGCCTACGCCAAGAACTGGCACGGCGGCGGGCATGTTCATGACGACGCCGGGAGCTTCCGGTTCATTGGTCTCGGCGGTGAGTGGGCGCAGAACGGCGGACAGGCCAAGTTCGGCCCGGAAAACCAGTGTGCCATCCTCGTCGACGGAGGCCAGCAACCGGAAGGCTGGCCCATCGTGCCCGGTAAGATCCTCTACCACGCGGCAAACCCCGGAGGCGGAGGCGCCGTCAGCCTGCGGCTGGACAAGACCTACAATGTTTCCCGGGTCGACCGCCATTTTACAGTCGATTATAGCGGTGCGCTCAATTGTGAGGCGATCCTCGCCGTGCACGACCGCTTGTGGGACCGGCGCGAACGCTTGTGGACATGGACGCTTTGCCTCGGCCCGGACACGAATTTCGAGGTTGTGCCCGGCGGAAATGGTTTCACTCTCCGCGCCGGTGGTGCCGCCGCCCTCCACGCCTCTTTCATGCAGCCGCAACCCGTCGAGATCGAGTTGCGCGAGGGACCGCCGAGCGAGCGGACGTTCAGCAACGGTGCCCACCGGGTGTATCCGGGCGTCCGGCACGTGCGCGCTTCGGTGCGGGCGCAGAGGACGGACTTTTTTGTGGTCCTCTCCCTGTGTCGGGGTACCGCGCCGCAGTGGAACCGGGAGGACCGCAACGGGATCGCCGCCGCCGTATGCGGCGGCACGGAGATTGCGTTGCAGATGAGCCGCTGGCACGAGGGGCCGCTCAGGATTCAAAACATGAATGCATAGGCCGGTTATGAAATATGTCGCGATTATCGGGGTTACGGGTTATGCCCGCGTTCATCTGGATGTGTGTCTGGAGCATCACGGGGCGGGGCGATTGCGCCTGCGCGCGGCTGTCGTCGTCAATCCGGACGAGGCCGCCGACCGTGTGGAGGCACTGCGTTCAGTCGGCTGCCGTATCTACCCGGACGATGACTCCATGTGGGCTGCGGAGTCGGGCAACATCGACCTCTGCATCATTCCGGTGCCGATTGCCCTGCACGCGTCCATGAGCATAAAAGCCCTCCGCGCGGGTGCCAATGTGCTTGTGGAAAAACCGCTTGCGGGTACCGTGCAGGAAGTCCACGCCATGATGGAAGCGGAACGCGAGACCGGGCGCTTTATCGCGGTAGGATTCCAAGACATGTATTCTCCGGAAGTGAAGGCGGTCAAGGCGGCCCTCGTCGAAGGCGCCGTCGGGGACATCCGTTCGATTCACTGCTTCGGCCTGTGGCCTCGCCCGCCTTCCTACTACGACCGTAACGACTGGGCGGGACAGCTCAAAGTGGGAGAAAACTGGGTTCTCGATTCACCCGTCAGCAACGCCATGGCCCACTTCCTCAATCTCGAGTTGTTTTTCGGGGCCGTCGGCTTCTGGGAAATGGCTCGGCCGGCTTTTGTCGAGGCCGACCTCTACCGCGTGAAACCGGTCGCGAACTTCGATACGGCGGCGATTCGGATCACCACAATGGAAGGACTCGGGATTCTCTTCACTGTTTCGCATGCCTGCGATGTGCGCGTCGATCCGGTAATGCGCATCGAAGGTTCGGCAGGCCGGGTCGAGTGGTCCCATTGCGGACCCTTCCGCTTATTGCGCGACGGCGCTCAGCCGCACGAGACGATTTTTCCTTTCACGGACTACGCCGAAGTGCGCACGAATATGATGAACCAAGTTCTGGAGCGGCTTGACGACCCTTCCGTCTGCGTTTGCACCACGGCCATGGCCCTCTCCCATACGTCGGTCGTCAACGCGCTCTACGAATCCGCCCGGATAACCGATGTGCCGCTGGAGTGGCAGAAATCAAAAGAGGTGAACGGCGAGGAGAGCCTGTGTTTGAAGGATCTTCCCGAGGCGATCCAGACTGCTTTCGACGAAGGAAAACTCTTCCGCGAACTCGGGCTTCCTTGGGCCCGCGGCCACGGCCGCAAGTTCAACCTCGCCGGCTACAGCCACTTTTCCGGCGGACGTCTCGAAGAGGCGATGAGCGCCGGCGGCATGGCCTGAACCAATGCCCGGATCGCGCCGGTTCGTGAGCCGCGAGACGGTGCTGTACACCGCCTAACCGCGGAGGGTGAAGATGGTGTAATGGCGAAAGCCCTTGTCAATGGACACCCATTGCGATGCAGTGCAGCGTTATGACTGATCTGTATACATTCAAACCGTCTGCGAAAATTGTCCGATTGGTTCGGGCAGGCTTTACCGGATACCGCTGCAAGGTTCCCAAGTTTGCGGCGCTGGCCGCCTTTGTTGTGCTGCCGTTGCAGAGTGCCGCCGACGACCCATGGGGCTTTTTCCTGACGTGGCAGAGAGATCCCGCCACAACCATGACCGTCCAGTGGCTTCAGGCTTCCGACCCAGTCCCCTTCGCTGACGGCGCGGAGAGCGGGGCTTTTTCGTTTGATGTGCCGAATGTGGGCTACGTTTCGATCGATGGCCATATCGACGAGTGGTGGGAACGCGGTCTTGAGGTCGCTTTGCTTGGCGATGAAAACAATGTGCGCCCGGCAGAGAATGAACTCAGTGCCGAAGCACGGGTCGGCTGGAATGAGGACGGCCTCCTCGTTGCCCTTCGCGTCCGCGATGACACGACTATTGAATACCCGCAGGCCTCGCGTCTCTGGGCGGGCGACTCCGTTGAGCTTTTTGTCGCGGATGAGCTGGGTTCGAACAATCGTTATCAGGCAATAGTCACTCCTGGCCACGATCCGGAACATCCCGAACCGCGCCGCTTTTTCACAAGCGCCGGCACGGCACTCCCGGTCGCTGAGCTTTCCGTGTTGAGCGGGCGAAGGGTGACCGCTGACGGTTACGAAATCGAGTTCCTCCTGCCGTGGACAAACCTACCGGAGTTTTCCGCCCGACCGGGTGCGGAGGCGGCACTTCAAATCTACGTCAATGATCGCCGAAGCTCACCGGACGAGGGTGTGCACGCGGGCCGCCAGCGGATACTGTGGTATCCAGAGGAAAACTCGTTCGCCAATCCGATGGCGATGCACAGAATTCGGCTGGCCGAAGAAACCACTGCGGCCGCCCGCGTACGCCTTTCGTATGACGCAACGGACAAGAGCCTTCAAGTTTATGCGTCGCCGGAAAACGCTGGTGAAACAATAGACATGTTCGCCGGCGAGCGCGAACTGGGGGGCGTTGAGCTTGTCAGCAGGGATAGCTTTGCGTACGCCCGGTTCTCCGTTCCCGCGGCTCCCGAAGGCCGCCAATGGGGTGCAGTCTCCGCTCGGCTCAACGGCACTCTCGTCGGACTGGGGACGCTTCCCCGCCAGTTCAAACCGCCTCAGGCTGCGGAGATTTCTTATTGGCCGGCCGATAAGGGCGACGCGGAGAAGCAGACCGCGCGAATGGAGGTTTCACAGATTGATGGCTGGGCCGCCCAGTCGGTTCAGCGCATTGAATTGACGGATTTGAAGCCTGGCACCGATTACCGTTTCAGGGCGGGCGTTGATGGCCCGGAGTTCGGGTTCCGCACCATGCCGACTGACTTGACGCACCCCCTGAGAATCGCGGTCGGCGGCGATACACGGCATACGCAGGAATGGATGGAACGCACCAATCGCGTAGCGATGCGGTATAGCCCCGATTTCATTATCTGGGGCGGCGACTTCGCCTACGCTGACGGATTGGCCGCAAGGATCTATCGTTGGGAAGAATGGTTCGATGCCCTCGACAGGACCCTCATCGACGAAGACGGGCGGATTGTTCCCATCGTGGGTGCCATTGGAAACCACGAGGTACAGCGCGGGTATTATACGAACCACGCGGACTTTGAACCAACCGACGAGTGGCGGCTTCGCGTGTCCCCGTATTTCTATCAGTTGTTTGCCTTTCCGGGCCACCCTGGCTATGCCACTCTCGATTTTGGAGAATACATGAGCCTTATTATTCTCGACACGGATCACACGAACCCGGTCGAAGGGGAGCAGACCGAATGGCTCGAGAAGGCATTGGGCGAGCGGGCACACCTTCCGCACGTATTCCCCGTCTATCATGTCCCCGGATTCCCGTCACACCGCGACTTCATGGGACGCACCTCGGTGCGGATTCGTGAGCACTGGGTTCCACTTTTCGAATCTCATGATATCGCTGTTGCTTTTGAGAATCACGACCATACCTACAAACGTACCGTCCCCATCCGTGACGGCGAGCAGCACCCCCGTGGCGTTGTATACCTCGGCGACGGTGCATGGGGTGTCGGAGTCCGCTCGGTCCACGATCCCGCGGAAACGTGGTACCTCGAGCGTGCCGATAGCCAGCGCCACGCGATCATAATGACGCTGCACGGCACCCACCGCCACTTCCTCGTTGTCAATGAAGACGGGGAAGTCATCGACGAGTACCCCGAGACTCCCGTTGCCGAACCGCCGCCGTCAGCATCGAACCCTCGGCATGAACGAGCGAGAACTCCTTGATTTGTCGGGCATGGCGGGCACCTGTGCTTCCAATGTGAGGGGCGCGTCGCCTGACGTAGGTTACGGTCTCGGTCGAGTCGACTCGCCGTCTTCCGTTCCGTGTGCCGCCCGCCCTGTCTGTTGCCTCCGCACGGTCGCCGAAGAGCCGGGTGATCTCCTCGATAGGCTCCGGCCTTCGTTCCTTGCGCACTTCCATTTGGATCTTCTTCCACTCCACGCCAAGCAGTCCATACTGCCGGTACCCCAAAAAAACCATCCGGACCCTTCCACGTAGCGACGGAGCCACGCCTCCGTCGACCAAACCATCCCGAAACCCGCCATCGTGTCGTCCAACCCCTGTTCCTACAACCTGAGCCCCCCCACGGAGAGATCCGGCAGCTTCTCGGAGTTGAAGCGGCACGACTTGCGAGCGCCCGGCATAGCCGCGCTCAAATTGAGCTGGTCGTTGGGTCAACCCACGGGCAGGGCTCGTTTCCGGACAGGTGTACGAAGTTGAAGACGGCCAGCAGGACTCCGGAAAAAACGAGCGGAACGTCGGCAAACATCAGCAGCGCCGCATACTTGATTGGGCTGCGCTTCTCTTTTGCCCGTGTTTCGTCCGCGGCCTTGTCCAGAATCCTTCTTCGGACGGTCGCGACATACGCTGTCAGCGCAATGATGATCCCCAGCAGGTTCCACACGGGTTCGTCTGGCATTGGTGAATCCTTTTCGTCGCATCAAGCCTGGCTCTCACGGGAACTCAGGCCGGTCCGCCATCGTCCCGTTTTACGGGACGGCGGCGGGAACTCAGTTTCCCGAACTGTCTGCCCCGCCATAGCCCATCAGGGCGACGGCGTGCGGGCGAGCCGGAAGCCGCCGGCACCCCAACGTTGGTCCGTGACGCCGCTGAGGCGGTTCGAACTGAAGCCGACCCTGCAGACGATCTCCCAGCTGTCAATACTGCCGCCGCGGTAGAAGCGGCGCGTGCCGGCGTCGTTCTTATCCCAGCACCACTCCCAGAGGTTGCCGGTCATGTCATACAGCCCCAACTCATTCGGCGCTTTCTCTCCAACAGGCCAGGTGCTGGGGTTAGGTCCAACTCCGCAGGCGCCGCCGACGCTGTTGTCCAGATACCAACCCACCGCATCCAGGTCGTTGCTCCCGGCGTAAGTGTAGCCTTGGCTCCGGTTACCGCCCCGCGCTGCAAATTCCCACTCCGCTTCCAAGGGAAGGCGGTAGCCGTTGGCTGACAGGTTCTGCGAAATCGCGGTGTGCCAATGTTGGCCGCTGCGATAGACATCCCCGTCGACCCTGTAAACCGGTGCCAGCCCCTGCATCTCGCTCTTGGCATTGCACCACTTCACCACATCGAGCCAATTGACGGAGTCGACAGGATGATCGTCCGTGCAGCCGCGACCTGCGGAGGGCGGCCAATCATACCCGTTGGCTTCGCCCCATGCTTGCACCGCCTGCCACTCCTTCCACGTTACTTCGTAGCGGCCGATGTAGAAGGTGTCCACCGTGCGCGTGCCCATGCTCATGTCGAGGGTGCCGCCCTCGACGAGCACCATGTCCCCGTGAACAGGCCCTCTCAGGTCAGTCTCCTCGTGCCAGCTCAATGTGGAGGCATCCATGAACGAACGCTCGCCCGGCGTTCCGCCGTCCGAGTACCAAGTCCAGTGGTCCGGGACAATCGGGCTGTACCAGTAGATCCAAGGGTAATGGAGCCCGGAAATCCACCCCCAGGATGCGAGCGCCGAATCGTAGATGTGGAATCCATCCGTGCTCGCTCCCTCACAGTACAACCAGCCGTGTTCGGCATGGTAAATCCAATCCCCGTCCTCAACAAACCTTCCGAACCACTCCAGATACAGCCAGTCCTCACCGAGGTGTTCGGCGTCACGCCACAAATCGGATGACGGCCCTCCCTGCGCCGCCACCGTCCAGGTTTCCACGTCGGTCGACTCCGCCAACTCATACTGGATGCCGGAATCGGTCGCCCAACTGACGCGGTGCGTTTCCGCGGCATCCGGCTCGTCGACCGGAAGAACAATCGGCCCATCGGCAAGAGCGGCCAACGGCAACGGCAGCAAAACAGCAAGCCAGCCAAGAATGAAGGTGCGAAGAGAGGTCGTTTTCATCGTGTTTCCTTCCATGTAGAGGCCATTGTCAATCGCAGCCACGCCCCCCCCCGAAACCGCCGCAAGGCAAAGCCATCCCGAATAGAGCGGACCAAGAATAGATAGAGTGGATCCAGTAAAGCCGCCCGCATTTGAATACGTCAACATCGTTTTCGTAAAAACGACGTAACGGGTCCGTCACCGCCCGGCAATTCCGCAATCCGCCTGCAACGCCGCGCCGCCGATGGATCGGAACGCCCCTACCGTCATTGAAAGGAACGTGTGCCGCATCACATCGTAGGGAAGGTCCCACCGCCGCCGCACATCCGCGAAAGTGAAGACGGTCGTCCAGCCCGCCTCCGCTCTGCGGGCTTTCCGCCTTCGCTCCGCGAGCTTCAGCGGACACGGCGGCGGGGGCCATTCATCGCTTTCGCTGCGCTCAGCGGAAGCGCTTGTTGGCGAACGCCTTTCCGGATGCGGATTTGAGGTACTTCTCCAGAGCACGGGCGGTTTCCTTGCCGCGAACGGCATGGTAGCTGAGGATCCGCCAAGGCCGGAGGGGGCGGGTGGCGATGCAGTTTCCTGCGTTGTGCGCGGCGAGGCGCGCGCGCAAATCTTCCGTAAACCCGACGTAGGTGGCACCGGGCTTTCGTTCACTCTCGAGGATGTAGACGTAATAGAAATGGCCTGCCATTCGTAGCTGAGCGCGGAATTCGAGGGTCGTCCGGCCCGCTTTCGCTGCGCTCAGCTTCGAATGGCGGAGGGTGAGGGACTCCACGCCTTTCCTGTAAAATCCTTAATTAGAATACTTTGTAGTGAATCGGGAAAATCTTGTTTAGGCATAATCAAGGCACTCCAGTTAATTTCAGTCGAGTGAATCGCTAATGGGGTGTCGGAGTGTTCTACTGAAAATTGGGGTTCGCAGCTTGATGCCCTCACTTCGCCAGCCCGCCGCCGAAGTAAAATCCGCTGATCGCGGCGGCCATCTGGGTGTGGACGGGGAGGATGACGTAGCCCTGCATCCGCTCGAAGCGCATGCGGTCGATGGACTCGAAGACGAACCAGAAGCCCCGCGTCTTTTCGGCGTAGGCATAGAAAACGGGGGTCTCGGGGAAGAAGGCGGCGAGGATGAAGGGCGCGATGAAGACGGCGAAGAGCACGGACATTACGATGATGCGGCGGGTCAGGGGGCCACCCGGTGGCACAAAGTCCCGCGTCCGCTGCCGGTCGTCGATGATGACCCCGGCTTTCATGGCCCAGAGATCGGCTTGATGGCGCTGGGCCTCCATTTGCTTGGCCTTGAGCTTGATCCATGCGCCAATGGCGGTGGAGACGGTGAAGGTCATGATTTCGGTGGGGATCATGACGAGGAGGCGCTGTCAAAAAACACCCCTCTCCCAGCCGAATGTCGATCGATCCAAAAAGGCACCACTGGTTGAGATCGCGCTTCAAATACCGTATGCCCGAAGGCTTTTTTCGAGATCCAGCGCCATTCCCCGTTCGCGGGCTTCGCGAGGCCGAAATCCCTAAAGGTTCAATTGGTATCGTAGAAGCCCTGCCAAAGGCAGGCTATCGTAGATGAACGCACTCTTCATGAACTGGCGACCCTCTTCGAGAACGAGTAAGCCCTCTTCTTTGCCCTTCCCTTTGGATGGAAGGGTGGCCACGTGACGGGTTTCGTTCCGGGAGGGATTCCATAGAAAAAGTTCGGGGAGACGCCCTTCGGTGAAGTCAATTGTGTCCGGGAAGCGTTTGTTGCTCTCCGAACCCGCGTGATTGGCAATGACGAGGAACCCGTCGGCGACCGGAGCCATGCCCCGCATTCCCAAGCCGGGGCCGAGGGGGACGTGGTGCCCCCCCCAGATCGTCTGACTTGCCAAAGACCGCATCCGGCGAAAGGGGTAAGCACAAGCGCGTTTCTTCCGATATTCGGGCTGCAGTCCGATATAGAGGTGCCCGTCTTTTGCGGCGACGCCTTCGATATTGAGTCCCCTCTGTTGGAGGGGGCCTCCGTGGAAGGGTCGCAACTCGGTGTGGGCAATGAGTTTGTCGGTGAGCGATGCCGCATCTCTAGCCTCAAATCAGAGGCCGGTTTCATTCAGGCGGGAGCGAAAAATGCGTGAGCGGTTTGGCTCAAAGGAGCCTATCTTCTTCGCTGCGCTACGGGAGCCGACGGACAATATGGAGGAAAGTGGATGCTTCGAAATCAATTTCTTCCTGTGGATCGTCACCGCGTAAAAGGTTTGCCACGATCGTGGCTGCATTCCCGGAATCGGCGAACCGGAGAACCTAGATGGTGGATCCTTCATCCGAAACGATGATTCCGAGCATCCCCGCTCCACGGGTCGCGGTGCTCACATCCCGCAGTTCGAGAACCCGCCCGTCCAAGCGAAGGGGCGAATCCAGCTCAACAAGGGTGGACGCAAGGGCGCGAAAGCATTTCGTTATCCGCATCCTTGGTTGAGAACGTTTCCTTTTACCGTGCCGTCGGAGCGGGCGAAGCCAGCGGGAGAGGGCCAGCGGGTTGACTTAAGCCGGGAGGTGGACAGCATTTCGGGGTGCATCGGAAACAGAACACCAGGTCCGTTTCGCGCAGTCTTCTTGCGTTGGGTGGGATCTTTATCGGGGGAACGGCGGCTCTTTCGGCGGCACCGCCCATGCATGAATTCAGTTTGGATCAGGCCTGGTCGGCGAGTGTGTCGGCGCAACCGCGCTACGTGGCGGGAATACTTCGCCTCGAGGCGGAAGAGTTCGAGGCGCGCGCCTTAGCGCGCGAACGGTGGCCCGACCTATCGCTGGAGGCGGGGGGTGATTATGGCCAGCGGGCGCGCCCGGGGGAGGAGCGCGATCAAGGTATCTCGGCACGGGGTGAAATCCTTGCGCGGGTAAACTGGAATCTCTTCGAGAGCGGCCGGGCAGCGCGCGAACGCGCTGTGGCTTTGCGCCGCGAGGGTGTGCGCGAGTCGAACGCCGCCTTCGACCACGCCTTTCGCGCGGAGGTGGCGCGCACTTACGTCTCCGCGTCGCTTGCCCTCGAACGCCGCGAGCACCTGCTGGCCGCGCGCAGGGAGTTTTTGGAGATTGCGGAGGTGGCCCGGCGGCGCATGCGCGAAGGCGTGGAGCCCGGCGCGGCGCGGGAGCATTTGGAGCAGGCCGAAGCCGCGTGGGCGGCCCGCTGGAGGGAGGCGGACACCGCCGCCGAAACCGCCCGCCTGCAACTCGCCCTGCTGGCGGATCGCACGGAAGTCCAGCCGCTTCCCATACGCCTGTCGAGCGTCCCCGAAGCCTCTCCCGGGGATTCCCCGCCACCCGCCCTTGCCGCCCTGCGCCTGCAGGCCGGGGAGCGCCGCGCCCAGGCCGAGGCCGTAGCCTCGGGCAATCGCTGGCGGCTCGATGCCATCGGTCAAGCCGGACCTTACTTTTCCCGCGCTTTCGACGGGCGCACCGAGGAGGAGTATTACGCCGGACTGCGTTTTTCCTGGTCGCCGGACGCATCGGGCGTGCAGCGCGCCCGCGCCCTTGCGGAGACCCGCCGTGCCCGTGCCCTCGAGGCCGAAGAGGCCGCCCTCAAGCGCGATTTGGCGCGCCGGGACGAGGAGGTGCGGGGGCTCTTCCGCGATCTCTCCTCTCAAGCGGAGGAGTGGGATGAGGCCGTGAAAGGGGCGGAGGCAACTGAACGGGCCGTCCGCCTGCGTTGGCGCGAAGGTGTCACCTCCTGGCGCGCGTTGCTCGATGAACGCGAGCGCCTCCTCAGTGCCCGCCTTGGCGAATTGGCATGGCGCGAACGCCTCGCCCTTCTCCTTGTGGATTATGCCGAGAGTGCCGCGGCACTGGATGAACTGCCGGTCTGGATCGGCCAGACGGAAAGAATTTTGCCATGAACCTGTGGATACGCTCACTCCTCGCCGGTGTTGTCCTGCCGGCCGCTCTCATCATTCTTACCGGCTGCGGCGGCGCAACCGCCGAGCCTTCCGGCGGATCGGCTCCCCGTGTCGATGTGATCGATGTTGGTGTGGAGAAAATAACAACAGAGCGCGGCTGGGCAGGCATCCTTCGTCCCCTGCGAAGCGTGGGGGTGAGCGCCCCCGAGGCGGGGACGATTGCGGAGCTGTTCGTCGCCGAGGGCGACCTTGTCGAGCGCGGTGACCGCCTCGTGCGCATGGACGGACCGGAGTTGGGGGCACGCCGGGAGGTGCTCGCGCAGCGACGCGGTTCGCTCGCCGACGAACTTGCCCGTTGGGAACGCCTCGCGGCGGCGGAGGCGGCGGGTCCCGGGGAAGTGGAGGCGGCGCGCTTGCGCCTTCTCGAAGTGGAGGAAGCCCTTGCCGAACTGGAGGCCCGGATGCGCGCGGCCGATCTGCGCGCGCCGGTGAGTGGACGCGTCATCGCCCTCATGGTTCCGGCGGATGCCACCGTGGGCGCGGGTGAGCCTCTCATGCGTATTGAAGACGCGAATACGAGCGGTCTCCAGTTGCGCGTGCCTGCCGCCGAGGCCCGCTACTTTGCTTCCGCCGACCACCTGCAGCTTGCCATGGATGACGGCGAGATCATCGCCATCGAGCGCCTTATCGTGACCGAAGATACCCTCGCTCCCGGATTCGTTGCCGTGGAGGTGCGGGTGGCTTCGCCCGGGCCGGTTGCGCCGGTGAAGGCGCGCTTGCGCCACATCGTCGAGCGGAATGCCCTTCTCGTGCCGTGGACGGCGGTGGCGCGTGAGGACGATCACCACTGGGTGGCTGTCGTGCGGGGTGATCCACCGGTGATCGAACGCCGCCGCGTGGAAATCGGTGCGGGCCGGGCCAACGGTGTGGAGGTGCGCGCGGGCCTGGAGGCGGGCGAACGCGTTCTCCGCTTTGAGCCCCGCTCGCAACCCGAGGGCCGCGAGGTCGCCGTTCATCAGAGCCGATAACCGATGCGCGGACCGCTCTATTCTTTTTTTCGCGCCCTCGCGGAGTACCGCCTCGCGGTGGGTGCGGTGGCCGCGTTGATTGTCCTCCTCGCGGGCATTGGCCTCGCGCGGATGCCCCTGCAATTGCTCCCGGAGGTGCACTACCCGCACGTGCGGGTGATCGGCGACTTCCCGGGCCAGACCTCGGCGGTCATTGAGGAAAGCATCAACGAACCCCTTGAAGCCGCCCTTGCCGGACTACCCGGGGTCCGCCGAATGGAAAGCCGCGCGGGCGACGGGCGCTCCTACGTGGAGCTGTTTTTCGAGCCCGCCTATGACATGGACCGCGCTCTCCGCGATGTCTCGCAGGCCGTGCAACGCGCGCGCGCCTCCATGCCTCCGAATCTACCCGAGCCCCGCGTGTTTGAAGTCGCGACTTCGGTCGAGCCGGTCATGCAATATGCCTTCGGGTCCGGCACACATACAGCGGCGGAGTTGCGCCAGCTCCTCCGGTCCACTTTGCTTCCGCGCCTGCGGGCCATTGACGGGGTGGACATGGTTTTCATCGGGCGCGAGGAAGATCCCGAGCTGGTCGTCGAGATCGACCCCTGGGAACAACTCGCCCTCGGCGTGCCCTTGGAGGCGGTCGAGTCCACCCTGTTGGAGGCAACCGCGCCCCCGGCGGCGGGGCAGCTCCTCACCTCCGGATTCGAAGGGGTGGGCGTCCTTGGCGAAGCCGTTTGGGAGGCCGACCGCCTCCTCGAACGCACCCTGCATCCACGCGGACGCATGGATGTCGCCCTACCGCTTGCTTCCTTCGCGCAAGCCTACCGCGCTCCCTCCGAGACGAGTCTGCGCACCCGCCTGAACGGCGACCCCGCCGTTCTCGTGACGATTCATCGCTCCCCCCGCGCGCAATCCCTGCGCATGGCCGCCGAAGTGCGCGCGGCCGTGGACAGCGTGATGAGCCGAAGCTCTTTTTCAGACCTTACCGCCACGCTCCTTTTCGATGACTCGGTTGTCACGGCGGGCGCGGTGCGGAGCGTTCTCGTAGCTGCGGGCATCGGTTCGCTTCTCGCCATGGGGCTCGTCTTTTTTGCCCTGCGCCAGGGGCGGAAGGTGATCCTGGTGGGGCTTGTTATCCTCACCAGCCTGGCCTGCGCCACACTCGCCCTCGCCGGAGCGGGCATGACCCTCAACCTCCTCACGCTCGCCGGTCTCCTCATCTCGGTTGGGCTCGGCCTCGATTATGCGATTATTTACTTCGACCGCCTCGACCGCTTGCAGGGCGAAGCGGACGGGCGGGAGGCGCGGGCCATGGTCGATGTGGCCGCGCCCCTCCTCGGCGCCCTTCTCACGACCGTCGCCGCGATCACCCCTTTTCTTCTCGTCGAAGGTCTGGTGGCACAGCTTTTCCGGCCGCTCATCCTCACGGTCATCTTCAGCTCTGTTTTTGCCTATCTCGCGGCTTTTCTCATTCTCCCGGCCTTCGCCGGATGGGGTCGGCAATCGCATACAAGCGCCGGCAAGCTGGAATTGGTGCCTTGGAAAGGACGCTTCTGGCGCACGAGCCAGCGGGTGTGGATCGCCTGGCCGGCTACTGCCCTCCTTCTCGGAGGAATTCTGATCCTCGGGCGGGCGCTTCCCTTTGAGGTCCTTCCCACGGTCGACGACGGTTTTGTGGATGTGCGGCTGGTGCATCCGGTGGGCATTTCGCCCAATACCATGGACGCGCTCACCCGCCGAGCCGAACGGGCACTCCTCGAAGTCGAAGGAACAGCGGGGCTCTTCACCACGGTGGGTGGCTATTTTCGCGAAGGGCTTCCAGCTTTCCGCCCGGCCACGGCCAACTTCATGGTCCGGGTGGATACGCGCGGGGGCGACCGCCCCTCGGCGGAATGGGCCGATGACGCGCGACGCGCCCTACGCGAACTCGACGTTCCTTCCCTCAGCGCCCGTTTCGGACTCCCGCGTATCCGCGGCGTGCGCACCCGCTTGTCCGATTCCGATATCGAAGTCGTCCTCACGCGCCCCGACGGCGATCTCCTTGCCCTTGCCGACGCCGAAGTTCGCGCCGAGCAAGCCCTCCGGGAGGTTTCCGGCCTGATCGACGTCCAGCGTCTGCGCGGTGGCGTGAGCCCACGCTGGCGGATCGAGCCCCGCTATCCCGACCTCACCCGCTACGGCGTTGTCACCGCCGATCTGAACAGAGCCGTCGTCTACACACTCGAAGGATCGGTGCTACGCGAGCGCATGGAGCGTGGCGATCTCCTCGCTCTGCGCGTGCGCTTCGACCGGCGTGAGGCGGGCGGACCCCACCACTTGGAGCAAGTGCGCGTGCCCGCCGGAAACGGTGCCTGGGTTCACCTCGCGGACGTCGCCGATTTTCAGCTCATTGAAGAGCCCACCCACATCGAACGACGCGAAAACCAGCGCGTCGTGCGCATCGGGGCACAGCTTGACCCCGCCGGCCCCGGCCCCGGCAGGGTCGCCGCCGAGGTCGAGCGCGTCCTTTCCGGGATTGAGCTGCCTGGCGACGTGAGCTGGTGGCTCGAAGGTGAAATCGAGGCCCTCGAAGAAACCCGCCGCACCTTTGCCGCCGCCCTCGTAATCGCGCTCCTTGTCGTGTTCATGATCCTCCTCGTGCAATACGGCTCCTTCCGCTGGGCCCTCGCCGGCTGGATGGCCATTCCCCTCTGCGGCTTCGGAGCCGTCGCCCTCCTCGCTCTCATGGGCCAGTCACTCGATGCCATGGTCCTCGCCGGCCTTCTCATCTCGGTGGGTATCGTGGCCAACAGCATGATCCTTGTCCTCTCCGAAGCCCAGTGGCGACGGACAACGGCGGCTGATGAACCCCTCGGCGACGTTCTCGCCTACGCCAGTCGCGCCCGCCTGCGCCCGATTCTCTTAACCGTTGCCAGCACCACCCTCGGGATGAGCCCCCTCCTCTTCGGCGGGAGTGAGGTCTTCGGGCTCCTGCAGCCCCTCGCCATTGCCCTGACCGGTTCCCTCCTGCTTTCGGTGCCCGTAGCCTGTCTGGTTCTGCCCGGCATTCTTCGGCGCTTGGGAAGGTGAGGTAAGGAAATGGGGCAGAACCGGACGGGTATCTCCGACGATCACGAGGGCGCAGCAGACTTGAAGGACGGTGATGCGCCGCCCGTCGTCCCGGCGCACCCGCCTCAGGACCACCTCCCGCATGGGCGGCATCGCCGGGTTGGCGTTGTAGAGTGTCCAGTCGCCGCAGGAAATCGCCCACCAACGCGGTTTTCCGCGAAGCGTGATGTCCTCGAAGATAGCCCGGAGACCTCCGCCCTTCGTGGTCACGAAAACGCGGGTCTTGGGTCCAGCTTCCATGATGCAATCGCGCACGTGAAGGTGGCCGACGCGCACGGCATCGAGGCAGTCTTCCCAGCCGCCAATCAAATGTTTGTGGGCGATCTCGGCGCGGGCGGTGTAGGTGACCTTGAGGGCCTCGGCGTCGGCGCGCCCGTCGATGGTTTCTTCGACCGTGTCCACGACGCTGCCGGGACCCGCGTTGATCAGTTTGGTGTGGGTGTCTGTCTTCATGGAATGATGTATCCGCCGTCTCCGGGGAGGAGGCTCTTGGTGTAGGTGAGTGTTGGGGAACTATTGCCGCTGCCATCGGTCGCCCAGATGCTCGCCCAATCGCCGTTGAGCAGAACGGTTCCCGGATTCCACGGGGAGGCTGTCGAGGTGATGGCGGTGCCCCCGTTGACGGAAACATGGGTCGTGGTCCCTCCCCCGCTTGGGCGCGAGATGCTGTTGATAGTGAGGGAGAAGTTTGTCTCGGAGAACGAAACCACAGGGCGGGCCAAGGGCGCGGGCGGCGGTTCGGCCACGCGGGTGTAGTTCGCGCTTGCCTCCGGACCGAAGAACCCCGCCGCATCGAAGAAGCGCACCCGCAGGGTCGTATCGACGGAAAAGGTCAGGTTTCCATTGGACCACACGGGCGACATTTCCGTGACCTCGGACCCATCGGTTGTGTGACGCAGGGTTATCCCGGTGGGGATGGACGGGCGGGCGACGGTGATGGAGCCGCTGAAGGTCTGCGAGGGTGTCGGCATCTCCGGGCGCGGCAAAGCCCCGGGATGGATGAAGCCGGGCATGCGGTGAAGGAGGCACCCGCCGCAGAAGCAGGCGTAGTTCAGATTGGTGGAGGCCCCGGATTCGTTCGGCGCTCCCTCGGCATATCCGTTGTCCTCGTTGCGGCCCCGGTGCAGCTCGTAGGTGAGAAAGCGAACATTCTCGGGCACGCGGAAGGCGAACTCCAGATACCCCCACTCCTGCCGGTCATACATGGGCGAGAGAAGGGTGTCGATTTGGCCGGGGATCTGGGCGTTGC
The DNA here is from genome assembly GCA_020831525.1 of Opitutales bacterium. Classification (GTDB taxonomy): domain Bacteria; phylum Verrucomicrobiota; class Verrucomicrobiia; order Opitutales; family Oceanipulchritudinaceae; genus SLLG01. Next base: position 35,335 of record JAFIGH010000051.1, read on the forward strand.
CGATCCAAACGCCATCGGCTCCGTAGAAGACGATGAGGATGCGCAGACCGGGGTTGCGGCAGAGAGCGCGGGCCATGAAGCGCTCACCCGCCAGCACGGGAATCTTGAGGGCGTTGGCGGATCGGATGAAGGCCCAACGGTTGGTGCTCCAAAAGGAGCGAAAGCGCATCCCGACGCCAGGCACGCCAGGGGACTCTGCATCGGTGCGGTAATTCGGGCCGAAGTTGCCGCGCTCGATCCATTCGGCGCTGCCGGAGATGTCGAAATACCATCGCCCCCAGCCCGCCGCGAGGTTGGGCAGGGTCGCATGGGGAACGGTGAAGTTCGGGTTGTAGAGAAGAATCGAGGGATCGTGCAGGAGGATGTCGTCGGGCGTGATAATGCCCTTGCGGAGAGTCAGTTCGTTGAACTCGGCGCTGCCGTCGCTCTTGATCTTCCACCCGACCGATC
>JAFIGH010000052.1 GCA_020831525.1 Opitutales bacterium
CCGAAACCGCCGGACCCGGCCGGCGTTACGGATTCCGGGTTTTTGGGACAGGCTCCAACTACGGTGTTTGAACAGGAGGAAGCAGAGGTAGCGGAGGGATTTTGCCGCTTTCGCGGATGGCTGTGCAGATCCTGAAATCTGCGCCCTCAAGGAACAAGTTTCACGGTTTCTCGCCTCTGCTTCCTCTGCGTCCTCCTGTAAATACTGCGGCGGATACGCCGAGCGCAGGCTTGGGCTGCCGCTCAACCGCCGCTCAACTACGGTGTTTGAACAGGAGGAAGCGGAGGTAGCGGAGGGATTTTGCCGCTTCCGCATATGGCTGTGCAGATCCTGAAATCTGCGCCCTCAAGGAACAAGTTTCACGGTTTCTCGCCTCTGCTTCCTCTGCTACCTCCTGTAAAATCTGCGGCGGATACGCCAAGCGCAGGCTCGGGATGCCGCTCCACCGCTCTTCAACCGCAGTGTTGAACAGGAGGAAGCAGAGGAAACGGAGGGATTCTGCCCGCTTCCTTGGACCATGGCTTGGATGGGATTGCCTGCTGCCCGAAAGGAGTCAGGCACACCGATTCGCCTCTCTGCTTCCTCTGCTACCTCCTGTAAAAACTACGGCGGATACGCCGCTCTACCGGTCCGCGCCGGGAAGCATCAACCGGTGAACTCCGTCAATCAATTTGCCTACTTTGAAGTTGATCAATAGCCCAACCGGAATGTCCAGCAAGCGCATGTAACTCAGCAACTGTGCCTTGTGGATGGCCAATACCTTATCCACACACTTCGCCTCGACGAGCAAAGCGTCCTCCACAAGCACATCGCAGCGTAAGTTCTCCTCCCGCGAAAAGCCCTTGTATTCAATCTTCACATACTTTTGCGTCGTGTGCCGGATATCCCGAAGATCGAATTCACGGCAAAGGCACCATTCATAGATGGACTCTATCAGTCCCGGCCCCTTGTCACGGTGAACTTCAATCGCACTACCAATCACCGTTTCCGTCAACGACGATGCCTTGATGAATTTCGGGTGCATATTTCCTAGTTCATGGTATCCGAAGCAACTTGCCAAGCCGCAATGTGCCAAACTTTCCTGCTGCAATTTGCTGAACGCTCCGGGTCCCGCTCCACCGCTCTTCAACCGCTGTGTTTGAACAGGAGGTAGCGGAGGGATTTTGCCGATTCCCTGGACCATGGCGTGGATGGGAAGCCTACAAGGAGTCAGGCAAACAGCGTCTCACCTCTTCTGTAAAATTTCCCGCTTGAGGGTCGCTTTTCAACCGGAAGTGCACAGGAGGCAGCAGAGGTAGCGGAGGCCATTCCGCCGCACTTTTTCACCACCGATTCCACGAGCAGCACGGATACTCTTCCACCGTGGCTCTCAACCGTCTCATCCGTGATAATCTGTGCTATCCGTGGTTCCGAATATTCGGTTGGTAAGCCTTTGCGCCGCACTCTCTTACCGCCCGCTCCGCTCAAGGACGCAAAGCAAGGGCGCGAAGGTTTTGTTTCGGGTGCGGTTGCCGAGCCTCTGCGCCTGTGAAAACTACGGCGGATCCGCCGCGCGCGCACTCCGTGTGCCGCTCCACCGCTCTTCAACCGCTGTGTTTGAACAGGAGCAAGCAGAGGAAACGGAGGCGGTTGCGCCGCACTATTGAACCACCGATCCCACGACCAACACGGATTCCTCTCCGCCGCGCGCACCACAGGCGGCCTTATCCGTGATCCTTCGTCCTCCGTGGTTCCGAAAATCCGGTGTTGGCGGGATGGAGGGAAGGCGTGGCGGGAATGCGGCGGAGGGACGGTTTGCAATGGGGGAGGGCAGTGGGAGATGGAGCCGGTGGTCGGGTCGCTTGTTCCCTTACACCGACCAATCTTCCCATGCGACGCCCTCGATGCGCGGGAAGTCGGCGGTGTTGAGGGTGGCGACGGTGAGTTGGCGCAGGGAGGCGGTGGCGGCGATGAGGAGATCGAGATCGGCAACTGTTTGCCCGGTGCGCTGTTGGCGGGCCTTCGCCCGGGCAAAGGTGTGCCACACGGCTTCATCGGCAGGGAGGACGGTGAGGCGGTTTTCGAGAAGGGCACGGTATTTTTCGCGGCGTCGCGGCGCGTCCTCGAGGGCAAGCCCGAACTCTACTTCCGCAATTGTGACGATGGAGACCCCGCAGTCGGCATCCCCCGCTTCTTTCCACCGCAAAAGACAGGCTTCCACCGGTTTCCGGCGCAAGGGCTGGCTGAAGACGCTGGTGTCGAGGAGGTAGCGCATCAGTCTTCGGCAAACGGACTTTCCCGGCGATCCTGCCGCATCCGCCACACTTCCGGAAACTCATCGGGCGTATCCCCGTGGCACACCGTCCACTCCTTCCACGCCGTGTGGATATCCGGCCTTTCGTTGAGCACCGCGGGCGGCGGCGGACTGATCATGACGAAAGGCTTGCCCCGGCGGCTGACCAAGACCGGCTCACCCGTGCGCGCAATCTCCGCGCAAACGGACGGCAAGGTGGTTTTCGCCTCAAAGATGCCGATCGTTTTCATACTCCGAACCAACCAGATGGTTGGTCTATTGTCAAGAGGGGAAAAACGGCTCTCAGAATCCGGAGTTCGGCGATGAAGGGCCATTTGCTTTTCCGAACCTCAATCTCTGTCCGCGATAATTCTACCACGGATTCCACGAGCCGCACGGATGCTCTTCCACCGTATTCGTGGTTCCAAAAATTCGGTTGGAAAGCCTTTGCGCTCTTCGCGGCCTTCGCGGTTCAAAACTCCCGTTGGAAGGCTTCTCCGCCGCACTCTCTTACCGCCGCGCGCAGGCTCCGGGGTCCCGCTCCGCCGCCGCCCAACCGCGGTGATTGAACAGGAGGAAGCAGAGGAAGCGGAGGGATTCTTCTCATTCTGTAAACGGGGGTTCAGATTCTGAGATCTGCGGCCTCAAGAATCAAACCACACGGTTTCTCACCTCTGTTTCCTCTGCGACGTCCTGTAAAAACTGCGGCGGATTCGCCGCACGCACGGGGTGCCGCACCACCGCCGCTCAGCTGCGGTGTTTGAACAGGAGCGGGGCTTCTGTGCTGCGGTCGGCGGTGCGCCGTGACGCGGCTCGCCGCCTACATCCGCACGGAAATGCCTCGCCGCGGCGGACTGCCGCACGCCGGGCCGCTCGGTTAAGCCCAGCATGGTGCGGGCGAAGCCCGCCATGGATTGCGTTTCGACAGGCTCAAGGTTTTGCCGCGCAACGACGACGCCCAACCGTAAGGGCAACGGTCCCCGCCTTTGCGGTTGCCCCCCATGTCGCGGCCCTTCAGGCCGCCGTGTTCTACTCCGCACATACCCGGCCCGTCGGGCCGGGCTGAACGGTTTCGGCCCTTCGGGCCTGCGTTGCCACGAAACCGGCCCGCCGCGCACCACGGCACCCCGCGCAGCCAACGCCCGGCACGGCACCGCGGCACCCCGCGCAGCCAAAACACCGCCTGAAAACCCCGGCGCCAACGGCGCGATACTCCTCAGCCCAGGGCAGCGCCCTGGGAACGAGGGCAACGCCGCCATCCCGCGCGCCGAAGGTGCGCGACGGCGGGTCCGCTCAGGCCCCATGTTCCGCAGCGTCAAACCGCATTGGCGCTCCGGTGAAGCCGTGCATCATGCGGGCAAAGCCCGCCCTCGAGTGCGTTTATCCTTTCACCGCCTTTGCCGCGCAACAACGCCGCGAAAACCGCAAAGGCGGCGGTCCCCGCGGGTTCTCCGGAGGATGCGGAGTCGATTTGAAACGACCGGATATCTTCGAGCACCCGGTTTATCCGGGTGCCATTGCACCCTGCCGCCCGACCGGGGGCTTGGACGGGTGCCCGGCTGCACTCTTTATCTTACCACCCGCGCCTTGCCCCCGGGGACGGACAAGAATGTTCGTGCTCCGTTTTCATCCGTGCCCGATTTGCCGGTTGATGCACGGCTTTTCCTAAACAACTCCAACTCCGCTGCTTGGCTCCCTACAGCGCCCCGGGAAATCACTCTTCTTTGGCGACGGATTCGTCGTCGGTGGTGCCGAGGCTGGCGCCGCCGGTGACCTGGACTTTCTCGTAGATGGCGGCGACGACTTTGTCGAAAACCTCCTGATTCTCGGCGAGGTATTGCTTGGCGGCCTCCCGGCCCTGCCCGATGAGGTCGCCGTCGTAGGAGATCCACGAGCCCTTCTTTTCGAGGATCTTGTGTTCGATGCCGAGATCGAGGACGGAGCCGGTGCGGGAGATGCCCTCGTCGTACATGATGTCGAACTCGCACTCGGTGAAGGGCGGGGCGACCTTATTTTTGACGACCTTGAGGCGGGTGCGGTTGCCGATGACCTTGCCGGAGGGGTCTTTGATCTGGCCGATGCGGCGGATGTCCATGCGCTGGGAGGCGAAGAACTTGAGGGCGCGCCCGCCGGGCTGCGTCTCGGGGTTGCCGAACATGACGCCGATTTTCTCGCGGATCTGGTTGGTGAAGAGGCACACGCAGGCGGTGCGGTTGATGGCGGCGGTGAGGCGGCGCATGGCCGAACTCATCATGCGCGCCTGGAGGCCGACGGTGCTGTCGCCGAACTGGCCGTCCAGCTCGCTCTTGGAAACGAGGGCGGCGACGGAGTCGATGACGATGATATCGATGGCACCGCTGCGGATGAGCGTCTCGGTGATGTTGAGGGCGTCTTCGCCGCTCTCCGGCTGGGCGACCATGAGGTTGTCGATATCGACGCCGACGACGCGGGCATAGCGGGCATCGAGGGCGTGTTCGACGTCGATGAAGACGGCGTTGCCCCCGGCGCGCTGCGCCTGCGCGATGACGGCGAGACAGAGGGTGGTCTTGCCGGAGGACTCGGGCCCGTAGATCTCGCAGATGCGCCCGCGGGGGAGCCCGCCGACGCCGAGGGCGAGGTCGATGGAGGGGCAGCCCGTGGGGATGACTTTGACGTCCAGCTTGGTCGACTCGCCGAGGCGCATGATGGCGCCGTCGCCGAATTGTTTGTTGATGGCGGAGAGGGCGAAGTCGAGCGACTTGGCGTCGCCGGTGCTGATGGTTTTTGACGGTGTTTTGCGTACGGCCATGGTGAAGCTGTGTGGTTGGAAAGAGATGCGGATTGAAAAGGCGCGCCGCACGGGAGGGCAAACGCAAACCTTGCGCCGGAGGATGGGGCGGCGTCATTCCATGGCAAGCGAAAAAAGGTGTTCCTTTGTTCAGTTTGGCTTGTGCTTGCGTCGGCAGGCAACTTGGGTAGCTTCCCTATCGTACATCGCCATGCCAGACGCTCCGCCATCGACAGAACCGCATTTCCAGACGCTCGCGCGCCGGGCGCGCTCGCTGTACCAAGTGACGTTCAGCGACCAGAGCATGGAAACGCTCAACAAGCTGGCGGTGGAAGACCAGTTGCGGCTTGTCGACCGGATCAGCAACCTGAGCCCGGAGCAGCTGGAGAACCCCGATGAAAGCATCGGCCGGTTCCACCGCGGCGGCAAGACCTACTACCGCGTCCGGGCGGGCGACTTCCGCTGCTATTTTGAAGTCACCGGAAACACGCTTTTCAGCCACTACATCCTGCACCGCAACAGCATGGCGGACTTTATCTACCGCAACAAGCTGCCGGCCACGGAGGAGACCATGGCCGAGCAAACGAACTCGTTCTGGAAATACCTTGAATCCCTGAAGAAGGGCGACTAGGCACCCCGGCGGTGCTCCGGACCTCACCGGGGCGCGGCGACCGAACCCATGGAGACTCCGGAGAAGCCCCTCTACAGCGACGCCCGCGAGGCGAGCCATATCTATTTCCTGCCCAACCTGATGACGGCGGGCAACCTGTTCTGCGGGTATGTCGCTGTCATCCGCTGCATCCAGGCGAAGTTCACGGCGACGGCGGACGAGGCGGCGGTAGCCCTCGATACAATCGCACGCACCCCGCAGGAATACTACGAGCAGGCGGTGTGGTTCATCCTTGCGGCGGTGGTCTTCGACATCCTCGACGGGCGCATGGCGCGGCTCACGCGCAAGGAATCGCTCTTCGGCAAGGAGTTCGACTCCATCGCGGACATCGTGTCGTTCGGGATGGCCCCGGCGCTGCTCGTGTTTTTCCTCCTCCTCTCGCCGACAGCGGAGTTTCCCCTCGTGCGCACGCTGGGCGGGTTGGTCGGTTTCTTTTACCTGCTCTGCGCGGCGGTGCGGCTGGCGCGCTACAACGTCCTGACCTCGCCTCTGCTCAAACCGGCGGCGGGAATTCCGAAGTATGACTTCATGGGCCTGCCCGTGCCCGCCGCGGCCGGGATGATCTCGTCCCTCGTTATGGTCATCAACCGCACGGAGTCGCAGGTGTTCACACTCTTCCTGCCCGTCATCCTCATCCTCATCGCGGTGCTCATGGTCAGTCCGGTGCGCTACCCGAGCCTGAAGACGATCGGATTCCGCACGCGCATGGGCTTCCGTTCGTTCATCCTCATCGCAGTCGTCATCGTCGTCGTTTTCATGTTCCATTACTGGGCGATCGCGGCGGTCTTCGCCGCCTATGTGCTCTACGGGCTGGCCGCTCATGTCTTCCCCGGACGGCTGCCCGACCTTTTTTTCCCGCCCACAAAAACTTTTCCACAGGAGCCCGCGAACGACTCCGGTGGAGACGGTGAACAGAGTGTGGATAAGTGAAGGGTTGCTCTTGTGCCCGCTCCCGCGCCCACTTCGCTCCACTGCTTCCCGACAACGGGGTAGTGCCGTAACTCCATGAGGCCGAAGCCCTTGACCCGGTTGCCGACATATCCACGGACTATAAGAAGAAGAAGAGTGTTTTAGATTCTAATCTATATACATAGTCTTCCGCCTGTGTCCGCCGGGGCGGACGAATTTGCTTTGCAATGGAGGCCTCAACCCCTTGAATTCGCCCCGTATATGAAATTTACGATCAACCGGGATCACTTCTCCAGCGGCTTGCAGCAGGTGCTCAACGTCGTCGGCACCCGGGCCACGATGCCCATCCTCAGCAACGTCCTCATCGAGGCTGGTGAAGACGTTATCTCGCTGACGACGACGAATTTGGACCTTGGGATCTCCTGCCGCATCAAGGCTCAGGTGAAAGAACGGGGCAGCCTCACCCTCCCGGTCCGCAAGCTCTTCAGCATCGTGCGGGAGCTGCCGAGCCTCGAAGTAGACGTGGAGACCTACTCGAACAACCAAGCCAAACTTACCTCGGGGACCTCTCTCTTCCGCATCATGGGCATCGGGGCGGACGAGTTTCCGCCGTTGCCGACCTTTGCCGACGAGCACAGCTTTGTCCTCCAGCAGACGGATCTCCACCGCATGCTCAAGAGCGTGTCCTACGCCCAGTCGACGGACGAGACGCGCTACATCATGAACGGCGTCTTCTTCTCTTTCGACGAGGACAAGCTGACCCTCGCCGCAACCGACGGGCGCCGCCTCGCCGTCATGAGCAAGGAGCTGGAGGTGACCGACGAGAACCGCGGCAAGCTCATCCTCCCGGCCAAGACCGTGGCGGAGGTCGAGCGGCTCCTCGGGCAGGGCGACCAGGTGCGCATCGTCTTCAATGAGCGGCAGGTGGCCTTCGAGATCAACACCGGCGACGATGCCCGCGAAGGCGGCCTCACGGACAGCATCTACCTCGTCTCGAAGATCGTCGAAGGCAACTACCCGAACTACCGGCAGGTGATCCCGAGCGAGAACGACCGGCACATCCGCCTCAACCGCGAATCCTTTGCCAACTGCGTGCGCCGCGCCGCGCTCGTGACGAGCGAGAAGAACAACTCGGTGAAGGTCCATGTGAAGGAGAACGTCCTCGAGGTGACCGGGTCGAGCGCGGAGGTCGGCGACGCCAATGTGTCCATTCCCGTCGACTACGAAGGCCCGGACGTGACCGTTGCCTTCAACCCCGCCTTTCTCCTCGATCCGCTCAAAGCGCTCTCCCGTGACGAAGTCATTTTCGAGTTCAAGGACGAGCTGAGCCCCGGTGTCGTCCGCACGCCCGACAGCTTTCTCTGCGTCGTCATGCCGTTGCGGTTGAGCTGATTCCGCCGGCGGTTCCCCGGGGTGCGTCGGTCGGCGGACCTCCCGCGCCGCGGACCGCGTCCAAGGCATCCCATGTATGGCACTGATTGGATCCTTCCCCTGGTTGCTGCCGGTTTGGCGGCCCTGCTCCTCTTTTGGTTGCGACTGCGCATGGACTCCGTCTTTGTCGGCGTCCTTTCCCGCTGGGCGCGCTGGCTGTTCGCGGGGATAGCCTTCGGGTGGGCGCTGCACACCTTTGCCTATCCGGACTACGAACCCGTTCTCCTCGGTCTCGTCGGGCTGCTCTTCTGGTTCGTGCTCGACACCACCTACAACTATCTCGCGATCAAGGCGTTGAGCCGCAGCGGCCTGCCTCTGTTTCCGCGCTTTGCAGAGAGCGAGGGGCAGGATATCTGGCCGAATGAACCGCGCTTTCTCCGCCTCCGCGAGACCATCCGGCGGCACCGCTTCGAGCGGCGGAAGACCCTCACCGCCACCATTGCCGAGGGGATCACCCTGCGCCTCGCCGTCTTTTCCAACAAGGACCGGACGGTCCTGCTCAGCGTCTATTTGCTTCCGGTCGCGCGTACGCGGCTCTCGGCTTTCATTGCCTTGCAGAGCGAGACGACGAACGGCCACCGCATCGTCACCGACAATATCTCGATTCCCTTCGGCGGATTTTATCCTGAGAAATGGTCGGTGGAACGGCGGCCCTTGACGCACAATTTCGAGACGCTCCTCACCCGGCATCTCGCCCGCGTCGATGCCCGCGGCGAACGCCTAGCCGCCATCGAAGACGATCCCCTCGAACGCCTCAACGCCGATCAAAAAACACTCGAAAAGCTCAACCGCGATTTGGGTTTCCTCGCTCCGCGCGAAGACGCCGAAGACGAAGGCACAATCAGTGCGGCGGGCCGCTACCGGGTGTGGAAAGAAGCGTGGATGCTCGGCTACCTCGCCCGCCCCCTGCGCTACTGAGCCGCCGTGCAAGGCGGCGGTGCCCGCCGCATTCCAAGGCGCTGCGCGCTTCATTCCCGCAGGTGCGGCCCGCCATGGACTGCCTAACAGGCTCAACGGTCCTGAGCAAAGCCGAAGGGCGGTGATCCTTCACCGCCTTTGCGCGCTGCAAGTGCTATTGCAGCTTCGCCTCAACCCGGAAGTAGCGGACGGCCTCGGCCGGGGAAAACCGCCATGACAGGCGCTCCAGCGAGGGCGACAGTGCCTCTGTGTCGAGCGGAGAATGCGCCGGGGCCGCTTCGCCCGCATGGAACTCGGCAAGAACCGTCCAATCCCGCAGGTCGCTGCTCCCCAGAAGCGTCAGCACCGCGTCGGCGGCTTCGAGATTGCGGGTAAAGACGAACTTGCTTTCCGCCGGGCCGGCGTTTTCCACCCGCGGCAGCCGGGTTTCGCCCGAGGCCGAATTGCCTGAGGGGTCGAGGTCGGTGTCGTGGTGGAGACCGAGGGCGTAGACAAGGCCGAGCGGAAGGCCCCGCCATTCCGGCGCAGGCGCGGTGAGATCCGCGTCCGCCGGATATCCGGCGGTCACCAGCCATTGGGCGACAGATTGTCCCGGCCCGGGTTCCACCGCTTCGAGGAGAAAGGCCATTCCGGATAGCTGAAGACTGTTGTGTCCCCCGCGCATGATCATTCTCCAGCGGGAGCCGTTCAAGGCCGGGTCGATCAGCAATTCCTGTGCGGTGTGGCGGCCGGAAAAGGAGGGGACAGTCAGGAATTGCGAAGCGCCGTCGGCATGGGCGATGAATTCCAGCTCCACCGGATCGCGGTGGGACGGATTGCCCGCGCTGACGAGGATGATACCCGCGACGCGGTAACCTTCTTCGAATTCCAGCTCGAACGTCGCGGAATCCTTCGGCGAATACCATTTGGTCGATGTGCTGCCGTCGAAAAGCTCGGCCAGCCCTTCGCCGGCCGACGCATTGTCGCTGTCCACGCCGATAAGAAAATACGCCGTCTGCAACCACGAGACCATCGTCACCGGCGCAAGGACCGAGTCGTTGTCGTCGCCGGGATTCTCCGGCTCCGGCTCTGGTTCGGGTTCCGGTTCTGGGTCGTTTTGGTTGAGCCCCATCGTTACGGAGTTCGCAAGGTTGAGGCGGCCGCCGGAGACGCAGAGGTCGGCCAGCGCGTCGGATGTGTCGACACCGGAGAGGAGCAGATCCACTACGGTCTGCCACGGGCGGTTTTCATCCTGCGCGTAGAGAAGGGCGGCGGCGGACGAGACCAGCGGCGTGCTGTAGGAGGTGGCGCTGGCAGGCGCGAAGAGGTCGACGCGCGTTTTGCTGAAACTCGACGAGCTGGCCTTGGTGTCGCTCAGGGTGGAAGCGCCCACGGTGATGATGTTGGGCTCGGTGCAGGCGGCAGGGTAGACGGGATTTTGGTCGAGGTTGTTGTTCGCGTTGCCCGCCGCCGCGACGAGGATGGCGTTGAGTTCAGAGCCCGCCTGCCGGGCGATTTGTTCCCAGTAGGACTTGCCGCCGCCGCCGACAAAACTGCAGTTGATGATCTTGGCCCCGTTGTTCAGTCCGTAAATGGCCGCGCTCAGTGCATCGAAGAGGCTCCCGCCCCCGCTGGAGGCGTAGACGACCGGCATGATCGTCACCTGTCCCGCCGGAGAGGCGCCGCCGATGCCGTTGTCGTTGATGGCGCCGGCGATGCGGGCGACCGCGCTGCCGTGCGAGGACTTCGTGTTCACATTGTTGCTGCTGTTGCCGAAGTGCCAGCCGTAGACGTCGTCGATGTAGCCGTTGCCGTCGTCGTCGACACCTGTGTTGGGAATTTCGTTCTCGTTGATCCATGTGTGCAGGTCCGGATCGTCGATGTCGTGGCCGTTGTCCACGGCGGCGATGACGATGCGCTTGCCCGAGGCGGTCACCGCTCCCTGCGGCATGAGTGCCCATGCCGGTTCCGGGTCGACCTTCTTGAGGTGGTGCTGGTGCGGGTAGTTGGGGTCGTTCACGGCGGTTGCGAAGACAAGGTCGTGCAGGCCGGCCTCGGTGACGTCGGCGCGATGTTGCACGGCACCGAGGGCGGCGTCCACGGCGTCCATGTCGATGGTGTCGAGGCGCACGCGCGCCAGACCGAGTTCCGCCAGATAGCCGATTACCCGGGCGGACCCGCCGAGCGCGGCCAGCAACGCGTCCGCGGCGGCGGTCTGCACAAGCAGCTCGTCGGCATGAGCCGCCCCCGTCCACACCGTTTGCCATTCGCCGTCCGGCCCCGGCGTCCAGCGGCTGCTGAAGCGCACCGGACGCGGGAACTCATCGGCGTGGAACACGATATCGACGGCATGGGTGCCATCCGGCTTCGCGACAACCCGGTGTTCGAGAATTTCCACGACCGTGGCCTCAACCATGGGCGAGCGGCGGACCGTCTCGAAAAGCAGGGCGGCGGGCGTAAGTTCGTCGGACAGGCGGCGGGCCGTTTCGGTGGCGGCGGGCAACGCTTCAGCGCGCGCCGGCAAGGCGGCCCCGGCACTCCCGCGCGCTTCGGCGCCGGACGGTGCGTCAGAGAAATCGACTGCTGTCGCAATACCGCTGTCGCCGAACCGCAGCAATAAGAACGCGGTCAGCACGGTCAGCATGACAAGGCAGGCCGTCGCTCGGCGGCAGGATCTGGACATAAACTTCATCGGCGGGTTAGACTTGGGATGACGGTTTTGAATGACACCCATTTGCACGCGCGCGTGAGTTGGCAACAACGGCGTATCCAAATCTGCCCGAAGTTTTACCGGACTGTAACACCGCGCGCCGCAGGAACCGCAGGTCGCCCAAGTCGGACCCCCGCCCGCGTAAAGCGCTCCTTACATTCATTTGCCGCGTCCTTCGACGTTCGCCCCCGCGGTCTCGGTTGGGGCCGCGAGCCCGGCAACTATGTGCGGAGACAATGGGATGCGATTGAGAGTCCCGTTATACCCCTGCGGAGCGGCGGAGATGACAATCTGCTTTTACGCTCGCCATGGGGGTTCAGGGTGTTTTGCTATCGGGCTATGTCTGGTGCAATGATCACGCTCTTGGTCCTATTGGGCTTTTTCGTGCTGCTCGCGTTGTACGCGGTGGCGGTGTACAACAGCTTGGTTTCGCTGCGGAACCGTTTCAAGAATGCCTTCGCGCAGATCGATGTGCAGTTGAAACGTCGCTACGACCTGATCCCGAACCTCGTGGAAACGGCGAAGGGCTACCTGAAGCACGAGCGCGAGACGCTGGAAGGGGTCATCAAGGCGCGCAACGCAGCGGCCTCGGCGGAGTCGAAGGCGGCGGCGGATCCCGGCGATCCCAACGCGATCAAGGGCCTTATCGGCGCGGAGACGGCGCTGACCGGAGCGATGGGGCGGTTTTTTGCCCTCGCGGAGGCGTATCCCGACCTGAAGGCGAACCAGAACATGATGCAGCTCACAGAGGAGCTGTCGTCGACGGAGAACCGCGTGGCATTTGCACGGCAGGCCTACAACGATAACGTGATGTCCTACAACACGCGGCGCGAGCAGTTCCCGGCAGTCATCTTCGCGGGCGCTTTCGGCTTCCAGCCGGCGACCCTTTTCGAGATCCAGGACGCCGGCGAACGCGAGGCGCCGAAGGTGTCCTTTTCCTGATCCCAGAACGGGTGACGAAACCGACCGTATGCGCGCTATCCGGATATCGAGCGCGAAGCGCCTTGGAGTGCGGCGGGGACCGCCGCCTTCGGTGTTGCGCGAAGTAGCCCTGTGTCCGGTGCGCTGCCCGGAATGGCTCTCGGATGAGCAGGTGGCTCGAAAGTGGAGTGGGCGTCTCGCCCGCTGTTTGCGGAAGAGCGGCATCCACAACTGAGCGCCGCTCTTTTTCGCATCCCCGCCTATTCAGCCAATCCAGCAAACTTACCTCCATGGACTTCTTTCAATCGCAGGAAAAGGCGCGCAAGCGGACGATGCTCCTCGTCGTGCTCTTCGTCGTGGCCGTGATTCTTATTATCGCGGGCGTCTACGCCACGTTCACGGTGGCGGCGGCGTTCATGGTGGAGGAGACCCGTCCTCATGGGGAGACCGGGCCGGCGGTGAGCCTGTGGAGTCCGGGGCGGGCGCTTTTTGCGGCGGTCGTGGTTTTGGGCGTCGTGGGTTTTTCCGCGATGGGCAAGATCGCGAAGTTCTCGCGCGGCGGCGGGCCGGCGGTGGCGGAGTCGATGGGGGCGCGCCGCATCGATCCGGGGACGCGTGATCCGCAGGAGCGGCGCTTTTTCAATGTCGTCGAGGAGATGGCCATTGCGAGCGGCCTGCCGGTGCCGGCGGTCTATGTGCTGGACAAGGAGGAAGGCATCAACGGCTTTGCGGCGGGCAACCGTCCGGACGACGCGGCGGTGGCCCTCACGCGCGGGGCGCTGGAGGCACTCGACCGCGATGAATTGCAGGGCGTCGTAGCGCATGAGTTTAGTCACATTCTCAACGGCGACATGCGCATGAACATCCGGCTCGCGGGTGTGCTCTTCGGATTGCTCGTGCTCTCCATCATCGGCAACGGGCTGCTCCGCGCGGCTTTCCGCGGCAGTCTTTATCGCGGCATGACGCGGCGCGGGGGCGGGCGGGGAAACAACGGCGGCATGCTCGTCATCGCGTTTGTCGGCGTGGCTCTCTTTCTCCTCGGGCTCATCGGGCAGTTTTTCGGGCGGCTGATCCAGGCGGCGATCTCGCGGCAGCGCGAGTTTCTGGCGGACGCCGCCGCCGTGCAGTTCACGCGCAATCCGCAGGGGATCAGCGGCGCCCTGCAGCGCATCGGGGCGGCCTCGCGGCGCGGCAAGGTGGAGGATTCGCAGGCGGAGACGGCGGCCCACTTCTTTTTCGCCAACGCCATGCACGTGCGCGTCAACGGCTTGCTCGCCACGCACCCGCCGTTGCCCAAGCGCATCCGCGCGGTCGATCCGGCGTGGGACGGAAAGTACGAGGCGCGCAAGAAGCGCCCTGCACCGGCTCCGGCACCGAAGGAACCGGCGAAAGCGGCGGGCGGGCGGTCCGGCGGCGGCGCGCCCCTCTTTGGGCATGGAGGATCGACGCAGGAGAAGATTGCCTCCGGCGTGGCCCTCGCGGCGTTTCTTCAGGCCATCGGCAGTGTCTCGCCGGAGGCGGTGGCCCGCGCGCGCGAACTCATCGCGGGCTTGCCGGAGGCCCTCCGGGAGGCGGTCCACGAGCCGCAAGGATCGCGGGCGACGGTGGCGGCCCTCCTCCTCGGTGCCGATTCCGACGTGCGTGCGAAGCAGGTGGCGCTCCTGCGCAAGGCGTTTTCGGATGAATTTGCCCTGCGCGTGACGCGGCTCTTTCCACATACCTTCGCGCTTGCTGACACGGGGCGCATGCCCGTTCTCGAACTGTGCCTGCCGGCCCTCAAACAGGGCGCGGACGATGCGGACGCCTTTGTCGACCGCATGCGCGAGGTGGCCGATGTGGACGGACAGTTGCACTTGTTTGAGTGCCTCATCCTCGCCGTGTTGGAGGCGCGCCTGCGCGGAACCAAGGGTGTGCGGGAGTCCGCCGCGCGGCTCGACGGCCCGGCGGCGGCCACCGTCCTCTCCGGCTTTGCACGGATCGAGGCCCCCGACGAGGCCGGGGCCAAGGCGATCTTTACCGAAACCATGAAGGAACGCGGTATGTCCGGGACGGATTTCAACCCGCCCGAGGACAATGCCGCCCTCGAGCGCGCGCTAGTAAAGCTGCGCGGGCTCAATCCCGGTGACCGCAAGCAACTCCTTTCCGCTGCGGCGTGTATCGTGTGGCACAACGGCGAAGTGTCGCCCGCCGAGGGCGAGTGGCTACGCGCCCTTGCCGCCGTCCTCGAGTGCCCGGTGCCGTCCATGGCGGAAAAATAGAACTTTTTTCGGGCAGAGTAGACAAATCATGGGGGCGGCGGCGCTTACCCGGCAAATGTGCTCGGCACTATGGCGTCTGAACGGTTGCAACAAGAATGGCAGGGCTGGCTCGCGGAGTACGGTCCGCGCCTCCTCCTTTTCGCGCGGCAGCAGGCCCGGCATCGCTACGATGCCGAGGACCTTCTCCAGGAAGCGTGCGCACGCGCGTGGCGGCAGCACGGACGCAACGGCGGGGGTGTTCCCCATCCGCGTTTCTTCTTTCAAGCCATCCGCCGTGTCGCCGTCGACTGGGCGCGCAGTGAAGACCGCCGACACCGCCGGGAGGATTCCTACGGGCTGGACGCGCCGCCGCACGACGACTTCGAATGCCCGCTCGAAGCGGACGAACGCCGCCGTGAGCTGGAAACAGCCGTCCACCGCCTCCCCGTGCACCAGCAGGAGGTCCTCGTCCTGAAAATCTGGGGCGGCCTGACTTTCGCGGAGATCGCCGATGTCGTCGGTATTTCCGCCAACACCGCCGCTTCACGCTACCGCTACGCGCTCGACCACCTGCGCAACGACCTCGCCACCCTCGCGTCATGAACCGTCCCGACAACGATCCACTCGAAGCCGAACTCGCCGGGCTGCGGCCCAAGCCGCTCCCGCCGGTGCTGGAGCAACGTCTGCGCGCGGCCCCGGTGCGGGGTGCTGCGGCGCGTCTCCCGGCGCTCTGTATGCGGGCACGCTTTATCCTGCCGCTTGCCGCCGTCCTCTTCCTCTCGCTCGGGGGAATCGCCGTATGGATGTGGACGCACGGCGACGCCGACCCCGGGTCCCCCGCCGTGGCGCGGACCGATCCGGCCGACACCGCCGCGCCCTCGCCCCGCATGCGGCCCGTACGCGCGGAGAACTACCTCGCCAACCGTATCGACGAAGGGGTGTTCATCGTGGGCAATCACATCGCGGCGCGCCAGTACCGCTACCAGTTTGTCGATACCGTCGTGTGGGAAGACCCGCGCGATGGCACCACCGTGGAGATGTCCGTCCCGCGGGAGGAGATCGTCCTCGTCCCCATTCATTCATTCTAATCAACCAAGGAGTATCATGAACCCGGTCCATTTCATCCGCAGATTTTCCTTTCTCCTCTGTTTCCTGCCTGCGTGCCTTTTCGTGCCCGCGCTTTCCGCCGCCGATGCGGACACCTCGGAGATCCGCACGGAGGCCGAGCGCTTGCGCGAAGAGTTGCGCGCCGAAGCCGCTGAAATCCGGGCTGAGGCCGAAGCCATCCGCCGAGAAGCCCGCGCCATCGCCTCCGAAGCCCGCGCCGAGGCCCGTGCGGGCCGTGCGGAAGCGCTTTCCCGCGCCTTCGCATGGCAATCCGGCGAGGGTGCCGCCGGTCCCCGGCCCTTCCTCGGCGTCGCGACCGAGCCGCTCCCCGCCGTCCTGCGCGACTACATCGACATTCCCGAGACGGAGGGCTTGCTTGTCGTCCGGGCGGTCGCCGGGCAAGCCGCCGCCAAAGCCGGAGTACGCGATAATGATATCCTGCTGACAGTAGGCGGTGATCCGGTGAACTCCCCCGCTGAGTTGTCGCGGAGGCTCGCCGGTCGCGCGCCGGGCGATGAAATCAATCTCCGTATCCTGCGACGGGGCGAAGTGCTCACCCTGCCGGTCGTCCTCGGGCAGCGTGAATCACCCGTCGGCCGGTGGGTGCCGGAGAACCTCGGCAAAGAGATTTCCGCCGCCGTCATCGCCGCTATGAACGACGGCGGCGAGGGTGGCGCGCGCATCCTCGAGTCCGTGCGTGAGTGGATCCCGGGGTCCGTGCGCGTCGTTGTCGATGACGAAGACCGGATCACCGTGGACCTCACCGAACTGCGTGAAAACCTCGGTGACCTGCGCGAGAAGCTCGAGGCCATGCGCCGCGCGGAGTCGGAGGACGCGGCCGGTGACATCCATGTGGAAACGGATGACGCGGGAACCCGCTCGACCCTGACCCACCTGCGCTCGGGCAATTTCACTCTGGAGTCGAACGAAGGGCGAGCCGTCGTCACCGGCGCCGGCCCCGGCCGCCGCGTGCTCGTGACCGCACCCGACGGCGAGATCCTCCACGAAGGTCCCCTGCCCGGCGACGACACCTCCGCCATCCCGCAACCCGCACGGTCCCTCGTCGACCGTCTCCTCGAAACCGTCGCCCGCCTCGACCTGCCCGAAGACGCCGACCTTGACGTAAACCTCACCCTCCCGCGGGGTGAGTGAGGCGGTTCAGCGAGTGCGACACCTTCCAACCGCGGTGCCTCGCTGAAGCGTCCGCTTACGGAGCGCGCGGCAGCGCATGCAACACAGCCGTACTTTCAGAAGAAATCTACGACGTTAGTGATTGATTCATCCCGGTCGGCGGTTAGGGTCTGCGCCCTATGTGAGTTGGGCGAAAACGCGGTTGCACATCGCGTTCGAATGCGCCAGCAGACGACAACGACGAATGGGAGAGCGATTCCCGTTTGCAGAGGTTTGTTCTTTGGATCGTTGCCGTGGCACTGATCCGGGGGCGGGGGCAAAGTCCGGCGACGCAGGGTTCTCTCCACGGCTCAGGTTTGCGCCTTCGCTCTTTTCCGGGCTTGCGTCTTCGTTTTCCCGCTGCCGTCCGGGCGGCGGGTTTTCTTTCTTTTCGCCGGGGCGGGGGCGGAGAGGACTTCGCGGAGGAAGGGTGCGGTGGGCGATCGTTTGTCGCGGGCGAGATCTTCGACGGTGCCTTGGAAGAGGAGTTCGCCGCCGGCTTCACCGCCTTCGGGGCCGACCTCGACGACGTAGTCGGCTTCGGCGATGACGTCGAGGTTGTGCTCGATGACGACGACGGTATGGCCTTGGTCGACGAGGCGGTTGAGGAGTTCGACGAGGCGTTCGGTATCCGACTGGTGGAGACCGATGGTGGGCTCTTCGAGGATGTAGAGGTTGGGGCGCACGAGGCCGCGCTTGCGGTCGTCGAGGGTGGGGAGGCCTTTCGCCAGTTCGGTGACTAGCTTGAGACGCTGCGCTTCCCCGCCGGAGAGGGTGGGGCTGGTCTGGCCGAGGGTGAGGTAGCCGAGGCCGGTTTCGACCATGAGTTCGAGGATGCCGCGGAGCCGCTGGTGGAAGGCGAAGAAACGGGCGGCATCCTCAAAGGTCATTTCGAGAACGTCGGCGATGGACTTGCCGTTCCAGTGGATGTCGAGGAGTTCGGGACCGTAGCGGCGGCCGCCGCAATCGTCGCAGGGGATGTAGGCGTCGGCGATGAAGTTCATCTCGAGCTTCACGCGCCCGGCGCCCTTGCAGGATTCGCAGCGTCCGCCCTTGGTGTTGAACGAGAAGGTGCCGGGGGAGTACCCGCGCATCTTGGCTTCGGGGAGGTTGCCGAAGTAGGCGCGGATGATGTCGAAGGCTCCCGTGTAGGTGGCGGGGGTGGAGCGCGGGGTTTTGCCGATGGGGCTCTGGTCGACCTCGATGGCCTGGCGGAAGGTGTGGCCGTGCAGGAGTCGCTTGAAGGCGAGGCCCCCGGCGCGGGCACCGGCGAGGCGCGCTGACTTCGCCCGCACGGCGGTCTCGACGCCGGGGCGCAGGAGGTCGCGCACGAGGGTGGACTTGCCCGCGCCGGAGATGCCGCAGACGACGGTGAGGCGGCTTTTGGGCAGGAGCAGGACGCCGCCTTTGAGGTTGCGCAGGGCGGGTTGTTCGAGGACGCACCATTCGTCCGGTGCGGTTTTGCGGCGCGCGTGGTAGGCGGGCGGGAGCGGGCGGCGGGCACCGCGGAGCGGGTGGGGCATGCCGTTGTGCAGGTAGCGTCCGGTGAGCGAGCGGTCGATCTTCGCGATCTCGTCGAGGCGGCCGCATGCGAGCAGTTCACCGCCGTGGCGGCCCGCGCCGGGGCCGAGGTCGATGATGCAATCGGCGGCGCGCATGGTGTCGATGTCGTGCTCCACGACGAGGAGGGTGTTGCCCTTTTCGCGGAGGGCGCGGAGAGAGTCGATGAGGCGGGCGTTGTCGCGCGCGTGGAGGCCGATGGAGGGCTCGTCGAGGACGTAGAGCACACCGGAGAGGTTGCTGCCGAGCTGCGCGGCGAGTCGGATGCGCTGGGCTTCGCCGCCGGAGAGCGTGTTGGTGGCGCGGTCGAGGGTGAGGTAGTCGAGGCCGAGCCCGCGCATGAACTTGAGGCGTTCCTCCACTTCGGGAATGACGTCGCGCGCGACGGCCCGGCCCTTGGCGTCGAGGCGGAGGGCGCGCAGGCGCTCCATGAGTTCGTCGGAGGTGAGGGCGAGGAGGCCGGGAAGGTTGAGGCGCGGTCCGTTCTTGAAAAACAAATACACAGAGCGGGCGGTCCCGCCGAGGCGCGTGCCTTCGCAGGCGGGGCAGGGATCTCCCGGGCCGGCGTCCTCCGGCACGTCTTCGAAGCGCTCGTCTTCGGCCATCCACGGGTAGATGCGGCCGTGGCCGCGGCAGGTGGGGCACCATCCGCGCGCGGAGTTCCATGAGAAGTGCTTCGGGTCCAGCTCGGGAAAGGCGAGGCCGGTGGCGGGATCGGTCCGCTTGGTGGAGAACCATGCAATCTCGCGGCCCGCGCCGTCGACGAGGAGGCAGGCACCCTTGCCGATGCGCAGGGCGGTTTCGACGGCTTCGGCGGGTGAGGCGGCCTCGCCCGCCACGGTAAAGGCGGGCTTGCGGGAGCGGCCGGCGCGGGCGATGTGGGCGACGGCGACTTCGACATCGTGTTCCCGGTAGCGGTCGAGTTTCGTGAAGCGATCCGTCTCGACGAGCGCGCCATCGGTGCGCAACCGCGTGTATCCGTGGGCGCGCGCCCAGTCGGCGAGGGGCTGGTGGTGGCCCTTGCGTCCGCGCACGAGGGGGGCGAGGAGGAAGTGTGTCGCGCCTGCTTTGGGCGGGCTTTTGGCGAGGGTCTTTTCGAGGGCGGCGGTGATCTCGCCGGGGGTGAGTGAGACGAGGGGTTCGCCCGTCACGGGGCTGCACGGCACACCGATGCGTGCGTAGAGAAGGCGCAAATACTGGGCGACTTCGGTGATCGTGGCGACCGTGGACTTGCGCGTGCCGCGGGTGACGCGCTGCTCGATGGCGACGGCGGGCGGGATGCCGCGGAGTTCGTCGATGTCGGGGCGCGGCAGTTGCTCCACGTATTGGCGTGCCCATGCCGACATGGACTCCATGAAGCGCCGCTGGCTCTCCGCGAAGATGATGTCGAAGGCGAGCGAGGATTTGCCCGAGCCGCTCACGCCCGTGACGACGGTGAGGGCACGGCGGGGGATCTCGATGGTGAGGTTTTTGAGATTGTGTTCGCGCGCGCCGGTGAGGAGGAGGCTGCCGTTGCTCCCGTTGGCGGAGGGCGCGGCGGTGCCGTAGGGGGCGGGATCTTCGGCGGCGGCGGCGAGGACGGGCGGGGCCGGGGCTTCGGCGGCGGGGTCAAGGGCGGTGCGGAGGTAGGGGGCCGTCTCGGTTTTGGCTTTGGCGAGACGGGCGGGCGTACCCTCGAAAACAAAGCGTCCGCCCTCTGCGCCCGCGCCCGGACCCAGCTCAAGAATCCAGTCGGCGGCCGCGAGCACGTCGGTCTGGTGCTCGATGACGATGAGGCTGTGGCCGAGGTCGACGAGCTGCTGGAGGACGGCGAGGAGCCGCTTGACATCCTCTCGGTGGAGGCCGGTGGTCGGTTCGTCGAGAAGGATGAGCGCGCGGTCGACGGTGCCGCCGAAACGCGAGAGGTATTTGACAAGTTTGAGGCGCTGCGATTCGCCGCCGGAGAGGGTGTTGAGCGGTTGGCCGAGCGTCAGGTAGCCGAGGCCGACGGCGGCGAGGGATTCGAGCCGGTGGCGCACGCGGGGCTCGCGGGCAAAGAAGAGAAGCGCTTCGTCGACGGTGAGGTCGAGGATGTCGGCGGCGCTCTTGCCCGCCCACTGCACGGCGAGCACCTCCGGCGCGAAGCGGCGGCCCCCGCAGGTCGGGCAGGGCACGTAGACATCGGCCATGAACTGCATCTCGATCTTTTCGTAGCCGAGTCCCTCGCAGGTCGGGCAGCGCCCGTGGCCGCTGTTGAAGGAGAAGTGCGAGGCGGTAAAGCCACGGGAGCGGGCGTCGTCGGTGCGCGCGAAGAGCTGGCGGATATGATTCCACGCGTCGACAAAGAGGACCGGATTGGAGCGCGGGGTGCGGCTGGCGGGCGACTGGTCGACGAGGACGATTTCGCCGAAGCCGTGGTCGGGCTCGATGGAGCGGACGGCGGCGGGGTCGTCAACCGCTTTTCCCGCGCGCGCAAGGAGACCTTGGTGGATGACGTTGTCGAGGAGGGTGGATTTGCCGGAACCGCTCACACCGCTGAGGGCGACGAAGCGCCCGAGCGGGATCTTCGCCGAGAAGTCGTCGAGGTTGTGCTTAGCGGCACCCTCGATACGCAGCCACGCCTGCGCCTTTGTGCGGCGCACGGAGCGGCGGTGCGCCGGCGGAGGCACTGTCTTTCGCCCGGAGAGGTAGGCGCCGGTGACGGATTCCGGGTGCTCCGCGAGTTCGGCGGGCGGACCCATGGCGACGATCCGGCCGCCCTTGGCACCCGGCTCGGGGCCGATGTCGACAATGAGGTCGGCGGCGCGCATGACGGCTTCGTCGTGTTCGACGACGACGACCGTGTTGCCCGGCGCGGTGAGGCTGCGGAGGATGCCGATGAGCCGGTCGATGTCGCGCGCATGCAGGCCGATGGACGGTTCGTCGAGGACGAAGAGTGTATCGACGAGGCTGGTACCGAGGCAGGTGGTGAGGCTCACCCGCTGCGTTTCGCCGCCGGAGAGGCTGCGCGAGGAACGGTCGAGGGTGAGGTAGCCCACGCCCACGGATTCGAGGTAGCGCAAGCGGGTGAGGATGGCGTCGAGGGCGACATCGACACGCTTGTCCCCCGTGGTGGCGGCTTTGGATTCGAGGAGCGGAAGCAACTCCGAAACAGGCTGGCGGTAGAGGTCGGGCAGGGTGCGGCCCTCCCACTTCCAGAGAAGGGCTTCGGGGATGAGGCGGGTGCCCTTGCAGTCCGGGCAGGTGACGTAGGCGCGGTATTTGGAAAGAAATACGCGCACGTGCATCTTGTAGGTGTTGCCCTCCAGCCACTCGAAGAAGCGGCGCACGCCGTACCATGCCTGCGGCCATTCGCGTCCGTCTTCCCCGTAGCCGGGCTCGCCGTCCATGACAAAGGCGCGCTGCGCTTCCGTCATCTCACGCCACGCCACGTCGGCGGGGACCCCGTGTTTGCGGCAGGCGCGGAGGATGTCGCGCTGGCTCTCCGAGTAGACCGCTCCTTGGAAGGCGCGGATGGCGCCGTCTTTGAGGGAGAGCGTGGTGTCGGGAATGACGAGCCGGTCGTCGATGGTGATGATCCGGCCGAACCCGCGGCAGCGCGGGCACGCCCCGAGGGGCGAGTTGAAGGAAAACAGGTTGGGCACGGCGGGGCGGTAGCGCTCTCCTGTCTCAGGGGAGTGAAGGCCCTCCGAGTAGGCGGCGAGGCGGGTGCCGGACTCGTCGAGGATTTCCAGCTGTCCCTTGCCGAAGTGGAGTGCGGTGGCGGCGGCTTCGAGGAAGCGGTTGCGCGTGCCCGCGGCGATCTTCAGGCGGTCCTGGACGACGGCCAACTCGGTGCGGTCTCCGAGATCCTCCGGGCGCAGCGCGTCGATCCGCTCGAGGCCGCGCCCCTCCGCGGCGGCGCGGGTGTATCCCTGCGCGGCGAGGGAATCGAGCACCGTCTTCCACGGCAGCTTCGGCCCCCGCCGCACGCGGAAGGCAAGGAGGACGCGCCGCCCCGCGAAGGCGCGCGCGACCTTCTTCCAAATGGTCGCGGGGCTGTCGTCTTCGATGGGCTCGCCTGTCGCCGGGTCGATGAGGCGGGCGCCGTGCGCAAACCACACTTTGAAGTAATCGCACAGCTCTGTCATTGTCCCGACCGTCGAACGCGAGGTGCGCACCGTGTTGCGCTGCTCGATGGCGATGGACGGGCGGATGTTCTCGATGGAATCGACCTGCGGCCGGTCCATCATCTCAAGGAACTGGCGGGTGTACGGGCTGAAGGTCTCCACATAGCGCCGCTGCCCTTCCGCGTGCAGGGTCTCGAAGACCAGCGACGACTTGCCCGCGCCGCTCAGGCCCGTGACCACGATCAGCTTGCCGAGCGGCAGATCGAGGTCGAAGCCCTTGAGGTTGTTCTGCCGCGCCCCGCGGATGCGGATGCTCTCCAACTGTTCTGCCGTCTTCGCCATGAGGGGAAAAAGAGCGAGAATCGCACACGCCGGACGCCCCCGCAAGAGTGCGGCGCTCATTGACAGGCGCAGCCATGGGAGCATATTGATGCAATAATGAGGACAACAATTGACATCAGCGATGCGCTATTGGCGGAACTCCGTCAACGGGCGGCGGATACGCGGCGGCCATTTCGGGCGGTGGTGGAGGATACCCTGCAGGCGGGATTGGCGGGGGCCGGTTCGGCGCGGACATCGTCCTCCCCCCCGAAGCTCAAGAGCTACCCGCTGGGGATCAAAGCGGCCTATCGCGGTGTCAGCCTGAATCAGCTTTATGACCAGCTGGAGGCTGAGTCCACCTTGAGCGTGGCCGAAGAATGATCGTTCCGGACGCCAATTTGCTCATTTACGCCTACGATGAGCGATCCGCCTACCATCGGAAAGCCAAAGCGTGGTGGGCGTCGACGCTGGCCGACGGTGTTCCGGTGGGCATACCCTGGGTCGTGATCTTGGCCTTCACTCGATTGACGACGCATCCGCAGATTTGTGAGAACCCGCTGTCTGTCTCCGAGGCACGCGGAATTGTCTTGGGTTGGCTTGAGTACCCGCACGTGCGGGTCCTGCAACTCTCGGAAAGGGCGCCCGAGCGGTTTTTTGATCTCTTGGAAGAGGCGGGAAGCGGCGGTAACTTGGCAACGGACGCGGTCATCGCGCTTCATGCCATGGAGCACTCTGCCAAAGTCTTCAGCAATGACCGCGACTTTGATCGCTTCTCCGGAGTCCGACGGGTGAATCCTTTGGATAGAGAGGGGCGCTCTTAGCGTTTTAGCGCAACCGTGCCGGCATGAAACGAGCGACCATCTATATTGAAGAAGACCTCCACAGGGCATTGAAGATAAAAGCCGCGGAGGTGTCGTCTTCGGTCTCGGAACTTGTGAATCAATCGATTCGTGAATCACTTGCTGAGGATCTTGAAGACCTTCAGGCATTTAAAGAGCGTGAGTCTGAGCCCTCACTCGACTTTGAAACATTCCTGAAGGGATTGAAGTCCAATGGCGCGCTATAAGATTGAGATCAAGCGATCAGCAGCGAAGGAGCTTGAGAAAATCGCAGGAAAGACTCGGGAACAGATCGTCAAAAAGATTAGGTCTCTTGCTGACGATCCGCGGCCGCCGCAGGCGAAGAAGCTTTCAGGGCACCCAGAACATGCGGCCAAACGCGGGCGAAGTAGTCGCGCGTGCGCTCGAACTCGGTGGCGTGCTCCGCGTGGCGGGCGGCCAGTTCGGCAAACCCGAGGTGGGTCAGGAGCACTTGTGTGCGTCCGTCGTCGCTATCCTCCAGCGCGAGGACGACCCAGGTGTGGTGCTGACGGGCGTTGGGCAGTTGCGGCGGTGCGTTCCAAGTGAAGGCCAGCATCCGCTCCGGCGCATACGCGAGAATGCGGCAACCCTCCGAGCCCCGCTGCCCCTCCGGAGCGTCCTTCGGCAGAAAATACAGTTCATAGGCTCCGCCGAGCCGCAGTTCGATGTGGCTCTCCGGAGCGAAGAATGTCGCAACCCCTTCGGAAGTGGTCCACCGCCGCCACACTTCGGCCCGGGGCAAATCCACCGTCATTTCCACTTCTATATGGGGAATTGTCACTTGCGGAACTTTCATGTCGGGAGCCGCTCCATCGGCAACGTCGGTCGCCGGCACCGCCGAAGAGGGCGAAACGCATACGGCGAAAAGCATTATCAGAAGAAATGTCGGGCAACGCATAGGAGGAAAGACTTCTGATTGTCAACCGTCACTCCGCCGCCGTGTCAAGGCAGGCGTCGCCGGTCCTCGAAGGGTCGTGCGTTCCAGAGCGATTCGGGCGTTGACGGTAGCACCACGACTGTCAGAATAACGCGATGTTCTCTCGCTTGTCCTATGCTTTTGCCGGAGGCCTCCCGTACAGGTCCGGCGTGATATTCCTTGCGGCATTTGCCGCGCTCGCGGGAGGCGTTTTCGCCGCCGCGGGTTCGCTTGCGGAACGTCTGGAGGCGTTCTCGCCTCCGGTCGGTGGCGCGGTTGTGCGGATGGGAACGCCGGGGGCCTACGAGACCGCGACGACCGGCGTTGTTCCCGGGGGCGTCCCACCGGAGCAGGTTGTATACGAGATCGGGTCGATCACAAAGCTCTTCACTGCCCTCCTCCTCGCCCAGGCGGTCGTCGAGGAACGGGTCCGGCTGGACACGACGGTCGCTGAGATTCTCGGTTCGGACTTCGACTTTGCCGACGAACGGGTGGGCCGTATCCGGCTCGTGGAATTGGCCACCCACACATCCGGGTTGCCGCGCTTGCCGGAAAATCTGGCCGATGCGGCCGATCCCGCCGATCCCTACAACGGCTACGACAGCACCCGTTTGCGCGCGTTTCTCGCCATTCACCAAATGAAGGAACCGGAAGAGGCGGGCGCGTATCCGGTCGCCTATTCCAATCTCGGGCCGGGGCTCCTTGGGTACCTCCTCGGTCACATGGAAGAAAACACCTTCGAGGCGGTTTTGCGGGAGCGGATTCTCAGGCCGCTCGGCCTGCACGATACTCATTTCTCCGTGCCGGAGGCGGCGGCCGCACGTGTCGTGCCGCCCTTTTCCGGAGTCGAGGAGGTCCGGCCATGGAACTTCGACAGCCTTGCCGGTTGCGGCGCTTTGCGGTCGACAGTGGCGGACCTCACCCGCTTCGCCGAGGCTCTCCTTGCGCCCGAGGCGAGCCCTTTCGCCGAAGCGATCCGCCTCCTCTTTGAGCCGCGCGCTCCTCTTGGCGGAGGGCATATGGGACTGGGCATCTTTCTCGAATCCATTCACGGGGAACAACGCGCGTTTCACGACGGCGGAACCGGTGGGTATTCCGCGAGCCTGATCCTCACTCCGGCCACTCGCCATGCAACCATTGTTCTGGCGAATCAAGCGGGCGGCTTTGCTACCCGCGTGAGCACAGGTTTGCTGGCGCCCGATGCCGACGGGGATCCGGCGCCCGTCAGTAGCGCGGCGGATCCCGCCCTTTCCCTTGCGGCTTACGAGGGCGAATACCGTCTTAGCGCGGACGCGCTTTTCCTCATCCGGGCGCACGAGGATCGTCTCTACCTGCGCCTCACCGGACAGATGGCGCTCCCTGTGCGCCCCCTCGGCGGGCATCGCTTTGAGAACGCCGATGTCGGGGCCGTGATCGAGTTTGCCACCGGAGAGAGCGGCGACGTCGAGCGGCTCACCCTCCATCAAAGCGGGCGTAGTTTGCCCGCGCCGCGGATTCGCCAAACCCCGCGTTACGACCTGCTACTGCCCGAAGGTGCCGCGGAAGCCTACGCGGGGCGCTACGAGCTTGCCGCCGGGATGGTCTTCGACGTCCGCGCGGTCCGGCGTCAGTTGATTGTCCAACTCACCGGCCAGCCCGCCATTCCCGTCCTCGCAGCCGGCGGCGACCGGTTCGAATACGATGTCGTTGTCGCCGCGATCGAATTCCAGCGCGGGGAGGACGGAGCGGTCAGCGGTCTTGTTCTTCACCAGAATAACCAGGAGATGCCCGCCCGGAGAATCGAATGAAGCTGATGAAGAGTCCGACTCGGGAATCATGCCGGGGATTTCCTGCGCCGTGCGGATGGTAACGCCGACCTCCCGCAAGGCGGGCGGCATAGCTGTTGGCGCAGCGCATGCGAACAATGGAGTGCGGACAAGCCGGGTGCCCGCGTGCGCGTATGGCCCGCATATCCGAGCGGCTACTGCGGACAGAAGTCGAAAACGCTTGGCGTGCCCAATCCGCGTTTCGTAGAAAAGCCCGACTGCAAACCACCATCCATGGACTCTCAAAGTGCCTACGATTGAAGACATCGGTCCCTATAAGTTCTTTTTCTACTCGGCTGAGGGAACAGAGCCTCCACATGTCCACATCAGGCGGGACCGGTGCACGGCGAAATTCTGGTTGTCGCCGGTTCGGCTGGCGCGTTCCCGTCGATTCAGCGATCATGAGTTGCGTTCCTTGCAGAATTTGGTAGAAGAGAATAAAGATAAGATACTGGAGGTATGGAATGAACATTTTGACCGTTGAAAGAGAAGCATTCGCCCAGTCGGTTGGGTTTACGGAGGATTCGATGGTTGTTTACCTTGTCGACGGACGATCCGTCTCCGTCCCGTTGGCGTGGTATCCGCGCCTAAGCTCGGGAACAAAAGAAGAGCGGGAGGATTACGAGTTGATCGGGGATGGCGAGGGTATCCACTGGCCCGGTCTCGATGAGGATATAAGTGTGGAGGGAATTATTGCCGGACGCGGGTCCGTCGAGTCGGCGGAGTCTCTGAATCGCTGGCTCAGTGCACGCAGCCCCTCGAACCCGTCGGAGTGAGCAATGGCTTTCATCTGCGGCTCACTGCCACGTTCTGCTTCGAGCGATCCGAGGCGCTTTATGTCCATTGAAAGTCCGGACGTTTTCAAGGAATAGTCGAACGGGCACTATTGCTCCGCCGCCGCCGAAGGCTATGGCGCGACAGGGTGTTGCGGCGTCGGGCGGATTCCGCTGAGCGATTGGAAAGGCTGGAGAGTTCTACGATGGCCGTTACCGGAACCCATGCCGGAACGCCTGGCGGCAGGATGGCGAACGGCAGGTGCGCGCAGATGGTGGTAGCGCTCGGCTTAGCCGAGGGATCGTACGGTTGCACGCCTTCGTGCGCCAGGACCGACCGCCAAGATGGCAGTCGGCTACGGTGGACGGGCTGGCCGGTGGGTATCGGGCCGCGGGTGTGCGGCTGGAAGGCCGCAACTGACTGACCTTGACACCTCTGAACCGGTTGAAGCTTGGTCGGCAGTCCGGCGGCGGCGTGGTGCGGACCATAGGTCTCGCACCTACTATGGCGGTGCCCGCGTGTGCCCCGCATATCCTGGCGGCCATTGCGGGCAGAGGTCGAAAACGCTTGGCGTGCCCAATCCGCGTATCGTAGAAAAACCCTACTGCGAATACTACCCATGGACCCTCGCCTACAGTTGAACCACTTCTCGCGGCCTCGACTGTGCGACAGCGCAGAGGGGGCCGCCGCCTTTGCCAGGGCCTCGGTGGACAGGTGTGAGGGTGCCGAGTGCCGACAGACGACGGGCTTTCCTGCCATAATGCCAGAAGAGCGATGAAGTTAAGAAAATTGAGAACAACGGCCTATCTTAAATGGGGTTGGCAAAAGAAGGCGTGGATTTGGACTTTTGGGTTCTCTGTATTTTTTGCGTTAATGAGTTGGCCGATGCTGAGTTCTTTGCCAAAGCCGGAAAAGGTGGATGTCGCAACGATTACCGCAAAGGGAACTCGAACAGATGCGATCGTGAAATCGATTCGTGAGAATAGGAGCATATCGGTGAATGGGCAGAACCCTATACTGATTGGGCTTGTATTTTCTGATGCAGGCACGGAGCGATTTGTTGAGCATCAGACGATGGACTTCGCCTATGTCAGCACGCTCAGTGTAGGAAACGCTGTGCCCATATTGTATTATCAAGGAAAAGCGGTGATCGACGGTATAGGATATTATCGGTTTCCGTACGGAATTTTCAATCTGTTCTATGTCATTCCTGTTGTTTTCACTGTGATTCCCGGAATATATCTTGTCTGGTTTTTCCGTAGAAAAGTGAAACTCTATACGGTCGGTTTGGAATCCCAGGCTGTAGTGGAAAGTCTCGAACCGTTGTATTTTATCAGGTCTATCGGATTTCGGTCGCTATCAAAACATCAATACAGGGTATATTACAGCTTTATTGATCAAAACGAAAACGTTGTCACCGGCTCTGAAGTGATCACCGATAAGTTGAAGATCGATTCACTGTCGAAGGACAGTGTATTGGATATCTTGTATCTGGATTCGGATCCCGAGATAAACTGCCTCTATGAAAAATTCCTCGTTAAGCAGAGCGAGAGCCGGCGAGGCGCGACATGACAACCCCTGCCGGTCGTGCCGTTTCGGTGTATGGGCTTGACCAGGTGACATTGCACTGTGCGACCGTGCAGTGGAGGCCCCCTCCTTCGCCGAGGCCTCGGCGAATTTAAGAAGATTCCATTCACAGGAACCGGCTTCGGGAAGGACATCGCGCAATCCCGGCCGCGGCACCGTGGGGTCGAAATCATTATCCCCCTGTGGAGGACGGTGACTCCGGTTCCGGCGGGCGGATCTTCAGGAATCCGCCGGTCTCGTGGAGTTCTCCGGCACCGAGGAGTTGTGCGATGGATTCGTCGACGAGGGCGGCGAACTCGGCGGTGGTGCGGGAGAGGCCGAGGAGGCGGGCGACGGCGGGGGGTGTTTCGGCGCGGGCGATGCCGTGGTTGCGCTCGATGAGGCGGCGGACGGCGGCGGCGATTTCGGAGGCGGGGATTCGCTCGGGCATGCGCAGGGAGGCGGAGGCGACGGCGCTGCGGTCGCGCAGGCGGGTCTCTTGGGCGGGGAGGGCGAGGGAAGGCGCCGTCGTCAACGATGGATCCGTTTTCGCATTCGAATTCGACCGCGTTCTGAACAGCGGTCTGGATGAGGCGGCCGGCCCGCTTTGCGCCCCAGAGGTCGCGCAGGCGGACAAGCACTTCCTCGCGGTGCACGGGTCCTTCGGCTTCGACCGCGCCGCGCACGTATGCGGCCAGTGCCTCAACTGGAGTTTCGTTGAGCGGCGTCGGCGGCGGGGTCGCGCTGAATTCGGTGTAGGGCTCGGCAAGCCCGTCCATGGCGTGTTCCGCGTCGTCGCTTTCCTGCCACTGGATTTCGATACCGGTGGAGCCGCTTGCGGCCCGGCGGGGGGTCTTCCTCCGGGCCGCCTCGATGGCTTTGAGGACCTTGGCTGTCTGCTCGCGCGGGCGGAGGAACCAGTCGGCGCTCCAGATGCGGTGAAGCGTCCAGCCGTGGTCTTCGAGGACCGCCTGGCGCTGGCGGTCGCGCTCGCGGGCGGACCGCGACGAATGGTAAGCCGCGCCGTCGCACTCGATGCCGAGAAGGTAGCGTCCCGGCGTTTCGGGATCGACGACGGCGAGGTCGATGAAGAATCCCGCCACGCCGACTTGGGAGTGGACGGTGTGCCCCCCGGATTCGAGGGCCGCCTTGACGGCTTCCTCAAAGGGCGAATCCGGCTCGCGCCCGGTGTGCGGGTCGGCTGTGCCGAGAATGCCCGTCTCGGCGTAGTGGAGGAAGGTCTTCAGAGCGGCCACGCCCGCTTTCGGGCTGCGGGCGAGGTCGATGTCGTCGGAGCGGATGGAAGAGAAGACTTCGCAGCGGTTTTTCGCGCGTGAGATGAGGACGTTGAGGCGCCGCTCGCCGCCCTCCCGGTTCAACGGGCCGAAGTTCATCGCGAAGTACCCGCTCTGATCGCGCCCGTAGCCGACGGATATGAAAATGACATCGCGTTCGTCGCCCTGTACGTTTTCAAGGTTCTTGACGAAGAAGGGCTCGTGCGGGTGGGCGGCAGCGAAAAAGTGCTCCCGTCCGGGATCTTCGCGTCGGAGGCTTTCGAGTTCGTCGATGATGGAATCGCGCTGGCTCACGGAGAAGGCGGCCACGCCGAGGGAGAGCCCGGGGTGCTCGCGGGCGTGCCGCATGACAGCCTCGGCCACGGTCCGCGCCTCGACGGGGTTGTCCTTGCGGCGGGCGCCCCGGTTGTAGACCGCCTCCGGCAGGTGGTGGAACTTGAGCCCGAACTCCGGATGCTCGGCCAGCGGGCTCGGAATTATGTAGAGACCGTCGCCGTAGAACTCGCGGTTGGAGACGGCGATGAGGGAGCCGTGGCGGCTGCGGTAATGCCAGCGCAGCATTTTGCCCGGGAGACCGCGGCCCTCGGCAAGGGTGAGAATGCTCTCCATGTCGCCGGCGGCGGCAAGGGGATCGTCGTCTTCGTCTTCCTCCTCGTCCGTCGTGTCGATGCGGGCAAAGAAATGCGAGGGCGGGAGCTGCTTCGAGTCGCCCACCACCACCATCTGGCGTCCGCGCGCGATGGCCCCGAGCGCGTCGACGGGTTTCACCTGGCTCGCTTCGTCGAAGATCACGAGGTCGAAGCTCACCTTGCCGGGCTCGAGAAACTGCGCGACGGAGAGCGGGCTCATCATGAAGACCGGCTTGATCGCCTGGACGGCGCTTCCGGCGGTGCCGATGAGGCGGCGGATGGACATGTGGCGCCGGGTTTTGGCGATTTCCCCGAGGACGATACCCAGCGCGCCGACGGCGCCCTGCGGGGGTGGTTTGACGGCGGCGTGGGCGGCGAGAACTTCGTAGCGGGCGATGGCAATACGGGTTTCGTCGAGTTTGCGGAATCTTCCGATGAGCTTTTCGTGGGATTCGCCGTCAAAGCGTTTCAGCTCCGGGTGGCGGTCGACGACCTCCTCGAAGAGGCGGCGGTAGGCCGCGCGGCGGAAGTGCACGAGAGCGTCGGCGGGGCTGGTCGCGCCGGCTTCGAGCGAGTCCACGATCATCCCGAGGCCGGTCGTCCGCGCCGTATCGGCAAGGCGGTCGTATTGAATCCACGCGGAGAGGCCTTCCGGATGCGCCGCCCAGCGGGCAAGGCAGGCGGCGAGGTCGTACATGGGCGCTTCGGCGCTTTCGGCTTTGCCAAGGGCGCGGCGGAGATCGAGCGCGAGCGAGGTGATCAGCGTTTCCCAATGCGTGGTGAAGGCAGTGAGGGCGGCGGCGGCGGACGCCATGGCCGCGCGGACCTCTTCCCGGTCCGGGCCAAGGGCGAGAATGCGGCGGACTTCGCGGGCGGTCGGGGCGTCTCCGAGGTCCAGCGTCCATCGGGTGATCCGGTCCAATTTTGTCCAATCGGAATCAAGACCGGACCAAAGCGCGCCGAAAGCATCCGCTCCGGTTGTCGACAACTCCTTGATACGATCACGGCAAAGGCGCCCATCGATCATCCGGTCGAGGAGGTGGAGGCGCTCCTCGGTCCGGCGCGGGAGGCTGCGGGGATCGCGGAGAAACCCGCGGATCCGCGCGAGGGCGCGGCGATAGTCGCCCCGCAGAAAGCGGAAGAGGCTGTGGCCGTGGGCGGCGACGGCGCGGCGCGCATCCGTGAAGTCCGCTTCCCATGCGTCGGGGGTGAAGGCGGTGCCGATTTCGTCGTGAATTTCCCGGTACTTCAGGCCGTTTGTCAGCAAATCCCGGATGCCCGCCGGATGGCTTTCCCAGACCGGGCTGCCGATGGCTTCCGGATTATGTTCCGGCGCGTCCACTGCTTTTGCCGCGAGGGACCGGGCGTGATCGACCGCGCCGGGCGTGTCCGGGGCGGGGCGGCCCAGCAGGGCGCACAGACGGTTGCCCGCGTCCTCCAGCGCGGACAGGAGAGGCGGCGTCTCCGCGACCCGCGCGTGGATCTCCTCCGCTTGGAATTTCGAGAGGAAATCCGCCCGCACGCCGCGCCATGGGTGATCTTCCACCGCCCCGATGCCGGCAAGGCGCTGTGCGAGCAGGTCCACGGTGTTCTCCCGCTCCTCCATCTCCGCCGGTGTCCAATCCTCCCCGCCGTCGAGGGAACCCCGCGGGGTCTCCGCCGGGTCTTGGTCCATGCGGGCGAGCTGACCGATGATTTGAAAGGGCGTCAGTGCGAAGGGCGGCAGCGGCGTGTTCAGGAGGGCGGCGTGGGCGTTGAGTTCATCGCGCGCCTTGCGGAGCTGCCCGAGTTTGCGTTCGATCCCCTCGCACACGGGCCGCCCTTCGCGGAGCGTCCGGCCCAACTCCTCGACAAAGGCCTTCTTGCTCGTCGTGTGGCTGTGCAGCTCGACCGCGAGCGGACCGAGGCCGATCTGTTCGATCCGGCGGCGCACCACTTCCAGCGCGGCCATCTTTTCCGCCACGAAGAGCACCTTCTTTCCATCGAGGACAGCGGTCGCGATGAGATTGGTGATGGTCTGCGATTTTCCTGTCCCCGGGGGACCCTGGATGATCAGGTTGCGGCCGCCGCGCACTTCTTCGATGGCGAGCGCCTGCGACGTGTCGGCATCGACCACGTGGTTGAGCCTCTCCACCGGCAGGAGGGCGTCGAGACTCTCCGATTCGTCGACGATGTCGGCGGTCGGGGCGAAGCCGTCGCGCAGCAGCGCCTGGATCAGCGGATGCTCGTCGAGGTCCGGTCCGCCTTCCCAGTTGTCCGCGTCGAGATCGCGGTACATAAGAAACTTCGAAAAGGAGAAGAAGCCGAGAACAACGGCGTCGGGAAGCACCTCCCAGCGCGGAAGCGAAGCGACGGACCGCGCCACGGCCTCGAAGTACGCCGGGGGCGAGAACTCGTCGTCGAATTCGAAAGCGGGCAGCTTCACCCCGAATTCCGTGAGGCGGGCGCTCAGGGTGAGGTTGTCGCTCGGGTCCTCCTCAAGGGCTTCGAGGTGGAACCGCGAAGCGACGTTGGACCGTTCGAGGCGCACCGGCACGAGGAGAAGGGGAGCGAAGCGCTCGACCGACGATTGCTCGTCTTCAAACCACTTCAGCTGACCGAGGGCGAGGTAGAGAATATTCACCCCTTGTTCCTCGATGTAGATCCGTGCGTCGGTGTGGATGGACAACAGGCGGCTTTGCAGGGCGGTGGCACCGAGCGTGGTCCGGAGCCCGCCGGTGCGTGCCGACGGGCGGCGGCTGCCCTCGGTCTCCGGGCCGCTTTCCTCTGCCGCCGGAATGAAGGTCAGCTTGCGCCGCTCGCGCACGAGCGATGCAAAGACGTCGCCGCCTTGTTCCGTGTCCACGCGCACGAGCTTCGCCCGCTCGCTCGTCGGTATGCTGAGCAGACGGTTGCGGGTCGAAAGCTCCAGCAGATGCCGCCGCGCTTTCTCCAGTTCACTGCGGATATCAGCGCGGGCCATGCGGAGGAAAGGATGCCATTGGAATCACTGCGGACGGCATCCTTCCGGAACGCGCGCCAAAGGCAACCGCGAATCCCGGGCGGTTGGATCAGAGGGGGCGCTTCCTTCTTGAATCGATGCCTTATCTTTGGTTCGGTTGTCGCGCCAGGGAAAGGAGAGACTTTGGCAAATATGATTTGTGCACACTTCAAGTTCGACGGGGACGTAACGCAGGATCTTCTCCGCGAGTTCGCCCGCCATGGAATCCAGGCCGACTCGGCGTCCGCCGGTTATTCCCTGACACGCGGGCGGACAAAGGTGTCTTTCTCTGTCGAGAGAAACGATGAAGGGGTATATATCGTTCAGGTTTTCTCGACGTGCTTCTATCCGTTTTCCCGAAGCAATGCCTTGGCGAAGGATGTCAGTTCGATCATTGCCGGATATGGCGGCGAGGGGACGGATATGCTGGAAAATATGCTTCCGCCGCGCAAGAGGCGGACGGTGAGGACGTTGCACATGGTTTCGGCGGTGTCACTCCTTTGCTTCGCCGCGATTGGTTTGTATTCTCATCTCACACACGGAAGCGCGGAACACATCTTCAAGGAATCCGCGCTGTGGACCGTCGTTGGTCTGGTGCTTGCTTTGGGTGTGCTGGGCGGCCAGTTCGGTGTTCCCCTCTTGGTCGGCACGCACAAGAAAGACGATCAGAAGAAATCCGGTGGAGCGGGATGACCGGTCCGCCGGAGCGCGGTCCTTCAGACCGCGATAGGCAACTGTCCTCGGGAATGCGGTCGTACCAGATTCGACGCCGCGGTAGGGGAAAGATCGTGGATGCGCGGCGAAGGCGGTGAAGGATCACCGCCCTTCGGCATCGCTCAGGTCCTGAGCCTGTCGAACGGCAATCCAAGGCGCTTCGCGCTCGTTTCCGCCGTCGTCTAGGGCAACCCTTTCAGGGTTGGATCGGCGGGTCAGCGGATCCCATGGTAGGCCTGTCGGCCAACCATGGGCTGTCACCGGCAACCGCGTTGCGGTTGGCGCAACAGGAGATTACGGGTGTGAGACAAAAAAGTTCGCTTGTCAGGCTGCATTCCTGATTTGCCCCCAAA
>JAFIGH010000163.1 GCA_020831525.1 Opitutales bacterium
CAAGTTTTTTCACCCGCACGGTGAACCTTTTCCTGCGTCGCTAATGATTAGGGTGACGCATCCTGTGGAACGCAAGGGTGGTTGCCGGGGAAAGCCGCTCCATCCACCATTTCGTCTCTTGGGAAGAAGTCGCTTTGCCGCGACCGATTCCTGCGCTTTTTCATGCTGCGCAGAGGCCGCCGCCGCGCTCATGAAAATCCAGACCATGCAGGCAAGCGCACGGGAAGGTCTTTGCCGAAGGAGTGAGCGGCGGCGATGCCGACCGCAATGATGGACCTCGCGCCGATGTCGAGGACCTCCGCGTAGCCGAGGGGTTGTCGCCGAAACTTGACGCGAGGCACGGTGCAGGCGCAGTGACCGCCAGTGACGGCGGAAGGATCCATGTTGCGCGCGGACCGCGCATGCGGTGCCGGGTGCGGCTTTCGCCGAGAGCGCCGCGTTTGGTTTGGTTCAGGGCGCCAACATGGAGCCCATGCGCCGCGCACGGGTCGATGGCGGGTTCAATGAAACCGCACGAGAGAGGTCGGGCGCACGGGGCGACCGGTGGCGAAGGACTCATTGGCGGCGATGCCGGTGAGGATGGACCATGCGCCGTCTTCATGGCCGGCGGCGTGGCCGAGGGGGTCGTCGACCGGATCTTGGCCGAAGATCGACGCGAGGAGCGGCGCGTCGCCTCCGCCGTGTCCGCCGACGGCGGCGGGAGGCTCAACTTCATACGGCTCGGCGAAGTGCGGGCACACGATGATGCGGTTTCCTTTTCCCAGCGACTCGCCCATTGTCGCAGAGGCACCGCTCACGTAGGAGCCCTCCACATCCTGAAGTTCGATCCGCCCCTTTGTGCCGTTGAACATGACCCGGTAGCCCTCCCACGGGCAATAGGCGGCGAGCGAGTAGGACATCTGCGCCCCGTTAGCATAGCGCACGAGGACGTTCATCGTATCCTCAATGGAGATTCCGTCGTCAAAAACGTTACGGTCGCGCAGGTAGCCGTCTTCGTGCTCCGCATCGAGGTAGTAGCCCTTGAGATTCTTCTTCTTGGAGAGATCGAGCGCGAAAGGATCGTCTTTTGCGCCGTCCGCATCGGTCGTGCGGAAGTAAGGGACC
The DNA here is from genome assembly GCA_020831525.1 of Opitutales bacterium. Taxonomy (GTDB): domain Bacteria; phylum Verrucomicrobiota; class Verrucomicrobiia; order Opitutales; family Oceanipulchritudinaceae; genus SLLG01. Next base: position 1,105 of record JAFIGH010000163.1, read on the forward strand.
TTCACTCCGCGGGCTTCCGCGTTTTCCCGCCCGTAAAAGGCGAGCGAACCGAGTCCGAAGACCAGTTCGGGGGTGGAGTCGAGCCACCAGTTGACGAGGTCGAAGTGGTGGGTTGCCTTGTGCACCATGAGCCCGCCGGAGTTGCGCTTGTCGCGGTGCCAGCGGCGAAAGTAGTCGGCACCGTGATTCGTGTCTAGGAGCCATTCAAAGTGAACCTGCTTGACCTCACCGATGACGCCGCCGCGAATCAACTCCTTCACCTTCGAACGCACGGGGGCGTAGCGGTAATTGAAAGTGACGCGCAGCGACCGCCCCGTCTTCCGCACCGTATCGAGAATCGCTTGGCATTTCGGCGCGTCGACGGTCATCGGCTTCTCCGTGATCACATCGCACCCCAGTTCCATCGCCCGGATGATGTAGCGGTGGTGTGTGCGGTCGATGCTCGCGACAATGACCGCATCGGGCCGGGTCTCCCGCACCATTGTGTCGAAGTTCTCCGCCGGATACATCGGAACTTCACCGGAAAAGCTGTGCTCCTCGCGCAGGCGCTTGAGCGAGTACTCCATGCGGGTGCGGTTGGTGTCGCAGAATCCGGCAATCTCCGTGGTTTCGCGGTAATCTCCGGCAATGGCCTTCCAAAACATGGAAGCGCGGCCTCCGAGGCCGACAAGGGCATAACGTTTGCGTGGGCTGGGCATAAACGGGTCTGATTCGGAAGTTTTCAGAAAACAGGGAACTGGGGGCATGGCGAAGCAGAGTCATCTTAGCCGAAAAGGGCACCCGTCGCCATACCACGCTCGCTCGCAAACTTGACATTCTCGCTCAAACCGCCGCGATCTACCGCCATGCTCGTGTATCTCGGACGCGGCGGGCGCGACTACGGCAATTCCCCGCTCAAGGTCATGCGGCGGCAGGCTTGGGAGTTCCAAGCCGTCGTCGCCGGTCGCATCGCGCCTGTCTTCGAAGACGGGCCTGCCCCCCTTCGCTCCAACCGGCTCTGGGTCTTCCCGCCGGGCCATCCCCACGGTTGGCACGGCGATCCCGCCGCGGACGCGGAGGTCGTTGTCTTTCACTTTCCTTCCGTCGCAGCCGCCTTCGGCGAACGCGTCCCCGTCGGCGGACACCTTGAGGTTGCTCTTGCGGAGGAGGACCGCGCCCGTCTAGTCGACCTCGCCGCGCGGGCTTCCGCCGAGTTGGCGCGCCCCCACCGCCTTACCCACCTGCGGCAGGACCACCTCCGACTCGAGCTGTGTCTCCTCGCGGTCGATCTCGCAGCATCCGCACCCGTCGCCACCGCCTCCAACCGCGTGCACCCCGCCGTGGAACGGGCGATCCACTGGTTCGAGCAGCACCTCAGCGAAAATCCAGGTCTAGACGCCGTCGGTCGGGCAGTCGGGGCGTCACCCGCACACCTTCGCCGCCTTTTCCACGAATCCCTCGGCTGCGCACCGGCCGAAGCCTTTCGGCGCATTCGCTTCCAACGTGCCGCCGACGCCATGGCCGAAACCCGCGACACCTTCGAGACCATCGCCGAACGCTGCGGCTTCGGCAGTGCAAGCGCGTTCTCCCGCGCCTTCAAGCAACGAATGGGCTACCCGCCGCGGGAATGGAGACGCGGTCTCTCCCCTCGCCCGGTACCGTCGCGCCGGTAAACAGGACGGACCACCTTTCCCCGTCCGCGGGAATGCGGCGACACTGCCGGGGCGACCGGCAACCCTCCGTGCGCGTGTCCACTTTCCGGGCGCGATGTTTGAATCCGCTGGAGATCCGTCCTTTATTGGTCCCATGCCCGTTCACCGCGGGAATTTGAATAAATAGAATCGCCCCTCATTAACCCAACCATCGAAACCCACAATGGACACCAACGAACTGAAATCACTCTTGGACGAACTATGCCGCCTCTACGGTCCTCCCGGACAGGAGCAGGACGTATCGGACTTTTGCCGACCGTATCTCGATAACACCTGCGACGAAGTGTGGCAAGACGAAGTCGGCAACCTGATCGGACATATCAAGGGTCGCAGCACACACGAAGAAGACAGCGTGCGGATCTTCGCGCACATGGACGAGATCGCCCTGATGATCAAGCGCATCGAGGACGACGGCACCATACGCGTTGACCCGCTCGGCGGCATCTATCCAAATCTCCTCGGCGTCGGTCCGGTGGAGATTCTTGGCAGGCATGAACGGCACACCGGCATCCTCGGCGTCGGCTCGGTGCACGTGAGCGACAAGACCTCGGCCGCTTACCGTGTGCAGTATTCCATGGGCGCGGAGGCCATGAAGTGGGAGCACATGCATATTTTCACCGGCCTGTCGAAAGCAGAGCTATACGGGAAGGGAATCCGCGCGGGAACGCGTGTAGTGGTGCCGCGCAACCGCCGCACACTCGTCGACCTCGGCGAGTACTGGGCCAATCATTTCATGGACAACCGGGTTTCCATCGCCGCTCTGCTCGCGTTGGCGGCGCAGTTCAAGGAGGCCGGGGAACGCCCGTTTCCCGATCTGTATCTTGTCCTGACGACCGAGGAAGAAGTCGGTGCGCACGGGGCGAAGTTCGCCGCGCGCACAGTTCCGGCCACCCTCACGCTGGGCCTCGAAGTCGGACCGGTGGAAAGTGAATACAGTATCGACTTTTCCGCTTCGCCGATCGCGGTGTACCGCGATGAAGAAGCGCTCTACGACCGCCGTGTCGCAGACCACTTCCTGACGCTCGCGGAAAGCATGTCGATGCACCTGCAGACCGCCTCGCTTTCCTGCTACCGCAGCGATGTCTCCCACGCGAAATCCGTCGGGCACTCCCCGTTTTCGGGGCTGATTTGCCTGCCGACACGCAACACGCACAGTTTTGAGATCATCCACCGCGACGCCGTGCCCAACACCGTGAACCTGCTCACGGAGTTTCTCCGCCGCGACTGCCACTCACTCCTGAAGCGGTTTTCACCCGAGAAGGCCATCATCCCAGTTTAGAGGACCACCGTCCGCACCACGCGATGACGCGCCGGGTGCCGGGATGGGACCGGAATGGAGAAATGGATAAACGTAGCCAACGGTGTTTCGCGGTCTGAAGACCCGCACTCCTGCGAGAGAGCCGTCACCACTCCGTTGCCGCCGGAAACCCGCCCCTTAGAGAATGTGCCATTGGTCCGGAGCGAAGCAGCTTTGACACCCGGCGGGGTACGGTCCCACTGTCCCCTCTGTGAAAACCACGAAACGCCCCCGCCAAAGCCGTATGCGCACCACGGCGCGCATCCTCGAAGGGGCGCGGGCAGCGCTCGTCGAGCGGGGCTGGCAGGACTGGGGCATCAACGCCGTATCGGCACGCTCCGGGGTCCAAAAGGTCCTTATTTACCGTTACTTCGAAGGCATGGAGGGACTGTGCGAAGCGCTCGCCGCCGAGACCGTCCTCTTTCCCCTCCCCGGCGCGGAATCAGCGAGGCTCTCTCCGGCGGACCTCCTCAACGCGGTCGAAGCCCGCTGGCAGGAGGATGCCTTTGCCGCCTACCTCGCGCGCCTCCGGCCCGTACTGCCTCCCGGTCACCCCTTCGCCCGCGCCTTTGACCAACAGCGCGCCGCCTTCACCACCGCACTCGAAACCGCCCTCCGCGCCGGGGACCGTGACCCCGCCGAAGCCCCCGTCCACACCGCCCTGCTCCTCGACTTCTCCCGCCCCGGAAACACCCCGCTCCCCGCCC
>JAFIGH010000053.1 GCA_020831525.1 Opitutales bacterium
GCTACCGTTTGCTGATGCTGGGGAAGGGGGCGGCGTCGAAGCGCGACGGGACGGGGGCGCGGATTGACCCGGCGGCCTTGGCGGAGGCGGCGACTTCGGGGGGCGAACTGGAGGCGCATGAACTGTTGCACCTGCGTGCGCGGTTTTTCACACGCGGCAAGGCGCTGGGGACGGAGTTTTGGCTGCGTGAGGGGGCGGGTGCGGCGGCGTTGTCACGCCTGCGCAAGCCGCCCGGAGCGCGACCGGTGGAGGTTCTGCGGCACACCGAACTCGCGGTGGCGGGCAGGCGGGTCGGCATTGAGGTGCCGGAATCGAGCTGATTGCGGCGATGCGGCCTTAGATGTTGTGATCCATGACCTCGGCGGGAGTGTCGATACCCCGGCGCACTATCTTCGCTGGAACTCCCGCAACGGTGGCGTGTGGCGGGACGTCGCTGAGGACGACGCTTCCCGCGCCGACTTTGGCGCATTCACCGATTTCGACGTTGCCGAGGACTTTTGCACCCGCGCTTAGTAGAACGCCGTGGCGGACCTTCGGGTGTCTGTCGCCCCGGTCTTTGCCTGTGCCGCCGAGGGTGACCTCGTGGAGGATAGAGACGTTGTCCTCGATGACAGCGGTTTCTCCGATGACGATGCTAGTGGCGTGATCAATGAGAATGCCCGCGCCGATCCGCGCGGCCGGATGGATGTCGACGGAGAAGACTTGAGAGATGATGCTCTGGAGGTAGAGAGCGATCTCGGTGCGTCCGTGGTTCCATAGGTGGTGGGCCACGCGGTACGCAGTGAGGGCTTGGAAGCCCTTGAAATAGAGGACGGGTGAGAGGTAGCCGCGGCTGGCGGGGTCGCGTTCGTCGACGGCGATTATGTCACGCCGGGCGGTAGCGCCAATGGACGGGTTCTCGGCGAAGATTTCGACGAATAGTTCGTGCAGGTAGGGTTCGGAAACGGCGTGATGGCCGAGTTTGCGTGAAATGCGGTAGGCGAGGCAGTTTTCGAGGCCCGGTCGGTCGAGGATACCGCGGTGGAGAAGATCTGCGAGCACCGGTTCGTTTTCAGCCGCGCGGCGGGCCTCCGCGCACAGTTTTGTCCAGACGGGATCGTCCATGATCGGTGAAGGTAAGTATTCGCCGCGTCGCACCGCAACACCCGCGAAATGGTTTTTCAGGTCGACGAAAATCGTTGAAATGAAAAAAAGGGGAATCAGTTGCGGCTTCCGGTTCTCTTTCTAACCTGAGCTGTTGGTTTTTCACCTCAAACTGAACAAGTAAAATGAAGAAAATAATCCGTCCGATAATCGTCGCAGCGCTCTTTGGCGCCTCTGCTTCAATGGCCGCTGTTTCCGTAGGAGACACGGCACCGAACTTCACTCTCCCCGATGCGCACGGCAGCGAGGTAAATTTGGCCGATTACCGCGGGCAGTTTGTCGTCCTTGAATGGGTCAATCCGGGCTGTCCCTTCGTTGTAAAGTTTTATGACCCCGGGGAAATGCAGCGACTACAGAACAAGACCGTGGAAAAGGGAGTGAAATGGCTTGCGATCAATTCCTCCAATCCGAATCACCGCGATTACATGAGCCCTTCGGAAACCCGGCAGTATATGGAAGACAAGAAAGTCAAGGTGCCTTGGCTAATGGACGAAGATGGGACGGTCGGTCGTGCGTATGGCGCTGCCCGGACTCCGGAAATGTTCATCATCAACCCTGAGGGTGTGATTGTCTACCACGGAGCCATCGACAGCATTCCGTCGGCGAGTTCCGATGACATTGAGCGGGCTGAAAATTTTGTCATGGCCGCGTTGACAGCTTCCATCGCGGGGGAAGAGGTGTCCCGTCCTCAGACGCGGCCCTACGGGTGCACGATAAAGTATTGAGACTGCGCTAACTGCTAAACGTTTTTGGAAAGCAGCCAATTTCCCAAGGCTCCGGCACCTTCTGCCGGGGCCTTTTTGTTGTCCGCCGTCCGCTGCCTTTCTTAGAGAGCGGCGAGACCGGCGGGCGTGATGACTCGCACCGGCAAATCAAAGGCCTCCCGCTCCTCTGGCCCCGTATTGTCGGGAACGAAGAAGAAATTGCTGCCCATGGGATGGAGCACACGCAGGGCGCGGAACGGCTCAGGATCGAAAGACGCGGCATCGTCGGCCCCGAGGACAAAGGCGTGGACCCGACCGTTGTCGGCGGGACAGACGCAGGGAATACGCGCGCCCTTGCGTTCCCACCAGTATTGGAGCGGTTGCGGGCGAAGGACACGCAGGACGGTGACGGCGGCGTGCTCCCAAAGGACCGTGTGAGTGGGCGAATCAAGGCCGAGTGAAGCGCGGGCCGCAGTCACAAGCCCCGGATCGAGCAGGTAGGCGTAGTGGAACTGTGTCAGCTCGCGGGCGTGTCCGCCGTGAAACGCTTTACTTATATGTATGACACCGGCTACGGCCAGGCTGTCGACGAGCTTCGTGACGGTGAGGCGGGTAACGCCGCCTTCCGCGGCGAGGCGGGTGAGTTGAATGGACTCGCCGCTCCCGGCGAATAGGCGGCGCAGCGCTACCGCCATGCCTTCTTCTTTCGAGCGCTGAAACTGGCCGCGTATGTGGTTGTCGACGATACTTTCGAGCCACGCCTCGAAGGCCGGAGCGGAATCGGCGGAGGGCAGTGCTGTGCCCGCGCGCAGGAGACCGGCGCGCGCGGGGGAGGTGTGCGTTTTCAGGAGGGCGTTCACGAATGAACGGGCGAGGGCAGGCGGATTTGGGGAAGCGGTGCCGGGTGATGAGTCTTTCATGGCGTTATGTTATCGGGACGGTGTTTGCGTGAGGCAAGCCAGCGGAACCGGGCTGCCTGGCGATTTATACGAGCCGGGGAAATTGAGATTCTTCAATCTAATTTCTCAGAGATAAAAAAGATTCCGGCGGCAGCCCATGTATAGTAAATGAGTCAGTTAGCGCATATTTTTTGGAGGCCGGGCTTGTATCTTTTCTTGATGTCGGCTTCAATTCTGATCGGAACGGAGGACCGTTGGCTCCTGTTGTGGAAATGGAGAAATTTTAAAATCTTAAAGATATAAGAATTTCTCAATGGAACTATGGAAAATTTAATGGGGTCCGATTGGCGGTTTCTATATTTAGGTGTCTTTGACCACTGCGTGGTTGGGATGCGTACGTCGGCGATTTTTGCTGCCGTTCCGCTCGGGGTGGTGGTGGCGGGTGCAGAATGAGCTTGCCCGCGGGACGCGTGTTGTGGCGCTGGCTGCGGCGCTCGACTCGATCCACGGTAGGGCTTTCGGTCGCGCGGGTGCGGGCGCGGAACTTACGGGCTGTCGCCGGGGTTGCCCTTGAGCTGGTCTTTCCAGCCGAGGACGCGGGCGCGGGCGCCGTGGTGTTCGGCTTTCTCTTTGTCGCCGCGTTCCATCCAGATGCGGGAGAGGGTTGTGTGGATATGGACATCTTCGGGGGAGAGCGCGGCGGCGTGGTTGCCGGCTTCGAGGGCGTCGTCGAGTTCGCGCCGGTCGAAGTGGATTTCGGCTTTGGCATGCCATGCGGCGAAGGAGTTGGGTTCCGCGGCGAGGGCTTCGGTGATTTTTGCGAGGGCCGCGTCGTGTCCGCCCATTGTGAACTCAAAGATCGCTTCCTCGACGAGGGCTTCAGCGCTGTCCTTATCCATCCGACTAGTCTGCGCGGGAAAAAAAGCGGGGCAAGCGCTGGATTTTGATTTGCTGAACCGCGCCGGCCTTTCCCTTTATCGGGGTGACATGCTTATTCCGCGCAAATCTGTCCAATCCAAGCGGGTCAATGCCTTTCTCGAGATACGCAACTCGCGCATCCACGGGCAGGGACTCTTCGCGCGCAGGCTGATCCGCAAGGGGGCCCGCCTGATTGAATACGTGGGGGAGCTTGTGACGAAGAAGGAGTCAAACCGGCGCGGGCTGGCCCTGCACGAGGAGTCGCAGCGCACGGGCGGGGCGTCGGTGTATATTTTTGAGCTGACGGACACCCACGACCTCGACGGCGACAAGCCCTACAACCATGCCCGGCTGGCGAACCATTCGTGCGATCCGAACTGCGAGTTTATCAACGAGGACGACCGCCTCTTCATGTATGCGCTGCGTGAGATCGAGAAGGGCGAGGAGATCACTTTTGATTACGGCTACGATATAGCGCACTTTCTTGACCATCCCTGCCGGTGCGGATCGGCAAACTGTGCCGGATATATCGTGCGCACGGACCAGCGCAAGAAGCTGCGCCGCCTGCTCGCCCGCAAGTCGGCGAAGAAGGTGGAGAAGGCGCTGCGGAAGGGAGAGGCATGAGGATTCTCTCGTGGAATGTGAACGGGCTGCGCGCTGTGCAGAAAAAGGGATTTGCGGCGTTCGTCCGGGACTGCGGTGCGGATCATGTGTGCCTGCAGGAGGTGAAAGCGAAGGCAGCGCAGGTGACGGGCGACTGGCCCGATGATTTCGCGCCGGTGTGGAATCCCGCCGAACGCGCGGGTTACTCGGGCACGCTTGTCCTCGCGCGGCGTGAGCCGTTGGAAGTAAGTCTTGGGATCGGCGAGCCGACAGGCGACGCGGAAGGGCGGGTGATCACCTGCACCTACAACGATTTCCACCTTGTCAACGTCTACACGCCCAATGTGCGCGGCGACCTGTCGCGGCTCGATTTCCGCACAAATGTCTGGGATCCGGCCTTCCGCGAGCACTGTGTCCGGCTCGATGCAGCGAAGCCGGTGGTCATCTGCGGCGACCTCAATGTCGCCCACCGCGAGATCGATCTCGCCCGGCCCGCCGCCAACCGCGGCAACGCCGGGTTCACCGACGAGGAACGCGCTGCTTTCCAAGAGCACCTTGACGCGGGATTTTTGGACAGTTTTCGCGCTTTCGAGCCGGGGCCGGGTCACTATTCTTGGTGGAGCTACCGCGGCGGCGCCCGTGCGCGCAACGTGGGATGGCGGATCGACTACGTTCTTGTCTCGAACCGTTTGAAGAAGCGGCTGCGGGCCGCCTTCATCCGGCCGGAGGTGGCGGGATCCGACCATTGCCCGGTGGGGATTGATCTGGAGTCGGGGTAGAGAGGCCGTGCCACGGCACTCTGACGGCGCTTCGTTGACGCTGGGGGCGTAGGGGGTCGGGTGGAATCCGTACGCTATTATATTCCGCGTGGTCCGCTTCCTATTGCTTTTGCTGCGCCGCGGACTATTACCAGCGGGTATGAGAAGCAAAGCTGAGATTGTGCGGAACTGGCTGCCGCGCTACACGGACACACCGCTGGACGCGTTCGGCGAGTATATTCTGCTGACCAACTTTGACGACTATGTAGCGAAGTTCGCGGATTGGCACGGTGTCGAGGTGAAGGGCGAGGGGCGTCCCATGCGGACGGCTACGGCTGGATTCCTGACGATCATTAACTTCGGTTTAGGCAGCGCGAACGCGGCGACCGTCATGGACCTGTTGACGGCGACGTCGCCTAAGGCGGTTCTCTTTCTCGGCAAGTGCGGGGGCCTGAAGAAGGTCAACCGGCTCGGCGATCTAATTCTCCCTATCGCGGCGATTCGGGGCGAGGGAACCTCGAATGACTATTTTCCGCCGGAGGTTCCGGCCCTTCCGGCGTTTGCCCTGCAAAAGACCCTCTCATACGCCATCCGCGAGCACGCGCGCGACTACTGGACGGGGACCGTCTACACGACGAACCGCCGTGTCTGGGAGCACGACAACGACTTCAAGCTCTACCTCGAACGCAACCGCATTATGGGTATCGACATGGAGACGGCGACGATTTTCAGCGTGGGATTCCACAACCACCTGACGACGGGCGCGCTCCTTCTTGTCTCCGACCAGCCAATGGTGCCGGAGGGCGTGAAGACCGAGGTCTCCGACCGCACAGTGACGAAGAAATTCGTCGACGATCACCTGCGCATCGGCATCGACGCGATGCGGCATCTCTATGAGAACGGTGAGACCGTGCGGCACCTGCAATTTTAAGGTGCCGGGGCGGGGTGATTGGATTGGCTCGTAATTCTTTGTGGTACAGGTACTTGTGTGTTTCCCGGGCAGAGGATGGACGGGTCGGCTGCCGCTGCGGATGATTTTCTGATCAATTTTCACGGTTTGGCACGGGGGGTGCTTTCTCCGGTGTTCCGGAACTTCGACAGGTTCCATTCACCGATAGGCTAACCCAATAAGAAAAAACCATTATGATCGGATTACTGAAGAAAACGCGCCTCTTTTGGCTCCTCCTCGCCGGGGTAGCCGGCCTGGGGCTGTTAAGCTCACCCGCGATGGCGTTGCAAAACGTCCCGTCCGCGGAGGAAGTGGCGGCACTGCTCGCCGCCGGCGAAATCAGCGAAGATGACGCCGGAATCTACGAAGAGTATGTCGAGATGGTCGAAGGCCACGGCTTCCATGCCTATGCCTTTGATTTCTTCGTCACCTCTATGCTGTGGACGGTGATCGCCGCCGCCATGGTCTTCATTATGCACCTCGGCTTCGCGATGCTGGAGACGGGCCTGACGCAGCAGAAGAACGCAGTGAACGTCATGTTCAAGAACGTGTTCATCATCTCGGCGGGCATCGTCACTTACGCTTTGGTCGGCTTCAACACGCACTATCCGGCCGACTGGATCATACCGAACGTGCTCGGAATCGGCGGCTGGATCGGCGACCTGAACGAGGACGCCACCTTCGGTTACGGAGGCGTGGGTCTCGCCATGACGGCCTTCGGTGACTTTATTTTCCAAGCGATGTTCGCGGCCACGGGTGCGACCATCGTATCTGGTGCGGTGGCCGAGCGTGTGAAGCTGCCAAGCTTCATGGTCTTCGTCGTTGTCTTTGTGGCCATTGCCTATCCGGTGATCGGCTCGTGGCACTGGGGCGAGGGCTGGCTTGACGCGATGGGCTTTTATGACTTCGCCGGTTCGAGCGTCGTTCACGCTTTCGGCGGCTTCGGTGCCCTTGCCTGCGTCATGATCCTCGGACCCCGCGCCGGGAAGTACCTCCCCGGCGGGAAGATCCGCCCCATCCCGGCGCACAACTTCGCGCTCGCCACCATCGGGGTGTTCCTCCTTTGGTTCGGTTGGTTCGGCTTCAACGGTGGTTCGGTCCTCTCGGCGGAGCCCGCCGATCTCGGTCTCGTCTTCACGACGACGGCTCTCGCGGCCAGCTCCGGTGCCCTCGTCTCCATCCTCGTCTCTTGGACGGTGATCAAGAAGCCCGACCTCTCCATGGCGCTCAACGGTGTCCTCGCCGGCCTTGTCGGCATCACTGCCGGGGCGGACGCGGTCGGCCCGGGCGCGGCCATCATTATGGGCGGTATCGCCGGTGCCATCGTCGTTGGCGCGATCCTCTTCTTCGACAAGATCAAGATCGACGATCCGGTCGGCGCCATCTCCGTGCACGGTGTGTGCGGGATCTGGGGAACCGTCGCCGTGGGTATCTTCAACAGCGAAGTGAGCTTCGTCGTGCAACTCATCGGAACGCTCGCCGTGAGCGCCGCCGCTTTTGTCTCGGCATTTGTCATCTTCAGCATTGTTAAGGTCGTGATGGGCGTCCGTGTGAGCGAAGACGAGGAAGCCGAAGGGCTTGACCTCGGCGAGCATGGTCAGGAAGCCTATGCGGACTACCAGATGAAGACCCGCTGAAATCAGGACTTGAAAACAAAATGCAACGCTAATAAGAAAGCTGAGAACCTATGAAATTGGTCAAAGCCATTATCAAACCCTTCAAGCTCGAGGAAGTGAAGGAAGCCCTCTCCGAAATCGGGGTCGAAGGAATGACGGTGTCTGAAGTGAAAGGCTTCGGGCGCCAAAAGGGACACACGGAAATCTACCGCGGTTCGGAATACACGGTGGACTTCCTCCCCAAGGTGATGCTCGACATCGCTGTCTCGGACGACCTCGTCGCCAAGACCGTCGACGCGATCAAATCCGCCGCCAAGACCGGGAAGATCGGAGATGGAAAGATCTTCGTCCTGCCGATCGAGGAAGCGGTGCGGATCCGTACTGACGAGACGGGCGACGGCGCAATCTGAGTCCCTCCCCGGGCTAACCACCCGCGTTTTCAGCGCCCCTCTCCCGCATGCCGGTGGAGGGGCGCTTTTTTTTCTTTCCCTTACGTGCACCGATTGCGTGCTCGGCGGCTTCGGCCCGGTGCGGTCCGGAGGTGGACGATTTTGCGCAGGCTCGGCCGGAACGACCACGCAGCCTGTCTTGCTTGTCGAAATTCCGTATTGGGGCAGCTTTTCCGTTGACAGAGGGCGGCGAATCCGGTGCTTCTCTCCGTTTTCCTATTTTCAAGAACCATGGCCAATCTCAAATCTTCCAAGAAAGACATCCGCAGAATCGCCCGGCGCACGGTGCGCAACCAAGGCGTTGTCAGCCGGTTGAAGACGCTCCGGCGCAGGGTCGTCGCGGATGCTTCGCCCGAGGCCAAAGCGGCGTATGCCTCCGCCCTCGACAAGGCGGTCAAGAACGGCGTCGTTCACCCCAACAAGGTGAGCCGCGAAAAGTCAAAGATGGCGGCGAGAGGTCTCGGCGCCAAGGCGCGCTGATCGCGCCGCGCTCCATCCGTTTTTCCAAGCTCTCTCCGCAATTTTGCGGATGAGGGCTTTTTTGTCTCATGTCGTCCGCGGAGAAAAACGCTTTCATCGGCTTCCCCGTTCCTCTGTTGGGGGAGCGGCCCGTGCGCCTACCCGTATTGTGGCACTCGCCGGAGGCGTCGGCCCTCGTCATCGACAAGCCCGGCGGGGTCGCCGTCTTGCCGGACAACTGGTACGGGCGTGCGCCCGTTCTCACGTATGCACTCAACCACCAGGTCGAGGCGGGCAAGCCGGAGTTGCGGCGTATGGGACTTGCGCGAGAGCTGCTGGCGGTCCACTCCCTCGACCCGGAGCTGTCCGGGCCGGTGCTATTCACCTACGACCCGGAGCACCTCGATTTGCTGCGCAATGCCCTCGGCTCGGGGTTTTGGCGGTTCACTTTCCGTTTCGTTGCGACGGGCGGGGGCAATGCCGAGCACTTGCAGTGCTCGCTTCCGCTGGCGCGCCACCGTGGCGAGCCGCGGGTGGTCGTCTCGCACACAACGGGAAAGGCGGCGGCAACGGTTTTCCGCCGTGTCGCGACGATTGGCGGACGCTACGCCGAATGGGAGGCGGAGACGGCGTATCCGCGCCTTCATCAGTTGTTTGTCCATGCCCGTGAGACCGGACTGTCGGTGTGCGGCGACTCCCGCTACGGCAGCAGCGCGGTTCCTTCGGTCGCCGATTTGAAGCGGAACTACCGGCCGAGCCGCCGCTTCGAGGAAGCGCCGCCGGTCTACCCGGGCCCCTTCGCCCGGCTGGCCGCTTTGCGCTTCGGCGAGACGGAGGAGACGGTCCGGACCATCGAGGCGCTGCCGCCCGGAAAGTGGGCCTCCGGCCTCCGCCTGTTGCGGGAGCATGCCTGAGCGCCGCCGGCGCTCCGGGAGGGGGCCGCAAATTTTTCTCATAACAGCCTTTACAGCGGCGGCGGATGGGTCCTTACTCGCGGGTTTTCATTTCATCGATTTATGGGAAACCTTCGCAAGAAACGCCGCCGCAAGATCGCTCAACACAAACGCCGCAAACGTTCGCGGGCCAACCGCCACAAAAAGCGGACCTGGGGTTGAGCGCCCTTGCATAGCGTCCGGCCGCCGCCGGAACGCACTCCACTTTTCCATACCGCCGGAAGCCTCTTCCGGCGGTCTTTTTGTGTGCCTGCGGAGCGTTTTGCCGACGGGTTCGGAAGAGACGCGAAGGCTGTCTTTTCGGCCCTTTAAAAATCCTGTAAATTTACATTTGCCCGGAAGTCTGCGAATCCTCGCCAGCCCGCTGTTTTCCGCGGTGTAGGACGGAATTGATAATACCGTTTTTACAGTTCGGCTGAGTTCGCGTCCGTGGCGCCGAAAGGCCTCGGTTTTTGCCTTGTAAAACGGACAACACCCCCGTTTTTTTACATTTACATTTTCACGGGAATGGTCTCCACACCGGGAGACCGCGACCGCGAAAGAAACGTGTTCAGAACAAACCATGTTGTCCCGCAAGGCCAAAGGTCTTTTCATCGAAGTCGGCGAGTTTTCGGTCCAAGTGGCGAAGACGACTTCGCTGACGCCGCCCTGTGCCGTGGAATCGGTGGAGAGTTTTTCGCTGAGCGGCGCGTGGGAGAGGCTCTCCCGGCTGACCGAGGAGATGTCGGGCACCGGTTCCGGGGGCAAACTGGTGCAGGCGCACTGCGCGGTGTATCCGCCGTCGCGTTTTGTTCGCCGGCACACCGTGGAATCGGCGGCGAAGGCCAAGGATCCGGCCTACTTGGGCAATGTCCTTTCCCAGCAGTTCAAGATCGACACGGCAACCAATGTCGCCGCGGTCCTCAACGCCGTGGACGGGAGCGAGTTCACGCTGGAGCGCTCTATTGCGCAGCAGAAGGAGTTGGTCTTCGCGGGTTCGGTCAAGGCGGAGTTCGACAAACTGCAGGAGAGTCTCACGGATGCGGATGTGTATCCGGTGTCGCTGCAGCTCGGCACTCTTTCGGTTCTCGGCGGGATATCCGACTACATCCGGTGGAAGCAGATTTCCGATCCGGTGATGGTTATCGAAATGAGCATGGGCCAGACCTGCACCTATATTGTGTCGCGCAACATGGTCGAACTGGCCCGCCCCCTCTCGAAAGGGCTGAGCACCATTGTTCCACGGATTCGCGAGGAACTCGGGCTCAAGGACGAGGCCTCTGCGGAAAAGCTTTTTCTCTCAAACACCTTTGATTTCACGGAGATGGGGCCCGCGCTCTTGCAGGGCCTGCTCAAGGAACTCCAGGCCGCGATCGGCTTCTTTGAAGTGCAGACGGGCATGACGATCGGGCATCTGCACCTTGGTTCTCTTCCGGAGAATCTCTCGTGGATTCCCTCGGTGATGTCGAAGAGCCTCGGTCTACGCCTGCTCCGCACGGAGTACGGAGAGTGGCTGCCGAGGGTCGACGTCCAGCCGCAGGAATCTGTTCTCGAACAGGTGGGCGGCCATGCTTCGTGGTTCGGACTCTTTTCCATGATGGGAGCATTCAATTCCAAGGACAATGGCTCGAAAAAGAAATAAGCGGGTCAGTCATCCCCATTGGCGCCCGGATTTCCGCGATGTCGTATTGCTTCCCGACATCAAGGTGGTGCGTACGCAGTTTCTATCGGTGTTTCTCACTTTGACGATTGCCGTGGCACTGCTGGGATGGCTGCTCTTCAACGAGTATGGTGTGCGGCTCGCCCAGTCCGAACTGGCGACAGTTCGGGCGGAGGTCGCGGCGTCACGGGCCGAGAACGCGGAACTTGTGCGGCTCTCCGGCGAGTTCACACGTGAAGCGCGCCATGTCGAGGAACTGCAATCCTTTCTCGATTTGCCCTATGATTACCACGAAATCCTCGTCGTACTTGCGGAGATCCGCCCCCGTGCCGTCACCTACAACCATGTCTCGGGCGGGATTTTCGCGGAGCGGCAGGGGCGCCGGGAGGTGCGGCGGTACCGCCTGCAGTTGCAGGGCACCGTACGGGAGTCGGCGGAAAACCCCGCACCCGCGACGATCAACCGTTTCCGCGACCGTCTCTCTGCAATCCCTGTGGTTGCGATGAAGCTGGAGGAGCAGCGCCTTTCGTCATTCTACCGCACGGACGATCCCACGGTCTTCAATTTTGTCATACAAATCGTCCTCGATCCGGACAAAGCAGGAGGCGGGTCATGAAGAAGGAGATGATTATCAGCATCCTGCGGCAGCACCGTGTTGCCATGGTTCTCTGCGCGTTCGCCGTCGTCTTTATCGCGCTCCTTGTCGTGCGAGTGCCGATGACGGGCGAGTTGGAGAGCGAGCTTGAGTCCGAGCGCATGACCCTGCGCCGAATGCAGCAGAACCTCGCGCAGGGCGAGGACCTCCGCGGGCACCTTGATACGATCAAGACACAGGTCGTGCAAATCGATGAACGTCTGATGGAGCGCCGCGAGGTAGCCGTAAACTACGACTACTTCTACCGCATGGAAGAGGCCGCCGGTGTGCGCATTCAGAATATCCAGCAGCAGGCGCAGGCCGCCGGTTCGGCGGTCACGCTCCCGCGGATCGAACTATACGACGTGATCGGCTACTCCGTGACGGCGCAGGGCGGGTTTGAGGATATCGTCGATTTCATTCAACAACTGGAAAGCGGTCGCCATTTCGTCCGTATCCAGTCGGTCAATCTGAGTTCCGCCGGTCAAGCCGGGTCGGTCGGGCGGCTCAACGCGCAGATTGAACTCAACGTCCTCGGGAGGAAACCGTGAAAACCATCGTCGTATCCGCATTGCTGCTGGTTCTGCTGTCAGGAATCTCTGTCGCGCAAGGTATTGTGCGTCCGAAGGAGCAGCGTGAGGGCATCATAGGGCAGGGCAGCACCCTTCTCGTTCAAGAGCATACGCCCGTGCGGACCGCTTTGGCGGACCTGCAGAGCCCGTTCCAGCGTTGGGTGGATCCGACGCCGGCGGTGACGGATCCGGAGCCGACCGTCACGCAGCGGCAACCGCGCAGCGAGCGCCTGCCCGACGCTGAGGCGCTCGAACTCATTGCCGAGCGTTTCCGCCCGACTGGAAGTATGATCGGCGCGGGGACGGCTTTCCTCAATCTCCAGGGCGGCAACCGCCTCGAACTCGGGCAGGTCTTCTCCGCTACCGTCCGCGGCGAGTCCTACGATGTCATCGTCGAGCGAATCACCAACCGCGCCTACACGCTGCGCGCGGGTGAGGCGACGCTTACCCGCGAATACCTGCAGGACCGCCTCGGCACCGGGACAATGACCCGACCGGGAGAACGCGGGTCCGATGAGCCCCGCCGCTGAAGATTTTCTATTCTGTAACGAACCTTTGAATATATAATATCAAACCACACAGGCAATGCTATGAACTACCGGACGTTTGTCACCCTCGCCGTCATCGGCATCACCCCTCTCCTCAACGGACAGGCGGATACGTCCTCTTCGACCGGGGAGGATGCGGGAACCACCCGCGATCTTGGATTGGAGCGCGCCCGCCAGACGATTGACGGCGCCGACCGCGAGGCGGAGCGCCGCCGAGAGGCAACGCTCGATCTCGCCGACTCGGCGGCACGCCGGGCAGGCAACCCCGGCACGGACGGCGACACCGACGCCGAGTTCATGGATGCGCCCGGCGAGCGTCCGGGTGCGGAAACACCGGCCGGACAGGAGACCGACGACATCTTCATGGAATTGCCGGGCGAGTCGCAGGGTGATGACACCGTGGGCCGCGACGAGCGCATATCCGTGGACTTTCCCGATGAAGACGTGCGTAACATCATCCGCAACGTGGCGGATCTTTACGGCCTGAATGTTGTTATCCCCGAGACGCTCGTGGGGCGCATCACCATCCGTCTGCGCGACGTCACATGGCAGCAGATTTTCAATGTTGTCCTCGAGCCCATGAACTTCACGTGGATCGTCGACGACAACATCATCAAAATCCGCAGCCAGGACGAGCTGATGCGCGAACCGATGGACACTCGGGTGTTTATCATCAACTTTGCCCAAGCCGGCGAGCTTCGTAATTCAGTCGGCAACCTCGTCGACACCGGCGCAGGCGGCCGCATCCAGGTGGACACCCGCAGCAACGCGCTCGTCATCACCGAGCGTCCGTCCCGCCTCAACAGCATCCAGCAGATCATTGAGACGCTCGACCGTCCGACCGAGCAGGTGATGATCGAGTCCCGCTTTGTCGAAGTGACGCAGCGCGACGTGAAGAATCTTGGCGTGGACTGGCAGTCGCTCTCCGGCTACTCGATGCAGGCCGGTCCGTTCCAGCGCGAGTATGGTTTGGACCGCGAAAGCGGCCCGACGCGGTCGGACACGCGCACAGAGGGCTTCACTTTGAATCCCGACGGCTCTGTTGACATCATCAACTCGCGCATACGGGAGTTCGACAACGATTTCAGCCGCATTCTGACGCACGAGGACACCGCGCTCTTCAGTGCTGACGCCTTCCAGGTCGTGCTTTCCGCCCTTGAGCAGAATACGGATTCGCGCCTCGTCTCCAATCCGACGATTGTCACGGTGAACAACACCAAGGCGCAGATCAACATCGGTGAGGAGTATCCGATCCCGCGCTACACGTACAATCAGGAGCGGGGCACCTTCGAGGTGAGTGGCTTCGATTTCAAGCCGATCGGGATTCTCCTCAACGTCCTGCCGCAGATCAACAGCGCCGGGTTCATCAGTCTAGACATCCGTCCGGAAATCAGCAGCCGTACAGGGCAGGTCGGTTTCGGGGGCGAGGGCGGCGCGCAGATCCCCATCATCACCACCCGCCGCACGGAAAGCACGGTGACGCTCAAGAGCGGCTTCACGCTCGCTATCGGCGGTCTCATTGAGACCGTCACGAACAACGGCGAATCCCGCGTGCCCGTCCTCGGCAACATTCCCGGTGTCGGTCGCCTCTTCCGCAGCGAAAGCACGAGCGAAGACCAGCGCAACCTTATCGTCTTCATCACCGCCCGCATCCTGAGCGGAGACGGCGCGACCTACGAAGACGTCTTCTCTGACCGCCGTCTCTACGAGATGGGAATCCGCAAGCGTGATATTCCGGGCGAGGACGTCTCGCCGGAGGAAGATGCGTTGTTCTCCCGACTGCGCCGCGAGTCCGACGAAGTCACCGGCATTGAGGTGGAAGCCCGCCTGCGCCAGCAACTCCGCGCCCTCGAACAGGCCCGTGAAGAACAGCGCGCCCGCGCCGAGCAACTGCCCGTCGAAGAAGAACGCGTCATCCGCCGTCGTTACCAGTGACCCCGCGAGAAAAAGCATCGGGCAGTCTACACCGTCCCGAGAGAATAGAGTTCTTATTCTGATATTAGAATTTTTTACAACCAACCCTTGTTCACAATGAAACGTACGCTTAAATTCGCTAAACGCTTTGCAGTAAAGTGTTCCCTCGCAGCGCTTGCTCTGACCCTTTTCCCGCCCGCCCTCGCGTACTCCCAATTAACGGAATACCCTTTCGGTGCGAGAGGAGCCGCTTTTCTTGACACGTGGTCTTGGGCGCATCCTGTTTCCGACGGAGAGCCGGCTTACAACGACCTCATCGAAGCAAACGGTAATGTGATAGCCGTTGGCGACGGTGGTCGAATTACCGTTTCAGTTGACGGAAACGAGTGGGCCTCTCCCGTTTTCCCTACGGCTGAAGACCTCTATGGCGTTACATTTGGTTCCAGTGAGGGTGCGTTTTACGCGGTAGGCGACGCGGGCACGGTTCTGCGAAGCACCGACATGGAGACTTGGGATGTTGTTCCCCCGAACGGGGACTTGACCGTTGATATCGACCTGCGGGGGATCGCTTACCTTGGCGGTGGAGCCTACGCCGCGGTGGGTTTGAACGGTGTGATTCTGCACTCCACGGACGGAACAACATGGATGGACGTCTCCGTGAGCGGCTTCACAGTTGATCTTGCTGCTGTTGCATCCGTCAGTCCGGGAGATCCGTATGTGGCAGTGGGAAGTGCGGGGACAATTCTTTCTTCTGAAAACGGCACTGATTGGGATATTGTTCAGACCGGATTGGAGTTCGATCTCAATGCTGTTTACGCCCCACAAGGCGGGATGTATGGTTGGCAGTATTTTGCTGTCGGTGATTCGGGGATTATACTGTCTTCGGTTGATGGAACATCGTGGTCGACGCGCTTCTCGGAAACCACCTATGCTTTGACGGGAATTCAATCGGGGAACGGCCTGCTCGTTGCCGTTGGTGACTCAGGACGATTGGTTATGTCCCGCGACGGTGAATTGTGGTTTGAGACGCTGACGCGATTTCCAGTCAATTTAAAGGCCGTCGTTTTTAATCAAGACGAATTTTATGCAGCCGGGGAGAATCACACCATTTTCCAAGGTCTTTCAGTTGATGGAAGTTGGTGGCCGGACTCGATTACTTGGACAGTTAGAGAAACCACAAGCAGCATTACACTTCACTCTGCTGCCAATGGTAACGGGTTGCGGGTCGCTGTCGGTGATGACGGGTTGATTTTGACCTCATCCGATGGGGCCGCATGGAGCCCTGTGGAGGGCCTGCCGACTAGCGACGAGGATCTCTTTGGTGTCACCTTTGCGGACGGTCTGTTTATTGCTGTGGGTCAAGAGGGGACGATACTCCGGTCAATTGACGGCGAGAACTGGTCGTTTGCCGCCAGCGTTCCGACTGTGAACACTCTCAATGACGTGCATTGGTCTGATGGGCAATTTGTAGCAGTCGGGGACAATTTCACTATCTTGACATCGGCTGATGGAGACAACTGGAGTCTTCGTACAACGGGAACCGGACAAAATCTTGTCAGTGTGGCACACGGGAATGATGTTTGGGTTGCGGTGGGCGACCAAGGGCTTGTGTTGACTTCTGAACACGGGACTTCGTGGCGCTCGCGTTTCAGCAACACGCAGAGCGATTTGAAGGGTGTTTCATTCGGTAGCGGAAAGTTTGTCGCAGTTGGAAGCGGCGGTACGGTTCTTACGTCGACATTCGCCAGTTCGTGGACCTATCGCGTATCCGGCACAACTTCGGATCTTCATAGTTCGGTTTTCGTTGACGGCGTGTTTTTGGCGGTTGGCAAGGATTTCACGTTTGCCACCTCGCTCAATGGCATAGACTGGTCCGCGCAGGAAAGCGGAATCGGGAATAGCTTGAACCACATCGATTATATGGACGGGCTGTTCGTGGCCGTTGGTGAGTTTGAGTCAATCCTCACAGCGAGCAGTGTGCTTCCTCCCGGGTTGGATCGCTGGCTTATCAGGAGCCCTCTCCCGAGTGGCCCTGCATTGGAAGAGGTGATCTATGCCGACGGAAAGTATGTCGCGGTTGGTGACGAGGGGGTGCTTCTTGTTTCGACAGACGGTCGTAACTGGAACATCAAGGACACAGGTGTCCAAGACAGCATTACCGGCGTGGCCTACGGGAACGGACGATTTGTTGCTGTTGGTGGACAGAACCTTCTCGTTTCTCCGGATGCCATCACATGGACCGTCCAGGAAACATGGATTGTTCCAATATACAAGGTGGCTTTCGGGAATGACCGGTTTGTTGCGGTCGGTGCTTCGTCTCACATTATCACGTCCCAAGATGGAATCATCTGGGCCGGAGGGCAGGTCAACGCGGATGGGCAGCAATTGCATGATGTTCGATACGAAGCCGACAGAAACCGCTTTATTGTTGTTGGTGCGCCGGCGGAAATGACAACTGTGTTCAATACGAGGGAACTGGTTCCTCAGGACCCGTTAATTGATCCGGATATTGTGTTTTCTTATCCGGAAACGAGTGTCACCCAAATTTACACATCGGCAAACGGTATCAATTGGGAGAGAGTTCAGCCGCCTCTCACTGTCACCCCGACGAGGCTCATACCGACTCAAGACGGCGTGGCTCCCGATCCTTTGCCGGAGTGGCTGTCGAGGACATTGAAGACGGTTAGTTACGGAAATGATTATTTCCTCGCCGCAGGCGAAGGCGTTGAGTTGATCGGAATCGATGTGCCTGCCTTTGACGATCCGTTTGGTCAGGCGCGTGAGGCGGGGCAAGGCCGTTCCTGGAGAATTCAGGCCCTTGGCGGAGTGACTGTGAATGGCTCAGTTTTTGGTGACGGCAGAGGCAATCCCCGGTTTGTTCTTGTGGGAGAAAACGGAGCTGTCTTTGCCCGCGATCCGGCTGGCATCAGTTTTCCTGGGATCATCGAAAACCTCAACAGCGTTACCTACGGAGCGGGTCAATACGTTGCGGTGGGCGATAACTCGCGTATCCTCACGTCACCTGACGGCCAGTTTTGGCAACTGCGCTCGCAGTCCGTGCTCGACTCCTTTAATGCGATCACCTCGATACCCGGACAGTATGTAGTCGTAGGAGACATGGGCCGTGTGTTTGTTTCCGGGAATGCGGTGGATTGGGAGGAGGCCACAACTCCGACACAGTTGGGACTTCGGGCAATAGCGAGAAGCGGCTCGCGTTATATTGCTGTCGGCGATGCCGGGATGATCCTCACCTCTCCAGACGGTAGCACGTGGCAGCAGAGGGTTTCGGGGACCTTGAGCACTTTGAATTCGATTGCGCGAAGTCCCACCGGAGTCGTTGTGGCTGTAGGTGCAAACGGTGAGGTCATTCGTTCGAACGACTCTTCGATCGGAAGCTGGACAATCGTTGAAAGCGGCATTTTGGCTGAACTGCATGAGGTTATCTTCAGTGACCTTCTTGACATTTTTATTGCTGTCGGTGAGAGCGGGACCGTTCTTACTTCGGACGATTTAGGTGCTACATGGAACCTCAGTACAGATTTCGGAGGGATGCCTCTTTACGCTGTGTCCGAGTCCGAAGAGGTGCTTGTTGCAGTTGGAGAAGGCGGTCGGATTTTCACATCCGAAGACGGAATCCTCTGGGAGGCACGGTTCTCCGGAACCTCCAATGCGCTCAATGCTGTTTCGTATGGAGACGGAATTTTTCTCGCCACGGGTGCCGAGGGAATCGCGCTCTCGTCTACTGACGATGGCCGGACTTGGTTCAGGCGTCATGCAAACACGGGGTATGCGCTCAACGGCATTGACTTCCGCAACGGTTTCTTTACCGCTGTAGGATCGTTTTCAACTATTATAACTTCCGGAGACACAGAGTCGAAGTTTGATCAGACCATCCAGTTCGCTCCGATTAGTGAAAAGACCATTGCGGACGGGTCGTTCGCGCTGAGCGCTCAATCGACGAGCGGCTTGCCGGTCTCGTTTGAGATTGTATCCGGACCTGCGACCGTTGATGAGAATATTGTCACTCTCACAGGTGAAGCAGGCAACGTTGTCATCCGTGCGATCCAGCCGGGTAACGCGAATTTTCGCCCTGCTCCGCCGGTAGAGCAGTCGTTCCGCGTTACGGTTGCGACCCAGGAAATTACCTTTGCTCCGCTGGAGAACATTGTCTTCGGCAGTGGACCCGTAACTTTGGAGGCTACCTCCGACAGCGGATTGCCGGTGCGCTTTGAAGTTGAATCAGGCCCTGCCGCGCTGTCGGGAAACACTTTGTCCATCAACGGTACTGGAACGGTGACCGTGGTTGCCCGGCAGGACGGTGACGAGGAGTTCAGCGAAGCCGTTCCGGTGGCGCGCTCCTTCGAGGTTTTGCCCGCTCCGCAAACGATCACCTTCCAACAGCCGGGCGAATACACGCTTGGTGATCCGCCTGTGCCGCTAATTGCTTCCGCAAGCTCCGGTCTTCCCGTTGAGTTCCGTGTTGCTTCGGGTCCAGGTGTGATCGACGGAACCAATCTTGTTATCGACGGTACGGGTGTGATCTTGGTCGAAGCCCGCCAACCGGGTAGCGACTTGTATGAGCCCGCCGTAACGGTGGTGCGTGAGGTTGTGGTTGGTCCCGCTTCAACAGGAAACTTTTGGACAGCGATTCCGGCGCCGGTGCAAAGCGACCTTTTTGATGTTATCTTTGCGGGAACCGGCGCCGAACCGCGGTTTGTCGCCGTTGGTTCTCAGCAGACTGTCGTTTCCTCCGGAACGGGAACAGGTTGGTCGTTGCGTTCCTTCGGCAGCGCCAACCTCACAAGTATTGTGTTCGGGAACAATAGTTTCCTTGCCTCTGGGTTGGAGGGAACGCGCTTGCGTTCTTCCGATGGGCTGGACTGGAACCCGCTTTCTGCACCGCTGGTCGCCTCGGTCAATTCTATGGCTTACGGCAGAGGGCTTTATGTGGTTGCCGGGCAGAACGGTTTCATTGCAACCTCTCCGGATGGCTCGGATTGGACGACCCGTGACAGTGGGACGCCGAACAGCCTGTTTTCTGTGATTTACTCCGAAGGCGAGTTTCTCGCTGCCGGTGACGGTATCATTCTCCGCTCGGAGGACGGACGGAATTGGACGCCGGTCTTCACCGCGCAAGGCGACGGCTTTCGTGGCTTGGCGAGAAACGGAGACCGTATTGTTGTCGTCGGCGAGAGTTCGATTGTGTGGAGTTCCGTGGACAACGGAGGGACATGGTCGCTCGGGCTCGGCGTCATGGGTAATCTCAACGCCGTCGCCCATGGTGCGGGCCGATTCGTTGCCGTCGGTGAAGATGGAGTCATCTTCACCTCCGCTGACGGGCGGGAGTGGACTCCGCGCGCGTCCAACACGGAAGTTACTCTTCGTAGCATTGCTTACACGCATAATGTCTTTGTGGTCGTCGGCGACGGAGGGACTATCCTGACGACCGCCGAAAGCAGCACGGAAGTTTCCGCGAAGACGGCGCAGTCGATCAGCTTCGCGGCGCTGCCGGACGTGTCGTATGACACGGGGAGTGTGTCGCTCTCGGCAAGCGCGGAGAGCGGACTGCCTGTGCGCTTCGGCGTGTCTTCGGGCCCGGCGGTGCTGGAGAGCGACGGTGCGACGCTGACGCTTACGGGCGTCGGCGAGCTGGTCGTGCGCGCAAGCCAGCCCGGCGACTCGACGTATGCGCCCGCGGCGGAGGTGGAGCGGCGCTTCACGGTGAGTCCGGGAGCGAACGCCATCGACTTCCCGGCGCTTGCGGACGCGGCCTTCGGGGACGCGCCGGTTGCGCTGGCGGCGAGTGCTTCGAGCAGTCTGCCTGTGAGCTTCGAACTGGTCTCGGGTCCGGCTGAGCTGGACGGCGACGTCCTGACGCTGACCGGAGCGGGTGAAGTGACGGTGCGCGCTCTGCAGGGCGGGGACGCGTTCCACGCTGCGGCCGCGCCTGTGGAGCGCAGCTTCACGGTGGCGCGGGCGGCGCAGACGATCAGTTTTGACGTGCCCGCGGCGGTGACGCTCGGCTCGGCTCCGCTGGAGCTGGAAGCGAGTGCTTCGAGCGGTCTGCCGGTGAGCCTCGCGCTGGTCTCGGGACCGGGCGAGCTGGACGGCGGCGTGCTGACCATCACGGGCTCGGGCAGCGTTGTCGTGGAAGCGTCGCAGTCCGGCGACGCGGACTGGGCCGCGGCCGCGGCGGTGACGCGCACGATCACGGTGACCAGCGTTGACGTGGGCGAGTTCTGGCGCGTGCTGGGCGTGCCTTCGTCGGCGGATCTTGAGGACGTGATCCACGCCAACGGGCGCTTTGTCGCGGTGGGCGCGGGCCAGACCGTGCTCGAATCGGCGGACGGGGAGACGTGGACGGGCCGCTCGAGCGGTTCGGTCGACCTCGGCGCGGTGGCCTTCGGAAACAACCGTTTCCTCGCTGCGGGCGATGCCGGCACCCGGCTTGTTTCGTCGAGCGGGACGAGCTGGAGCCCGCTGTCGGGTCCGTTGAACGAGGCGGTTCGCTCGCTTGCCTACGGGCAGGGACTGTATGCCGCGGTCGGAGTGAACGGCGGGCTGCTGACCTCGCCTGACGGCGTCGGATGGACGGCGCGCGAGACGGGCACGGCGGACGATCTGCGCGCGGTGACCTATTTTGACGGCGTGTTTTACGCCGTGGGCGGCGGCTCCGTGCTGCGTTCGCGGGACGGCCGCGGGTGGACCCTGGCGCTGTTCTCGGCGCAGGACGACCTGCGCGGCGTGACGGTGCGTCCGGATGACGGGCGGATCGTCGTGGTGGGCGCGGACTCGACGGTGTGGCACAGCGACGACGGCGAGACGTGGACGCTGGGCGACGTGATCGAAGCGGACCTCAACACGGTCTCGTCGGGGGCGGGCGTGTTCCTCGCGGCGGGCGAGAACGGCGCGCTGTACCGCTCGGCGGACGGGCAGAGCTGGAACGCGGTGGCGAGCGGGACAAGCGCTTCGCTTCGCGGCTCGGCGTTCGTGGAGAACATGTTCGTTATCGTCGGCGAAAACGGCGTGGTTCTCACCAGCGCGGAGGCGGGGCAGAGCCCCGAGTCGAAGACGGCGCAGTCGATCAGCTTCGCGGCGCTGCCGGACGTGTCGTATGACACGGGGAGTGTGTCGCTCTCGGCAAGCGCGGAGAGCGGACTGCCTGTGCGCTTCGGCGTGTCTTCGGGCCCGGCGGTGCTGGAGAGCGACGGTGCGACGCTGACGCTCACGGGCGTCGGCGAGGTGGTCGTGCGCGCAAGCCAGCCCGGCGACTCGACGTATGCGCCCGCGGCGGAAGTGGAGCGGCGCTTCACGGTTCTCGGGCGTTCCCAGACGATTACGTTTGGTCCGATCCAGGACAAGGTCTTCGGCGGTTCGGACTTTTTCCTAACCGCGACGGCGACAAGCGGCTTGCCGGTGAGCTTCGAACTGATCTCCGGACCTGTCGAGTTGGACGGAGACCGTGTCTCGATCACGGCCGCGGGCGTTGTGATTATCCGTGCGGTGCAGGAAGGAAATGACATCTACTCACCTGCGGCACCGGTGGAGCAGTCGTTCACGGTCGCTCGTGCTTCACAGACGATCACGTTCGACACTGTTGCCACGATGGAGGAAAATGATCCTCCTGCGCAGCTCGAGGCTTCTTCCACGAGCGGTTTGCCGGTTGAGTTTGCGGTGTTGTCCGGCCCGGGCCGTGTTGTTGAGGGAAGCCGCCTCGAGGCTGAAGGGGTTGGAACGATTGTCGTTGAGGCTTCGCAGCCGGGGGACGACAATTACAGCGCCGCTGTGAGCGTATCCCGCGAGGTCGTGGTTCTTCCCGCTGGACCGGCCAGTGAATGGCTGCCTGCTGTCAGCGGAACTGCCGCGGATCTCTTCGGCGTTGGTTTCGCCGGACATCGTTTCTACGCGGTAGGTACGGACCTGCGTATCCTCGAGGGTTCCCGCAGCGGAGAAACTTGGACTGCCCGGACGTCGGGTTCGAGCACCTTGCGCGGTATCGCGTCCGGTGCGGGCCGGTATGTCGCAGTGGGTGACTCGGGCGTGGCGTTACGTTCGGATGATGGTGTATCATGGCAGCTCGCCGGCAGCGGCGCGAATGTGCCACTGAACGATGTCGTTTACGCGAACGGCCGCTTTGTTGCGGTCGGTGCCGGTGGCACTGTATATACTTCTCCTGACGGAGTTGTATGGTCTTCCGGTGTGTCCGGTGTCTCGCAGAACCTGCTGGGAGTCGCCTACGGGGGAGGAAGGTTTGTCGCTGTAGGCGGCAATGTCATTCTCACTTCGTTCGACGGTGCCTCATGGACAGTGTTTGAGAGCGGGCTACCGGTAACATTGCGTTCCGTCGCTTACGGAAACAACCGGTTTGTCGTCATCGGAGAAGACTTCACAACATGGACTTCGACGGACGGTTCGTCATGGTTCGTTGGACACAGAGGAGGTCCGGAGATGTTTGGTGTCGCCTACGGTGTCGACCGTTTCATAGCCGTTGGCGCTGAAGGCAGTGTGTTTACTTCTGTAGACGGGGCTTCGTGGATTGCTCGTTCGGCGGGGGTTGACGTGACTCTGCGTGACGTCGCGTTCGCTGACGAACAGTTCGTCATTGTCGGTGATGGTGGAACAATTCTTGTCTCCGGCACCCTGCTTGTTAAGTCGCCGCAGGTGATCGATTTTCCGGCGATTCCTGATCGCGCATATACCGACGGGCCTTTGATTCTCGAAGCCACCGCCAGCAGCGGACTTCCCGTGTCTTTCGCCGTTGTCTCCGGTCCGGCCGTAATCCAGTCAGACCGTCGGACGTTGGCATTTTCCGGTGCGGGCGAAGTCACGGTTCGGGCTATTCAGGGTGGAAACATTAATTACGAACCGGCGACGCAAGTAACGCGTACGTTCCAGGTACGGGGCCAAGCCGATGACGGCGATTTTGTCGCACAAACCTTCCGGGATCTATTGTATCGGGAAGCTACGACGGCGGAAGTTTCCACGTGGAAGACATACTTGCGGCACCGGTCGAGAGCAGAATTTGTCGAGTCCCTTCTGAAAGACAGTGAATACACCCACATCCGGTGGGCCTTAATGGCCCGGTCCTTGATGACCGGGAACTGGGGAGGTCCAGTTTCGTTGATCGATAATACCGAAATTCTTGATGAGTTCTCGCTGCGATTCCTCATGGAGACGCTGCTGCCCGACTTCGAAGAAGCGTTTCTTGGCGGCTTCACGGTTCCGCAATCGACAAGCGCCCGTCGCGAAGTGGACGAATTCCTTCGTGCCGTGTGGTTCGGGAAGTATGGTGTGTCGCACGAGCCTACGGCAAAGCAACTTGACGCATGGCGTGAGCGCTTTCTCCAAGTGCCCGTGGATGTGTTTCTTGCCATGGTCTTGCAGGATGTGACCGGGTTTGACGGCGGTTCCGTCGTCTTGGGAGTGCCGAACGTGCCAGACGATTTACTGCGGAATCAATCCTATGCGGCCGGGCTCCTTGTAGGCCTGCTTCGCATACAGCCGCATGACCAAGAGGTAGTTCGCTTAGCGGAACTTTCGGTGCTTGAGCAAATTGAATCGGTGCTGAGTGACTCCCGATACCTTGACCGTTTCTTCGGTCCGTTGCAGGGCGAAATTGAGTACGAGGACGATCTGAGATACTCGTCATGGCTTGGGTGGTATTCCGTGGACCGAAGCGGCTGGACCTACACCAGCAAGATCGGGTGGACGTGGATGCCCTCCGGCAGCACGGCGGGAGTATGGATGTTCCATGCGAATGACGGCTGGGTCTGGACGACGCCCGGGTTGTTCTCGAGCCGCCCGATATTCTATCATTCTCAATCCGGCTCGTGGTCTCATCTAGAGCGTGGCGAAAATGGAAGAATGGAGTTCAAGGCATTCTGAATTAGAGAATTCAAGTGTATGAAATTCTGATGCTATACTTCGCAGCTTTCGGGTATGTTTTGGGGTTGGAGAGTTAGCAGATCATAGCGCCCGTGTTGGAGGCGGGACAACCGCCTTCGGGCCTATCATGTCAGTATGGGGCCGCGGATCGTATCCGCGGCCCCTCTGCTATCATTGCCTGAAAGTATTGTGGTTACGAGGTGCGCCCGAAATCCTTGACATCCGCGGGGCGTTTCCTTAACGACGGAGTGTTCAGTCAAAAGTCAGGCATGCGCAGCTCAAAAGTGACGGGTGTATTCCGCCCGCGTGCATGTATTGGTCTCGGGTTCCGGTGTGTCTCCAGTGCCGCTGTGTGCGTACGCCACGCCGCCCGCCAACCTCATCCAACCGTCAACCGACAAAAGCTATGAAGTTTGCAAAAGACGACATTCCCGCGCAAATCGACGTTCCGGGCGCAAAGGCCCGAATGATTCTCAACTTCGGAGACGCTACCAATTACGGAACGATGTCCGGAGAATATTTCTCGCTCAAAGAGGGCACGGATATCGCCCCGCTTCTCAAAGGGCTCAAGACCAACCTCTGCCAATCGCCGCATTGGGGATACATGATCGAAGGCGAGGTGACGGTGACGTACTCGGATGCGTCGGAGGAGACTGTCGTTGGCGGAGAGTTGTTTTTCTGGCCGCCCGGCCACTCGATCCGGGTGGGCGCCGATGCGGAGATCATTCTCTTCAGTCCGCAGGAGGAACATTGCTCCGTCGTGGAGCACCTGCGCAAGCAGCTCGCCGGTTGATAGAGCGTCGCGCGGGGTGCGCGTCCCGCCGGTCGCGACCGTTCTGCTCTCAGTTTCCGCCGCGTTCCTGGTCGATGCGTTCGAGGTATTCGGACACATTGCAGGTGAGCATGCGGGTGCCGGTGGGGGACACTTCGAGGACTTTTTCGACGACGGGATCGAGGAAGTCGCGGTCGTGGCTGACAAGGATGACGGTGCCGACGTAGTCGCGGATGGCGTCGCGAAGGACCTCCTTGGAGCGGAGGTCGAGGTGGTTGGTGGGCTCGTCGAGGATGAGGCAGTTGGCCGGGCGCATGAGCATCTTCGCGAGGGCGACGCGGTTGCGCTCGCCGCCGGAGAGGACGCTGACGGATTTCTGCTGGTCGTCGCCGCTGAAGAGGAGGGCGCCGAGGGCGCCGCGGGGGTTGGCGTCGGGGTTGCCGGAGGCGGCGCTTTCGACTTCTTCGAGGACGGTTTTGCGCGGGTCGAGTTCTTCGGCCTGCTGCTGCGCGAAGTAGCCGAGGACGGTGTTGATGCCGAGGCTGCGCTCGCCGTCCTGGAAGGGCTCGACGCCCGCGAGGATGCGCGCAAGGGTGGATTTGCCCGCGCCGTTGACGCCGACAACGGCGATGCGGTCGCCCTTTTCGATCTCGAGGTCGAGGCCGCGGAAGACGCGGAGGTCCCCGTAGGCTTTGTGCAGGTTTTTCAGCTCGATGACTTTGTGGCTGGCGGGCGGCGGGGGCGGGAAACGGAAGTAGATTTTCTTTTCCTCGCGGTCGGGGCGGATGATTTCCACCTTGTCGAGCTGCTTAAGGCGGCTCTGCACCATGGAGGCTTTCTTCTGGTTGGATCGGAAGCGGTTGATGAACTCCCTTTGCCGCGCGATCTCCTTCTTCTGCGTTTCGGCGGCCTTGCGCTGGGTGGCGAGGCGGGCGCGGCTCTCTCTTTCGTAGAAGGTGTAGTTGCCCTTGTAGATATTGAGGTCGCCGAATTTCAGCTCCCACGTGGTGTTGGTGACGGTGTCGAGGAAGGCGCGGTCGTGCGAGATGACCATGAGCGCACCACGGTAGCCCTTGAGATAGCTCTCCAGCCAGTGCTGGGAGTAGAGGTCGAGGTGATTGGTCGGCTCGTCGAGGAGGAGGAGGGAGGGGGTGCGGAGGAGGAGCTTGGCGAGGGCGATGCGCATCTGCCAGCCGCCGGAGAATTCGCCGGTGTCGCGCTGCGTGTCGCCGGGCGTGAAGCCCAGCCCCGTGAGGACGCGCTCGATGCGCGATTTCATGCGCTCGGGCTCGTGGTCGGCGAGCTGCTCCTCCCATTCGCCCATGGTGTCGATCAACTCGTAGTAGGCCTCGTCGGCGGGATCGAGTTCATACATGCGCTCGGTGGCGGCGTCGAGTTTGGCCTGGAGCCCGAGGACGTCGTCGAAGGCGGTCTCGACTTCGGCGTAGAGGGTGCGCCCGCGTGACTGGATGCCGTCCTGCGGAAGGTAGCCGAGGGTGGCCCAGTCGGGCTTTTCGACGCGCCCGGCGTCGAGTTCGGCTTCACCGTTGAGGATGCGGAGGAGGGTGGACTTGCCGGAGCCGTTCACGCCCACGAGGCCGATGCGGTCGTGCGGCGCGATCCGCCCGGAGAATCCGTTGAAAAGGGCGCGCTCGCCGTGGAGAAGCTTGAATTCCTGAAGTTCGATCATGATGCAAAACCCTCTAAAAAGCCGCGAATGCGGGGCGGGCGCGAGCGAAAAGCGCGGATCCCGCGTGGAGCGCGTGGGCCAAGGGGGCGCGTAATGCGGTCCATGCCGGAGTCATGTTCAAGGTTGACTCCGGAAGGGGGGTGGATTCGTCTGATTGTTTGAGAGTTGCGATCCTAAGAGCACCGTGAGCACAAAAACAGCGAAGAAAAAGACGGCGCGGAAAAGCGCCGCGAAGAAATCATCCGGTTCCGCCAAGAAGAGCGCGCCCGCCAAGAAGAGCGCGCCTTCCCACACGAGCGCGGCGGACCTCCGGCGCTACGCCGCCGCGCCGGTGAACAAGGCGATGAGCAAGAGCGACAAGCGCAAGGCGTATGTCGACATGGTCCGGATCCGGAAGTTCGAGCAGGCCGCCCTGCAGTCCTACCAGAAGGGCAAGATGGGCGGCTTCCTGCACCTATACATCGGGCAAGAGGCGACGGCGATCGGTACGTGCGCGCTGCTCGGTGAGCACGACCACATCATCACGGCCTACCGCGACCACGGGCATGCCCTCGCCGTCGGAATGACGATGAACGAGTGCATGGCGGAGCTCTTCGGGAAATACACGGGCTGCTCGAAAGGGAAGGGCGGTTCGATGCACTTTTTCGCCCCGGAGAAGCGCTACTGGGGCGGGCACGGAATTGTCGGCGGGCAGACGCCGCTCGGCCTCGGCATTGCCTACGCCCTCAAATACAAGGGCCTCAAGGGCTGCTGCCTCTGCTTCCTCGGCGACGGTGCCGTCAATCAGGGCCCTTTCCACGAGTCGCTCAACCTCGCCGGTCTCTGGGACCTCCCGATGATCTACGTGATTGAGAACAACCGCTATTCCATGGGCACGAGCCAGGACCGCTCCAGCGTCTACCCGGACGGCGGTCTCGCCCAGCGCGCCGAAGGCTACCGCATCGACTGGGACACGGCCCACGGCGAAAATCTCTACGAAGTCCGCGCCAAGACCATGGAGGCCATCGAGCGTGCGCACGAAAAGTCGCGGCCGACGGTCCTCGAAATCGCGACCTACCGCTACTACGGACACTCCATCGCCGACGCCAACCACCAGAAGTACCGCACCAAGGAGGAGATCCTCGAATACCAGCGCAACCGCGACCCGATCATGGTGTGGCAGCGCATACTCGAGGAGGAGGGTATCCTCACGGAAGACGAGGCAAAGGAGATCGAAAACGAGGCCCGCAACGAGGCCAAGGACGCCATTCGCTTCGCCGACGAGTCGCCCTTCCCGCCCGAGTCGGAGATTCTCACCGACATATATCACTCCGTGGACAATCCCGGTTCCCACACCAACCAGGGGAAGATTTTCTTCAACGACCGCCTGCCCTGGGAGTGAGGCGCGCCGACCATCGAAGCACAACTTTTCATCGTATCCAAAATGGCATTGATCACTTACCGCCAAGCGCTCAAAGACGCGTTTTCCGAGGAAATCGAGCGCGACGAAAACGTATTCATCATGGGCGAGGAAGTCGCCCAGTACAACGGTGCCTACAAAGTCACCGAAGGGCTGTGGGAAAAATACGGCGACAAGCGCCTTGTGGACGCTCCGATCTCGGAGGCCGGCTTCATTGGCCTTGGTATCGGCGCGGCCATGATGGGCCTGCGCCCCGTCATTGAGATGATGTTTTTCAGCTTTGTCTATGTGGCGTGGGACCAAGCGGTAAACAACGCTTCGTCCCTGCGCTACATGTCCGGCGGGCTCCTCAACGTGCCGCTTGTCATCCGCGGCCCGGCCAACGGCGGCACCAATGTGGGTGCCACCCACTCGCACACGCCGGAAAACCTCGTCGCCAATTTCCCCGGTCTCAAGTGTGTCGTCCCGGTGACCGCCGCCGACGCCAAGGGGCTGATGAAAAGCGCCATCCGCGACAACGATCCCGTCTTCTTCATGGAGAGCACGATCCTTTACGGCGAGGAGAGCGAAGTCCCAGAGGATCCCGATTTTCTCATTCCGCTCGGTAAGGCCGACGTCAAGCGCGAGGGCACGGACCTCTCCATCATCGCCCACGGGCGCAGCGTGCTCATGGCCCTCGCCGCCGCGAAGGAACTGAAGAAGAAGCACAATATCGACGCCGAGGTTGTCGACTTGCGGAGCATCCGCCCTCTCGATGAAGAGGCGATTCTCAAATCGGTGAAGAAGACCAACCGCGCGCTGCTCGTCGAGGAAAACAAACCCTACTGCGGCATCGGTTCGCAGATCTCGCACCTCATCCAGCGCCGCGCCTTCGACTACCTCGACGCGCCCGTCCACCGCATCAGCG
This sequence comes from Opitutales bacterium, assembly GCA_020831525.1. GTDB lineage: Bacteria > Verrucomicrobiota > Verrucomicrobiia > Opitutales > Oceanipulchritudinaceae > SLLG01. The sequence goes on from JAFIGH010000053.1 coordinate 29,412, forward strand.
CCGTTGACGCCCCCGCCATCTACAGCCCGCCCCTCGAAAAGGCGCAGTTGCCCGAGACCAGGGTGATTGTGCGCGAAGCACTCGACATGCTCAACGTGAAAGCCTGAGACCGCGTTACCGAATTCATCTCTCTCCATACCTGTTCCTGCGAACCGCATTCCATCCAAATCCATGGCCGAAATTATCGAAATGCCCAAACTGAGCGACACCATGACCACGGGGACGCTCGTCAACTGGCTCGTCAAAGAAGGCGACGAAGTCTCCTCCGGCACCATGATCGCCGAGGTCGAGACCGACAAGGCCACCATGGAGGTGGAAAACTTCGAAGACGGCGTCATCCTCAAGCTCTACGCCAAGGAGGGCGATTCCGTGGCCATCGGCGAGCCGATCTGCGCCGTCGGTGAAAAGGGCGAAAAGGCTCCGGATGTGGCCAAGAAGAAGAAAGAGGCCAAGAAAGCCGCCGAGGAAGAAGAGTCCTCCGATGACGGGGACGAAGGTGGCGACGAAGGCGAAAGCGACGAAGGCGAAGAGGAAGAAAAGGGCGATAAGGACGAAGACGTTGGCAAAGAGGACTCCGGGGAAGCTGCGAAGGAATCAAAGAAGAAAGAATCTTCCGGAGAGGAAAAGGCGAAGGCTCCTGCCAAGGAAAATGAGAAGGAGGAGAAGCCGTCTTCGGAGGTCGACTCCGCGGAGAAAAGCGGCGACCGCGTCCGTTCCTCGCCCCTTGCCCGCAACCTCGCGAAAGAAAAGGGAATCGACATCGCCCTCGTAAAGGGTTCCGGCCCCGGCGGGCGCATCGTCAAGGCGGACGTCGAGAAAGCGGCCAAGGAAGGCACCGCCGCCAAAGGCGCCGCGCCGGCGAAGAAGGCCGCCGCGCCGACCGCCGCCGCTCCCGTGCAGGCGCTCGAAGCCAAGGAGCTTCCCGTTTCCAACATGCGCGCTGCCATCGCCCGTGCCCTCGTCTTGTCCAAGACGGAGGCCCCGCACTTTTATCTGCAGAGCGAGGTGGACGGCGCGCCGCTCGCCGCCCTGCGCAAGTCGCTCAACGACGGCCTCGCTGAACTGCCGTCGGAGCAGGGCGGCATCAAGTTCACCGTCAACGACCTTATCCTCAAGGCCGCCGCCGAAGCCGTGCGCCGCGTTCCAGCCATCAACCGTTCATGGAAGGGCGACAAGATCGTGCAGCACGGCGACGTGCACCTCGCCTTCGGCGTGGCCGTGGACGACGGGTTGGTCACGCCGGTCATCCGGGAGGCGCAGTCCAAGGGCCTGCGCCGAATCAGCGCGGAGGCCAAGGACCTCATCGGCAAGGCGCGCAACCGCAAGCTCAAGCCCGACGAAATGCAGGGCAGCACCCTCACGGTGACGAACCTCGGCATGTTCGGCATCACCGATTTCTACGGCATCATCAATCCGCCCAACGCCGCCATCCTCAGCGTGGGCGCCACCGTGCAGACGCCGGTTGTCGGCAAGGACGGCCAGATCACCGTCGGCTACCGTATGAAGGTCGGCCTCAGCGGCGACCACCGCGTTATCGACGGCGCCGTCGGCGCCCAGTACCTCGCCGCCCTGCGCGAAATCCTTGAAAACCCTGCCCTCATGCTGGTCTAGTTTTGCATGCGTGAGTTGCTGTAGTCGGACCGGCTTGCCGTCTGACCGGAGTGGACTGCGTGCCTCCGGTTGGTCCGCGCGCCGTCGTGAACGCGCTACCCGCGCCGCACGCTGCACTGCCGGCGGTTACAACCGATTGGTATTTCAGCAAAGCAGAACTCGAAAGAGCGTTGCGGCTTCACATTGGGAGGTGCGCCACCATCATCGGGCGCGATGATGAATGGCTTTCCGCTTCCCCCTTTCTGGGAAATCCCCGAGCTGACACAGGTCAACCGCCTGCCCGGGCGGGCATTTGGCTATCCTTACGCGGACGCTGCCTCCGCGTTCGCGCGTGATCCGGCGGCTTCTCCATGGGTGCGGTCGCTCGACGGCGAGTGGTCGTTTCACTTCCTCGGCTCGCCGCGCGAGGTCACGACGGAACATGTCGGCGCGGCGGAGGTCGCCGGGGGTGCGCCGATCCAAGTGCCGGGCAATTGGACGATGCAGGGTTGGGACCGCCCGCACTACACCAACGTCGTCATGCCTTTCGAGAACGATCCGCCGCGCGTGCCAGAGGACAATCCCACCGGCGTCTATCGCCGCCGGTTCGCCCTGTCAGAGGACTGGGCGGGGCGGCGGGTGCGGCTCCGCGTGAACGGTGCGGAGAGCGTAGCGCTCGTGTATGTCGACGGTGCCTTCGCCGGGATGTCGTCCGACAGCCGTCTGCCCGCCGAGTTCGACCTCACGCCGTGGGTACGCCCGGACCGTGAGCACTCGCTCGCCATTGTTGTCATCCGTTATAGCGCGTTCTCCTATGTCGAAGACCAGGACCACTGGTGGATGGCGGGGCTGCACCGCTCCGTCGAGTTGCTCTCCACCTCGGATGTATGGATCGACGATATATTCGCCAAGACGGGTTTTCGCCCGGAAGACGGCACGGGCACGCTCGATTTGCGTGCGCGCGCGGGCTTCGCGGGCGCGCCGGGCCGCCGCGTTGCCTTCCGCCTCCGCCTCCTCGGGCCCGACGGCGCCGACATCTGGAAGCGGCCCAAGGTCCTCCGCGTCGACGGCACCGGCTACCGCGAAGACGGCTTTGAAGCGCGGCGGCGCGTGCGGGTGAAGGACGCCGCCCCGTGGTCGGCGGAGGAACCCGCCCTCTACACACTCCTCGCCACGATGGTCGATGCCGACGGGGGAGGGGAGATCGAGCACACCGCGCTTCGCGTCGGGTTCCGCTCCGTGCGTGTCGCGGGCGGGCAACTGCTCTTCAACGGACAGCCGGTAATTCTCAAAGGCGTCAACCGCCACGACCACGACCCCGACACCGGCAAGACCGTGGGCCGCGCCCGCATGGTGGAGGATCTCGAATGCCTCAAGCGGCACAATTTCAACGCCGTGCGCACCGCCCACTATCCGAACGATTCCCTCTGGCTCGACCTCTGCGACGAATACGGCATCTACGTCATCGACGAGGCCAACCAAGAGGCGCACGCCAACTATTCCACTCTCGGGCACGACGCGCGCTGGGAGCGGGCGTTTGTCGAACGTGCGGAGCGCATGGTCCTGCGCGACCGCAACCATGCCTGCGTTTTCGCGTGGTCGCTTGGCAACGAGACCGGCTACGGGCGCAACCACGATGCCGCCGCCTGCGCCGTGCGCGCCGCCGACGATTCCCGCCTTCTCCTCAACGAGCCTGCCGTGCGCGTCGGCTGGGAGCAGCGCGGCAATACGATCACCCCCGGCGGCGAAGTTTCCAACGACATCAACGCGCCGATGTACCCGGATGTCCGCGGCGTCGTCGCCTTCGGAGAGAATCCCACGGACAAGCGTCCCATGATCCCGTGCGAGTACTCCCACGCCATGGGCAACAGCAACGGCTGCCTCAAAGAGTTTTGGGATGCCGTCTACCGCTACCCGGTGCTACAGGGCGGCTTCATCTGGGACTGGGTGGAGCAGGGCCTGCGCGTCCGCACGCCGGACGGGGGCGACGAATACTGGGCCTACGGCGGCGACTTCGGTGACGAACCGAACGACGCCAACTTCAACTGCAACGGCCTCGTCATGCCCGACCGCGTGCCCAAGCCCGCCATGGAAGAGTGCCGCAAGCTTTTCCAGCCCCTGCACTTCGCGGCGCTCGAGGGCGGGCGCGTGCGCGTCGTCAACCGCGACTTCTTCCGCGGCGCGGAATGGCTCGAACTCGTTTGGACGGCGGAAGTCGACGGCGCCGCCGTCGCGCGGGGCGGTCCGCTGCCGCTGCGCGCCGCCCCCGGTGCGGAAGAGACCGTTGCGCTCGAAATGCCGCCGCCGGGCGAACTCCCGCCGGGCGAAGCGTTTGTGCGCCTGAGCGCGCGGACCCGGGAGGCGGGCCGCTGGCACCCGGCGGGATTCGAGATCGCGTGGGAGCAGTTTCCGCTCGGGATACGGTACGCGCCGCGGATTCAGTCTGCCACGGGAGCGGGCGCGCCGAGTGATTGGCTGCGCCAACAAGGGAGCCTCTTCGACGAGGCACCCCGCCTGCACGTCATCCGCGGCTTCACCGACAATGACGGCGTGAAAGCCAAGCGCGAGCATTGGGAGCGTCCGGAGAAACTGCTCGGCAAATGCCACGCCGCGGGACTCATGGATCTCCGGGTGACCGGGGCCGACGAGCAGGCCGTAGAAGGGGATGCCGCCATGGTGCGCGAAACGCGTTACGCCACGCCCGCGCATCCGGATGCTTTCTTGCACCGAGAACGCTTCTCCTGCCATGCTGACGGCTGGCTGTGCATCGAGAACACGTTCATCGTGGATCCCGCGCTCACCGACCTGCCGCGCCTCGGCGTGCGCGCCGCGCTCCCGGCGGCATTCGACACCGTCGAGTGGTTTGGCCGCGGGCCTGTCGAGACCTATGCCGACCGCAAGGCGGGCGGCTGGATCGGGCGTTTCCGTTGTACTGTCGACGAGGCGTACTTTCCCTACATCGCCCCGCAGGAAACCGGCAACCGCGAGGACCTGCGCTGGATCGGCGTGCGCGACGACGACGGCAACGGGCTTCTCGTCGCGGCGGAACATCCCTTCAGCGGATCGGTGCTGCCCTACAGCTCGGAGGAACTCATTGCCGCGGCACATCCCTACGAACTGCCGGAGCGAACCCGCACCCACATCAACATCGACCTGCGCCAGCGCGGTCTCGGCACCGCCAGTTGCGGCCCCGATACCCTCCCCGAATACAAGATTCCACCCGGAACCCACACCTTCACCTACTGGCTGCGCGCCCTCCGGCCAGGCGAAGATCCCGCTGCCGTCTGGCGCGCGCTCCTCCCGCCTCCCGCAAGCCGTGCGTAGCCTCTCCCGGCACCCGCCGGCAGACACAGAATCAATGGAGCACGTCCATGCCGCGTGACGGTCCAAAAGAGGCGAGGCGGTTTCCCGTTTCCCTTGCCGTTACTTCGGTCCATCCATCCCGCCGCTGCGTGCGTGGCTCGGGTTGGCCAAGCAAATCTGCACGCCGCGCAGGCCTTCCACCGCCGCCGTCCCCGGCTGTTTCCGCAGCCCGCCCAGCGCCCGCGCGCCGCCGCCTTCCGTCAGCCACTCCTCCCGGCCCAATGCCCGGCCCCGCGTCATGAACCGCAGCCGCAGGCGCAGCAACTCGTGCGCCTCCA
>JAFIGH010000054.1 GCA_020831525.1 Opitutales bacterium
AAGTTTTTTCACCCGCACGGTGAACCTTTTCCTGCGTCGCTAATGATTAGGGTTTGCGTGGGCGGAGGGCGTGCCGTGGACGACCTACATCTACTGGGACCTCTGGCCGGTGGCGCATGTCTGGCTGGGGTGGGCATTGCTGCGGCGGCCGTGGTATACCCGTCCGCTGGCTATCGGTATGTCCGTTGTCGAGATCGTCATCATTCTGTCGCTCTTCGCATGGTTTCTGGCGGATCCGAACTGGAGCATCTGGCGGACGAATTGGTTCATCAACAAGATCTTCGTCCTGCTTGCTTTCGTGCTTGTTCTTTCGATCGCCCTTTTCCGTGCGGATCTTACCGGCCCCGCGCCGCGCGGCAAACAAACGGGGCCGACAAGCAAAACCGGAAGGCAATTCCCATGAAAAACGAACACCGCATTTCCCGGCGGGGCGCCCTCAAGTGGATGGGCACGGGCCTCGCGACCGTCGCATTGTATTCGCCCGTCCCCGCGGCACCGGACAAGGGGAAGGCTTTGCTCAAGCCGATTCCCTCCACGGGCGAGAAGCTGCCTGTTATCGGGCTCGGCACATGGCGGACCTTCAACGTGGGCGACGACCGCGAGCTGATGCTGGCGCGCACGGAGGTGGTGAAGGCCTTCTTCGACGAGGGCGGCGGCATGGTGGACTGCTCGCCGATGTATGGTTCTGCGCGCGAACTCATGGGTTTTGCATTCCGCCGTATGGATGTGCCGGATACATTGTTTTCGGCGGAGAAAGTGTGGACGCGTGACGGAGGGAAGACCCGCGAACAGGTGGCGGAGTCCTCGGAGCTTTGGGGCATTGAGCGATTCGACCTCATGCAGGTGCACAACCTTGTCGCGTGGGAAGCTCATCTGGAGACGCTCAAGGAGATGAAGGAGGCGGGCGAGGTCCGCTACATCGGCATCACCACTTCCCACGGACGGCGCCACGGCGAAATGGAACGCATCATGGAGCGGGGCGGTATCGATTTTGTGCAGTTGACCTACAATATCACGCACCGGGCGGTGGAGGAACGTCTTCTCCCGCTCGCGCGCGAGGCGGGCATCGCCGTCATTGCCAACCGGCCCTACGACGGCGGCTCACTGATCCGCGGCCTCAAGGACGGACACCCGGTTCCCGATTGGGCTGTCGAGGCGTTCGACTGCAAGGACTGGGCGGACTTTCTTCTCAAGTTCATCGTCTCGCATCCCGCGGTGACCTGCGCGATTCCGGCGACAACCCGGGTCGAACACCTGCGCGAAAACATGGCCGCAGGGCGGGGCGAGCTTCCCGACGCCGATTTGCGCAGACGCATGATCCGCCACGTGGAGTCGATATGATGGCGGAGTGGAGAACCTACGCGGTGGAGGACTTCATCCCCTTCACCCCGGAGGTCTATTTCCGGATGATCGAGCGGACGAATGAAGCGCAGTGGCCCCTGCAATTCTTTGCCTTGGCTGGTGGAGCGACGGTCGTTGTCCTGATTCTCTCGGGTCGGGTTCGCCCGGCGCTCGCCGTTCTCTCGGCAGCGTGGTTTTGGTCGGGCGGCGCGTTTCTCATCCATCGTTACGCGGATCTGAATTGGGCGGGCGTGTATTTCGGTTGGGCGTATTTCGCTCAAGGCGTGATACTGCTGGGCCTTGCCGTGGCGCCGTGGACGCCCGGCGGCGACCGGATGGCCCGCGCTCTCGATCCGCGGTGGCTCGGTCTGGCGGTGGCAACGGGCGGGGTCTTGCTTTGGCCGGGGATCACCGCCTTGGCGGGGGGCGGGTGGGCGCGTGCCGAGGTTGTCGGGCTGTTGCCCGACCCCACCGCCGTGGCCACGCTCGGCATTCTTCTCATGGCCCTGAAGGGCTGGCGTCTGTGGGCGGCGTCGGTCATTCCGCTGCTGTGGTGCGGTGTCACCGCACTGATGCTCCGGGTTCTCGAGGCTCCATGGGCTGCGCTTCCGCTTGCGTCCGCGGTTTTGGTCGTGGCGGGGATGGTGTGGAGCGCTGTCGCGCGCGCGCCGGCTGCGGCAGACGATTGACGTGTGCGAATTCTCTCCGGCATAAGTTGGCCATGAACATACTCCTCACAGGAGCTGCCGGATTCATCGGCTGGCGCACCGCCGAACTTCTGTTGGATGCCGGATACACGGTCGTCGGCGTCGACAATTTCAACGACTACTACGATGTGCGACTCAAAAAGTGGCGCGCGGCGCAGCTCGACGGTCGTGCGGGTTACACGCCCGTCGACCTCGACATCGAGGACCGCGATGGGGTCGAGGCGCTTTTCGAGGGGCACCGCTTCGATGCTGTCGTCAATCTCGCGGCGCGGGCCGGGGTGCGCGCCAGCATCGAGAATCCGTATGTGTATTTCACGACGAATGTAACCGGAACGCTGAACCTTCTCGAGTGCATGCGCATTCACGAGGTGGGCAAGCTCGTGCTCGCCTCGACCAGCTCCCTCTACGCGGGGCTGCCCATGCCCTTCAAAGAAGATTTGCCGGTCAACACACCGATTTCGCCCTACGCCGCTTCGAAGAAAGCCGCTGAGGTGCTCGCTTACACCTACCATTACCTCTGCAAGATCGATGTCTCGGTCGTGCGGTATTTCACCGTTTACGGCCCGGCCTGCCGTCCGGACATGTCCATCCTCCGCTTCATCCGCTGGATTGACGACGGACGGCCCCTCACGCTCTACGGCGACGGCACGCAGACGCGGGATTTCACCTACGTGGACGACATTGCCAGCGGAACGGTAGCTGCCCTCAAGCGGGTGGGCTACGAGATTTTCAACCTCGGGGGCGGGCGCGAACCCGTCTCCATCAACACGATGATCCGGACGTTCGAGGAGCTGCTCGGGAAGAAGGCCGTCTTCGATCCGCAACCTTTCCACAGCGCCGACATGCAACACACCAGCGCGGACATTACCAAGGCCCGCCGACTCCTCGGTTGGGAGCCGGAGACATCCGCCGCCGACGGTTTCGCCAAGACGGTGGCGTGGTACAAAGAGCACCGCGAATGGGTGCGGGTGCTGGATCTTTGATCACCCGCCCGCGGCGCCCGCCCGCCGGGATTTTCCGTCAAGCCGCAACGAAGGCTCGCCATTTCGGAAATCGTTCTCCATCCAGAGAGCCGAATCGCCGGAAAACCCCGGCGGTTCCCCCCGCCGGACAGAAGCCGACCCACCTCAATCACAAACCACACAATAAGAATCCACCATGCGAATACTGGTCACCGGCGGCGCCGGATTTCTCGGCAGCCATCTCGTCGACCGTCTCCTCAAGGACGGTAACGAAGTCATCTGCCTCGACAACTTCTTCACGGGACGCAAGCGCAACATCAGGCATCTCCTCGGAAGCCCGGACTTTGAGCTGATGCGGCACGACATCATCGACCCGTTCAAGGTCGAGGTCGATCAGATCTACAATCTCGCGTGTCCGGCCTCGCCCGTGCACTACCAGTTCAATCCCATCAAGACGGTAAAGACCTCGGTGATGGGGGCGATCAATTGCCTCGGGCTGGCCAAGCGCGTGCGTGCGCGGGTCTTCCAGGCCTCGACCTCCGAGGTCTACGGCGATCCGGACGTCCATCCGCAGCCGGAGAGCTACCGGGGCAACGTCAACCCCATCGGCATCCGCGCCTGCTACGACGAGGGCAAGCGTGTCGCCGAGACGCTCTTCTTCGACTACCACCGCGAAAACGGCGTCGATATCCGCGTCGTGCGCATCTTCAACACCTACGGGCCGCGCATGTTGCCCGACGACGGGCGCGTCGTCTCCAACTTCATCGTCCAGGCGTTGCGCGGCGAAGACATCACAGTCTACGGCAACGGCGAACAGACGCGTTCCTTTTGCTACGTCGACGACCTCATCGAGGGCTTCGTCCTCCTCATGAACCAGGACGACATCACCGGACCCGTGAACATCGGCAACCCCGGCGAATTCACCATCCTCGAACTGGCCGAAAAAGTCATCAAGAAGGTCGACTCAAAGTCGAAGGTCATCCACAAACCGCTGCCCGCGGACGATCCCCTCCAGCGCAAGCCCGACATTACCCTCGCGCGTGAAAAGCTGGGTTGGGAGCCCACCGTCGACCTCGACGAGGGTCTCGACCGCACCATCGCCTATTTCAAAAGCGAGTTTGATTTGTAGTCGCGGGCAAATTTTTGGGACCACGGGCCGTCACGGGCATTGCCTGCGGCGGAAGAGCCCTGCCATTGTGCGCGGCAACCATGGCAGCTCTTCCGTTTCCTTTTCTCCGCGAAAATGTGTCCCTCGCGCCCTTTACGACATGGCGCATCGGCGGCCCGGCGCGGTTCCTTGCCGAACCGCCGGCGGAGGCGTTGCCGGGCCTGCTCGCATGGGCGCGCGCCGGGGGGCTTCCGGTGTGGATTCTCGGGCGCGGCTCGAATGTGCTGATTGACGACGACGGACTGCCCGGACTCATCATTCTCACGCGTAATATTTGGCAGGACATCCGGCGGGAGGGCGACTGCCTCGTCGCGGGCGCGGGCGCGTCGTTGCCTCGTCTGAGCAAAGCGGCGGCGGCGGAAGGATTCTCCGGATACGAGTTTTACATTGGCATTCCGGGCACAGTGGGCGGCGCCGTCTTCATGAACGCGGGCTTCGGCCCCGGTGACCCACGCGACACCCGCGCCGTGCTTGTGGATGTCGAATTGGTGAGACCCGACGGGGATTCTGTGCGCGCGGCGGTGGCGGACCTGCACATGGACTATCGTCACAGCATCTTGCAGGACGCGGACGGACCCTTCGCGGACGCTATCGTGACGCGCGCGCGCTTCCGCCTCGAGCACCCTGGCGATGCCGCGTCCATTCGCGACGAGACCCGCGAACACCTTGCCGACCGCAAACGCAAGCAGCCGCTCACACGGCCCACGGCGGGGAGCGTCTTCCGCGCCAGCGACGGGGTGCCCGCCGCCATCCATATCGACCGCGCGGGCCTCAAGGGATTCCGGATCGGCGACGCCTGCGTCAGCCCCAAGCACGCCAACTGGATCGAAAACCTCGGCAAGGCCTCCGCCGCCGACGTGCGCGCCCTCATCCGCCATGTGCGCGAAACCGTTCACGCAATCTTTGGCGTGACGCTCGAACCGGAAGTGAGGGAAATGGGCGGTTGAGCTTGGAAACCATGGGTTGATGGGCGACGTTTATTGATGCCGTGGAGCCCCTTGCCCAGTGGTTTGTTTCTTCGCAGCCTTGGGGCCTGCGCTTCTGTACATTAAAACCGGGGCCGCATTTGTCTTGGCCGTTCCCGTCGGCGCACTATGCAGGGGAATGGACTTATCAATCGACCCGTTGCCCGCGCGGCAGATCCACCTCGACTTTCACACATCGCCTTTCATTGATGGCGTGGCGGCGGACTTTGATGCACCGACCTTTGCGCGGCGGATGCGCGAGGCGCACGTCAACAGTGTGACGGTGTTCGCCAAGTGCCACCACGGGATGAGCTACTACCCGACGGTGCTCGGCGAGGTCCATCCGTATTTGGACGGGCGCGATCTGTTGGGCGAGGCGATTGAAGCGCTGCACCGCGAGGGGATACGCGCCCCGGTTTACACGACCGTGGTGTGGGAGGAACGCGTCGCCGACCTCTACCCGGAGTGGCGGCAGATGTACGCCAACGGGCGTTTCGCGCAGGTGGCGTCTTCGGCGGATATGAAAACGGTGCAGCCCGGCGGTTGGCGCTTCAACAATTTCGCCCATCCCGACTATCAGGATTACTTCGAGGCCCACCTTGCGGAGATCCTCGAGGCCTATCCCGTGGACGGATTCTTTATTGATATCCTCTTTATGGACGGCGGCGCGTGTTTCAGCGAGGCCTCCATGAAAAAACGCGCGAAGCTTGGCCTCACGGAGGACACGGCGCGGGACAACGCGCTCTTCGAGTCCGCCATGCAGGGTGAATTCGCGGAGCGGTTCACCAAGTTCATCCGCGGGCGCGCGCCCAAGGCGAGCGTCTTCTACAACTCCAGTAACAAGTCGTTTGTCGACAACCGCGCGGGCTGGCGGGTGCGCGCGCGGCGGGAGACACACATTGAGTTGGAATCCCTGCCTTCCGGATTCTGGGGGTATTACCACTATCCGCGCTTTGCGCGCCAGCTCATGATGTGGGATATGCCATGGTTGGGAATGACGGGGCGTTTTCAAAAAATGTGGGGAGACTTCGGCGGGCTCAAGCCGCCTCCCGCCTTGGAATTCGAGTGCTTCCGTGCGCAGGCGATGGGCGGTGCCTGCTCGGTGGGCGACCAGTTGCATCCGCGCGGCACGCTCGACGAAGGGGCCTACCGGCTCATCGGTTCCGTCTTTGCGCAGGTCGAAGCGGCTGAGGCGACTTACGCCGGTTCGGTCCCGTGTCCGACGGTCGGCGTCGTCCCGGCGGCCAACCCCGGCAGCGACATGGATGTGGCCGGAAAGAGCGAAGAGGGTGTCATTCTCATGCTCGAGGAACTGAAATACGACGCCGCCGTGCTGGATGACGACAGCGACCTCGCCGGATACGCCGCCGTTGTCCTGCCGGACTCGACGGTCGTCACGCCGCCGTTGCGCGAGCGGTTGAAGTCCTATTGCGCGGAAGGCGGCAAGCTCGTCCTCAGCGATGCGGCGGGTTTTGACGAAAACGGAGAATGGACGTTGGACTGGCTGCCGGTCCGGCCGGGCGCGCCGTTGTCGTTGTATCCCTCATACTGGCGGGCGCGGGAGGTGTTTTATCCGGAATACGCCGGTGACTGCCGTGTTCACTACGCGCAGGGCAGGGAAGTGGAAGCGGGCGATGGAGCCGAGGTATGGGTCGACCGGATACAACCTTATTTCAAGCGCAGCGACCTGAAGTTCTGTTCGCACTTCCAGACCCCTCCGGACACGACGGCCGCGCCGACGCCCGCCGTCGCCGGCAACGATTCGTTCGCGTATTTCAGCGACCCGCTCTTCCTCGATTACAGGCAGTCGGGCAACCGGCACTTGCGGGACTTTTTTGCGCGGGCGCTGGAGCGGCTCGGCGCTCGTCCGCTGCTTGCGCCGGGCCTGCCCGCCCATGTTCTCGCTCTGCCGCGCCGCAAGGGCGAAGATCTCGTTCTGACCCTGCTCAATTACCTCCCAACACGGAAGAGCCACGATATCGACGTCATCGAGGACGCTCTGTCCTTCGCGGGCATGAGCCTCGGGCTGAATGCTTTCTCGCTTGAAGTGCTTGTGCCGGAAGGGACGGAGCTAAAGGCCGTCGACGGGGGGGGGCGGTGGATTCTGCCCGATGTAAAAGGCCGCCTTATCCTCCGCGCTCCGGGGTATTTCGCGGGCAAGGACTGAGCGGCGGTCCGGCAGCGCATGCCGCGCGCTTGCTTCCCGCCGGGGCGGTGCCAAGGATGCGCGGGATATGTCCCATTCGTCGACAGTTGTCGTGGCGACGCGGCGTTCGCCGCTCGCCCGCGCGCAGACACGCGAAGCCATCGAATTTCTCTCCGTGCGCATGCCCGGTGTGGCGTTTGAGGAGCGCACGTTTTCGACCGAGGGCGACGAACGCCTCGAGTGGTCGCTGGAGGCGAAGGGCGGCAAGGGGCTGTTCACTTCGGAGCTGGAACGGGCGCTCTCCGCGGGCGAGGCCGATCTCGCGGTGCATTCGTCGAAGGATTTGCCGACGGAATTGCCCGACGGGCTCGCACTCGCGGGCTTCCTGCCGCGCGAGCCGGCGGAGGACGTTCTCGTGCTGCGCGATGGGGTTGCGCGGGTGCGGAGGCTGGCGACGGGCAGCCCCCGGCGGCGCGCTCAGATCGGACGCTTCTTTCCCGATGTGGAATGGACGGAGATCCGCGGCAACGTGGGTACGCGCCTCGACAAAGTTGCGGACGGCGCGGCGGACGGGACGGTGATGGCGCTGGCCGGTCTGCGCCGCCTCGGCATTCGCCGCTGGAAGGGTCTGGTCTTTCAGCCGCTCGGTGTCCGCCAATGTGTGCCTGCGGCGGGGCAGGGGGCGATTGCCGTGGAGTGCCGCGCCGGGGACGCTGCGCTATGGGCACCCTTTTTGTGTGCGGCAACAGCGCACGCCGTCGGGTTGGAGCGGCTCGCTTTGTCGGCGATGGGCGGTGGATGCCACGCCGCCGCCGCCGCCCATGTGCGCGGCGGGCGTCTTCATGTATTTGAGGAGTCGGTCGGCACGGCCGCGATGGATCTTCCGCGGGAGGGAGCACGGGACGCCGTTGCGCGCTGGTTGCGCGGTTTGCTCGGCGGGGCTAGGGTGTGAGTCATGGTCTACTTCGACCACAACGCGACCGCGCCCATGCTGCCGCAGGCGGAAGCCGCCTTCGTGGCGGCGGCGCGGGAACACTTTGCCAACCCGTCGAGTCCCCACCGGGCCGGTGCCCGTGCGCGGGCGGAGCTGGACCGGTGCCGCGAGCGGGTGGCGGGCCGGCTCGGCGCGGAACCGGAGGAGATTGTCTTCACCTCGGGGGCGACGGAAGGGGCGAACGCCGTCCTCCGGCACTTCGCGGGGGCCGCAGGCGGGGCGGCCTGCCTTATCTCTGCGGTGGAACATCCGTGTGTGCGTGCCGCGGCGGATGCCTTTTGGAAGGAGCGTGTGCATTCCCTTGAGGTGGATGACGCCGGGCGGGTGGAGATGGACCGGTTCGGTGCGCGGCTTCGTGACGTTCGCCCCGCGCTTGTCGCGGTTATGGCGGCGAACAACGAAACGGGGGTGCTCCAGCCATGGGAGGAAATTGCCGGGGTTTGCCGGTCAAGCGATGCCGTCTATCTCTGCGATGCTGTGCAATGGGCGGGCCGCCTGCCGCTCCGTGTTCCCGCAGGCAGGACTTTTCTTGTCGGTAGCGGGCATAAATTCGGCGGTCCCAAGGGCGTCGGGTTTCTCCGCGTCCCGCGCGGGGTAGAGGGATTCGCCGCCATGGTCGGCGGCGAGCAGGAAGGCGGACGGCGGGCGGGCACGGAAAACCTGCCCGGAGTTGCCGCGATGACGGCGGCGCTGGAACACACGGCCTCGCTTGCCGACGACACCACGGAAGCCGCCGCGCGCCGCGCGTGGCGGCGGGATTTCGTCGAACGCCTCGCGCCATCGGGCGTAAAGGCTGCGACGGGCGAAGCCAAGGCGCTATGGAACACAGTGTCGCTTGTCATGCCGCACGCGCTGAATCACCGCTGGGTCAACCGCCTGAGCCGCCGTGGCTTTATGGTGTCGACGGGGAGCGCCTGCGCGACGGGCCGCGAAGGGCCGTCGCATGTCCTTTCCGCCATGGGCCTCGCGGCAGGGGAAGCGCGCCGCACGATCCGCGTGAGTTCCGGTTGGGAGACGAAGGAAAGAGACTGGCAAGCCCTCGCCGACGCCGTCGGAGAGATCGCGGGCGAGTTACGGAGCGAAGGGTCCTCTGCTGTTGTGGAGATTCCCGATTAGCGGCTCCTTTCGGCACCGCCTCTGTCGGGTCCGAATACTTTCTCGATGAACGCGACGGTGACGAGGCGGTAGAGATCGGCGTTGCTCTTGCGGCGGAAACCGTGGCCCTCGTCGAGAGCGAGGAAATACCACGGTTCGATGCCGCTGGCGCGGATGCGCTCGACCATTTGCTCGGCCTCGGAAAGCGGGACTCGGGGATCGTTCGCACCCTGCGCGATGAGCATCGGCCGGTGGATTCGGTCGGCGTGGTTGAGCGGCGAAATGGACTCAAGGAAGGTACGCATCTCCGGATCGCGTTCGTCTCCGTATTCCACGCGCCGCAGGTCCCGGCGGTAGTCGGCCGTGTTTTCGAGGAATGTAACAAAATTGCTGATACCGACGGTGCTGATACCTCCGGCGAGGCGTTCGCCGTAGTGAATGTGGGAGGCATAAACCATATACCCTCCGTAGCTTCCTCCCATCGTGATGACGCGGTCGGCGTCGGGGTCTTCCTGTTCTCCGATCCAGTCGAGGAGGGCGCCGATGTCGCGCACGCTGTCCTCGCGCAGGTAACCGTCGTCGAGGGAGACAAAGGTGCGTCCGTATCCCGTCGAGCCGCGGACGTTCGGCGCGATGACGGCAGCGCCCATCTCGTTGGTGATGTATTGCCAGAGCGGAGAGAAACGCGGGCGGTACTGCGCCGCCGGCCCGCCGTGGATGAAAACAACGACGGGGTGCGGCCCTTCGGTTTCCGGACGGAACATCCATGCCGAGAGTTCGCGCGGCCGGCCATCCACTACGTCAAATGTGTTGAAGCGGATGAGTTCCGGAACGACAAAGCGTCCCGTGTCGAGTCCGCCGACCTCGGAGAACGTCCACTGCTCCAGTTCTCCGCTTTCCGTGTCGATCACGTAGGCATCGTTTGGCGAGCGCGGAGTCTCGAGCGCGAAAGCGATGCGGTTGCCGTCCGGATGCCAGCTGAGCCCGCTCACGATACCCACCGGTATGTCGGCGGGAGGACGGATCTTCATCGTCTTCGTATCGAGAAGGTAGAGACGCGATATGCCGTCTTCGTTGGCGGAAAAGGCAAGAATGTCACCGACGGGGGACAGGGCAATGGATTCTATGTTCCAGTGAATGTGCTTGGTGAGGATTTGTTCGGCGCCGCTCTCAATATCGTGGTGGCGCAGGCGCATGAACTCGTCGTCGCGGTCTGAAACAATGAAAAGGCTCTTCCCGTCGTGGGCCCACGCCGTGCGCCCGTAGGCGATTGTTTCGTTGATCTCCGGGGCGTCGTCGTCCACAGGCCGGATTTCTCCGCTTTCGGGATCGAGAAGGTGCAGGTAGGACTCCGTGGCGGAGAAGAACTGTGCGAGGAGGAGCCGGTTGTCGTCGGGTGAAAACTCCACGGGTATGAAGAAGCCGTCGGCTTCGTAGACGATGCGCCGGTTGTCCGGGTCCTCCGGGTCGACGAGATGAATGTCCCAGTCGCGGCCGGTGCGCTCTGTCGAGCTGTAGGCAATGCGGCTCCCCGCGTTGTTCCATAGGGGAGCGGTGGCGCGGGACGCGTCGTCGCTCAGGAGCGTGGCCACGCCCGATTCCCGCCCAAAAAGGTAGAGCCGGTAGAGTTCGTCGCCGCCTCGGTCGCGGAGAAAGAGGAAGTCGCCCGGCGCGGAGTGGGGACGCACCCGCACCGACGTGATGTTTTCGGGAGAAAACGTGATCTGATGGCGCGCCCCGCCCGCCATGCGGACTTCGTGTACCTGAGGCATCTCGCCGAATCGAGTGACAATAAGCAGCCCTTCGCCGTCCGGCCGCCAATCGACCACGCCCGCCCCGCGCGTCTCCAAGTACGGACGGATGCGTTCCTCGTGGTGGGCCGGGATCTCCGGGATGCCTTCGAGGATAACGTTGCCCGCTTCGCGCCGTTCGGGCACACCCGCGACGGACGGAATGCACGGGTAGATGAGAGCGCCGAGAAGCAGTAGGGTGAGGATTCTTGCCATGACGATGCAAGTGCATGCTGTTTCCCGGGAGGGTCAACGACAGACGGCCCCGCCGCATCCTCCGTTGTCGCCCGCCCGCTTACCCCAATGGCGGAAAAGCCGGGTGCACGCGGGCACCTACGGCCTCCCAACCGCGCACGCGCGCCGCGGTGTTCACCGAACGAGCCCGGCCACCGTAGCCGCCTGCCGTCCCGACCGGTCGGTCGAGAGTGCGCGAAGACCCGCAACCTTGCGATCCCTCGCCTGAACCGGCACCAAATTGCAGGGTCTTGATACATGCGCTAAAATTTTCCCGGAGAAATAAAAAATCATATTAATTAAATCACAATTAAATTATTTGCGCACAAAATTCTGTCCCATAGTTATGAAATTCACTATATTTAAATCGCAGATATAATAGTTGCTCTAAAATTATCAGGAATAAATTATTTGCCTTTTGACGGAAGGGGGGCGTGGTGCCGGGATGGCCGGACTTTCGGGCGGGGAGCGCGCGGGTCAGTTGTCGAGGAGCTTTGCAAACGCGTCTTTGTCGGAGGCCTTGAGGTAGGCTTCTTCGGCGGTGATGTGGCCGGCGTCGTAGGCTTGGCGAATGGAGGTGTCCATGAGGCGCATGCCGCGGTCGGCGCCGTTTTCGATAATTCCGCGGATGGCGCTGATGCGTCCGGTGCGGATGGTGTTGGGCAGGGCTTCGTGGCGCAGAAGGATTTCGTGCACGGCGATGCGGCCCTTCGGCTGGCGTTTGCAGAGGAGTTGCGAGACGACGCAGGCGAGGCTGCCCGCGAGCATGACGCGGATCTGGTCCTGCTCCGCGGCGGGGAAGGCGTCAATGATGCGGTCGACAGTCTTCGGGGCGTTGTTGGTGTGGAGGGTGCCGAAGACGAGCATGCCCATGGAGGCGCAGTTGAGGGCGAGTTTGATTGTCTCCAGTTCGCGCATTTCGCCGACGAGGACGATATCCGGGTCGGCGCGCATAGCCCCGCGCAGGGCATTGGCAAAGGACCCGGTGTGGGTGCCGACCTCGCGATGGACGATGACGGAACGCTTGCGCGGGTGCACAAACTCGACGGGATCCTCGATGGTGATGATGTGTTTCTGGTAGTGCTCGTTGATGTAGTCGATCATCGCGGCGAGCGTCGTCGATTTGCCGCTGCCGGTGGGACCAGTGACGAGGACGAGTCCCCCCGTGTAGCCGCAAACGTCCTTCAAGACCCCCGGCAGTCCGAGCTTGTCGAAGGAAAGGATGTCGGCGGGGATTTGACGGAAGACGGCGCTTTGCCCCCAGAAGTTGTAGAGGTAGCTGCCGCGGAAGCGCGCAAGACCGGGGATTTCGTAGGCGAAGTCGAGGTCGCGTTTGCCGAGGTATTCGTCCCAGCGCTCTTCGGTGCAGATCTCGCGCAGGAGCGTGCGCATCGATTCTTCGGTGACGACGGTAGTGTCGAGGGCACGAATGGCACCGGAAGCGCGGATTTTCGGGGGTGCGCCGACGCTCAGGTGCAGGTCGGAGCCGTCGGCTTCGAGCATTGCGCGCAGGTAGGTGTCGATCTTTGCCATGTGGTGTGTCTACCAGTTGATGAGCCGCCGGGCCTTGCCGACGGATTCGGAGTCGTCCGCTTCGGACGTGGATTCGTCGTGCCCGCCGTGCAAGCGGATTTCACTGCGGGCGGATTCGCTCTTGAGATTGGCGAGCGCGACTTCGTCGAGGAGGCGCCCTTCGCGCCAGAGTTCCATGACGGAGCTGTCCATCGTGACCATGCCCTCGGCCTTGCCGGTTTCAATGATGTTGGAAAGCCCCTGTGTCTTGCCTTCCCGAATGAGCGCGGAGACCGCAAGATTGCGCAGAAGCACTTCGGTGGCGAGGACCATCCCGCCCGCCTTGGCCGGGAGAAGGCGCTGGCAGACAATCCCGCGCAGACTCTCTGCCACCATGGCGCGGATCTGACCTTGCTGAGCCGGGGGAAAGACATCGAGAAGACGGTTCAACGTCGTGGCGGCGTCGCTTGTGTGCATTGTGCCGATGACAAGGTGGCCCGTCTCGGAAGCGCTGATCGCCATCTCAATGGTTTCGAGGTCCCGCATCTCGCCGATGACGATAATGTCCGGATCCTGCCGGAGGGCGCCTTTGAGCGCGTTGTGGAAGCTCTGCGTATGGGAGCCGACAGCGCGCTGGGTGATGATACACCGTTCCGACCGGTGGACGAACTCAATGGGATCCTCGACGGAGATAAGGTGGTCGTCACGGGTTTGGTTGAGTTGCTGGACAAGGGCGGCAAGGGTGGTTGTCTTGCCGGAGCCGACCGGTCCTGTGACAAGGATAAGGCCGTTGTGGTAGGCGAGGAGCCGGTCGACGGTTTTGGCGTTGCGGAAGCCGAGTTCGCTCAGGGGTTGGATACTGCAGTTCACCGTCCGGTAGGTGCCGGCGTATCCGTCGCGGTGCCGCATGAGGTTGGCGCGGTAACGTTCGCCGGTGGAGAGAGGGAGTGCGAAATCGATGTCGTGGCGGTTCCGGAAATTGTCCCATTCCGCAGGCGGCAGGAGAACCCGGTTGAGTCCCTCGGCCACACCCGCGGTGATTGGCCCCGGGTGCAGGTAGTGGGTTTTTCGGTCGCGCCGCACAAACGGGCGCGCACCCGCGCTCACGTGCAGGTCGCTTGCCCGGCTGGCCGAGGCGTAGCGCAGCAGACCGATCATCGCCGCGAGGAGGACGTCGTCCGGTGCGCCTTCGAGGGCCGGAAAGTCGGGGAGGTCCGGCTCGACACCGTCCGCGGGGAGCGGCGATTCGGCGCAGCCGCCGGATGCAGAGGGCGCTGCCGCCGCAGTCGTGGAGGAATTTGGTGGAAGCAGCGCAGCTGTTTTGCTTTCGTCCGCCGTGGTGGCGGGACCGGCGGGAGGTTCGGTGCCGCTCGAGGCGGCATCGCAGGCGCTGTCCAACAGACTTTGAAGAAGCTCTGTGTCCGAAGTGATATTCAGGTCGAGAATCCGTTCCCCGTAGGCCACCGCATCGTCATCCGTGCCCGCACCTTCGACAAGTTTATCAATGTCGGAAGGCACGAGCAGAGCGTGTTCGCGGCAGAGGCAGAGGTGGAGAAACCAGCGGGTAGTCAGATCCATATAGGGTATTCAATTCAATGCAGAGGGGAGGGGGCAAGAAAAAAGGCCTTCTAATCGCCTTAAAATTAGTACTTATAGCGCCTAGCTAGAGCAACGTACCGAACGAACACCTAACGCGCTGGAGGTAGTGAATAAAGGTGTTATCGAATGCCTGAAGTTCTGCAGACGACCGCCGCCAGTCTCCAAAGGCGGATTTTGAAGCCGGTTCCGGATGAATCCCGGTCCCCGCCGGGTGTTGCGGTTTTCGGGTGGACGGGCCGGGAAGCTGTGCCATCGTCGGACGGTATGCGAGAGGAATTGCAGGCCGTGGTCGAAGAGCTGAAGGCGATGCGCGATGCGGGTGTCTCCCATGTGTATCTGGCGGACGGGACGCTCGGGGATCTGCGCGCGGCCTTCGCGGCGGAGGCTTCGGCAGGGCGGACGCCAGTGGCCGCCTCCGGGCCGTCGCCTGCCGAAGTCGCGCGCGGCGGAGAGAAGGCGGTATCCTTCGGCGGAGCGCACGAGATGGTCCTGCCGATGGGTGAGGGGCGCACGCGGGAGCCGCGCAAAGCGGCGCCGAAGCCCGCTCGGCCGGGGCCGAGCGCGCCGATTCCACCGCCGCCGTCGGTGGAGTTGCCGGATGGAGCCGCGGCGGAGCGGTTGGCGTGGCTGCGCAAGCGGGTGCTGGATTGTCCGGTATGCAACGCGCATGTGAAGCCCGGCAAGAAGGTGGTTTTTGGTGTGGGTTCGGCGGAGGCGGATATCTTTTTCTGCGGGGAAGCACCGGGGGCGGACGAGGAAGAGCAGGGCGAGCCATTTGTCGGGCCGGCGGGACAATTGCTCACGAAGATCATCGGCGCGATGGATTTGTCGCGTGGTGACGTCTACATCGGCAACATCATGAACTGGCGGCCGGAAATGCCGACCTCCGTGGGCAACCGTCCGCCCACGGCGGAGGAAATGGCTTTTTGTCTGCCTTACCTGCGGGCCCAAGTGGAAGTTGTCGCTCCTAAGGTCATCGTGGCTCTCGGTAAGACGGCGGTGGACGGACTGCTCGGGCCCGACCCGAAGCGCAAGATGGGGCAGGTGCGCGGCCAATGGCACGAGTTCTCGGGAATTCCGCTTTTGCCTACCTTCCATCCCAGCTACCTCCTTCGCAATGACACCCTGCGCACAAAGCGCATGGTGTGGGAGGACATGATGCAGGTGATGGAGCGTGTGGGGATGCCCGTGAGTGAGCGGCAACGCCGTTACTTTCTCACGCGCTGAAACCTCGCGGCAAGGGTGGGTCCGCTTATTCGGCGGCAGCGGGCGTAGCTTGCTGGACCTTCATTTCGTGTTCGTGTTTTTTCGCGACGAAGAGGTCTGTGGGCACGGTGCCGAGCGCTTCCATAACCGTGGACACGCCTTCCTTCACCTTGAGCATGCTGTCCTGGTGGAGCGTTTTCATGCCGGTTTCCATGGCGACGCGCTTGATCGCGGCGGAGTCGCCGCCGGCGTTGATGATTTTGGTCAATTCGTCGTTGTTGCGCATGAGTTCGTGAATGCCGACGCGGCCTTTCATACCGTTGTCGCCGCATTTCGGGCAGCCGTATTCGCTCGCCCGCGGGACTTCGCCGAGCCAGCCGTCGAGGGCGCGCTGCACGATCTCGGCTTCATTGCCCTCCGGCGTGTAGTGGGTACAGCAACTTTTGCACACGCGGCGCATGAGCCGCTGGGCGCAGACGACGAGCAGCGATGCGGAGATCATGAACGGTTCGATACCCATATCCGAAAAACGGGCGATGGACGAAGGGGCGTCGTTGGTGTGGAGAGTGGAGAGAAGGAGGTGACCGGTGAGCGCTGCTTCAACGGCGATCTCGGCGGTTTCCTGGTCGCGGATCTCACCGACGAGGATGACGTCGGGGTCCATCCGGAGGTAGGCGCGCAGAGCCCGTGCGAAGGTTAGGCCGATCTGCCGGTGCATCTGCATCTGGTTGATGCCCGGCACGGTGTACTCGATCGGATCTTCGGCGGTCTGGATGTTGATGTCGGGAGCGGCGATCTCCCGCAGCGCGGAGAACAGGGTCATCGATTTACCGGAACCGGTCGGTCCGCAGTGGAGGATCATGCCGTAGGGCTGCACGATGCACTCGCGGTAGCGCTTCAGGTTTTCCTCGGAAAAACCAAGTGCGGTGATGGGCAGCGCCGACTTTGTCTTGTCGAGGATACGCATGACCACCTTTTCGCCGAAGTTCATTGGTCCGGTCGCAATACGCAGGTCGATGTCGATGTTCTTTTTTGTGAAGCGCTTGAAGATAATACGCCCGTCCTGGGGCAGTCGCTTTTCGGCGATGTCGAGGTCGGCCATGACTTTGAGGCGGGCGACAAGTGCGCCTGTCACTTTGCTCGGAAGATGCAGCTTTTCCGCGCATACGCCGTCCACGCGGTAGCGCACGACGAGTTCCTTCTCCTGGGGCTCAATGTGGATGTCGGAGGCACCGGAGATGTAGGCGTCTTCAATGATGCGGTTCGCCAACTGGATGATGGGCGCGGAGTCCTCGTCGGAGAAATCCTCGTCTTCGGAGCCATCCTTGGCTTCGGCGTATTCCACGCCGATGACATCGGCGATCTCGGCCATTTCCCCGCTGTCGATCGTCGGTCCCTCGTCCTCCGAGGCACCGGCACCGACGTGTTTTTTCAGCAGCGTATCGATGACGGAATGCGGTGCGACGGCGATTTCCTCGACCTTGAGATCGGTCGTAGTCTGGAACGCTTCCCGGTTCGGAAAATCGAGCGGGTTGGTCATCAGCGCGGCCACGGAGGTCGGCGACAGCCGTTTGTACGGAAGTATGTGGGTGCGGCGGATGATTGCCTCGCCGACGGCGGAGATGAGGTTTTCGTCAACTTCTAGATCCTCTTCGCCGAGGACGAGGCGGTTCTCTGTGAAGCGCGCGATAAACTTTGCTGTTTCGCGGTCGTCCGGGCGGTAACCGGGGTCGAGGGCGCGCTGCAGGAGGGGGGCCGAGTATTCCGCCACTTCCTCGAGAAAGGCGAGATCGGACTCCGTGAAGGCGTCCTCGTCGGCGAACGGCTCTTTGTTCAGCACTTGGATGGCACCGATGACCCGCGTCGATGTCTTGAGCGGAACGGTGAGCATAGAACTGATCTCAAAACCTGTCTGCTGGGGCATGGAGTGCATGTTGCCGCCGTCCTCCTCGAAAAAGTAGAAGGCGGGTCGTCCGGTCGAGATAACCGAACCGACCACTCCCGTGTCTTTCGGCAGTCTTAATTTCAGAAGTTGCTCACGCTTCTGTACAAACTCGGACTCGCGCTCCGGGAAGTCCTCCCAGAGGGTGGGGGAGTAGTAGACATACTCGAAGGAAATCTGGTCGTCCTCCAGAAGGTAGAGCGTCATTGATTGCGCCTCGAGGGCCTCGACGACTCTGTTTGAGGTCAGCTCAATGACCGATTCCACATCCTCCCGGGTCGGTTGGGGCTTGGATATGACTTTGAGAAGGAGTGTGCGCCGGAGCGCACTGGACATGTTCTGATTCATCACTTTCCTGGATGGCTGCTGCCGCATCGGAGGGCTCGCCGCCGGGCGGAGATTGAAATGACGGTGGATACGGTTTTTGCATTTGGTGTAAAGGCCTACTGAAGTTTTGCAAAACCCTAAACATGCCGCAGGATTGGACGAAGAGCGGTTTTACAATGATCGGACATTTACAAAGCCTTTTCTCCCGCATTCGCCGCCGCGTGTCCGGCGGCGGAAGCAAGCCCGCCGGCGCCCGCACCGAGGCGCAGAGGCTCGGTGACGAAGGTGAGTCCCGCGCACTCGAAGCGCTGCGGAACCGGGGGCTGCGGCTGCTCGCGCGCAATTGGCGGGCGGACCGCGGCGAGTTGGACCTGATCATGCGCGAGGGCGGCATCGTGGTCTTTGTCGAAGTGCGCACGCACCACGGCTCACCCGTAAAGGCTTATGCCTCCGTGGGCCGGAAGAAACGGCGCGTTTTGCGGCGCACGGCCAAGGCCTACCTGCGGCAACTGCGTGACCGGCCCCGCACGGTCCGCTTTGACATCGTCGCGGTGGACCTCGATACGCCGGGCAGGGACGGCGTGCATCACTTCCGCGAGATACCGCTCTTCGGGAAGCATTTCGTCCCCTGAGCGGTCCCCCGCTTGGAAGCGCCTAAAAGATGCCCAGCGCTCCGACGGATTCGTAGATGATCCAGACAACAAATGCGAGGAGGGCGGCTCCGCCGACGCAGGCTGCCCACAGGCGCCTCCGGCGTTTCCGGTAAAACATGTCGTCGTCCGACGACCAGAACTTGGATCGGTTGAGAAAGGTAAAAAAACCCGCGTTGAACGACCCCCGGTAGGCACGGTGGTCGATTTTGTAGCGGGGCTTGCCCATCTGCCTTTGGGCACGCCAAATGAAGAAGCGGCGGATCATTTTCGGCCACACTAGGCAGGTGAATCGATTAAGCCAAGGTCAGTTTTTCTTTGCACGCGGCGGGCCGTGCGGCTTCAGTGGGCGTTGGCTTCACCGTGGGGTGCAGGCCGGATAATTGAATTTACGACCATGAATGTATGCATTTACCCGACCGGGGCGTGGGGAACGGCCATGGGCCTGCACCTCAACCGCATCGGCCACACGGTGACGCTTGTGCCGCACACATCGGAGGAGGCGCTCGACATGGCATCGACGCGCGAGAACCGAGCCTTTCTCAAGGGGTTCACTTTGCCCGCCGATATCCAGGTGGGCGTCGAACTGGTGCCGTCCCTCATGGAGGCGGAGTTGCTCATCCTCGCCGCGCCTTCGCAATACCTGCGTTCGGCGTGCGGGCGCGTGCGCGGCTCTCTGGAAAAGGCGTGGCGGCTCGACGCCGTCCTCACGCTCTGCAAGGGGCTCGAGGAGGCGACCTACAAGCTGCCCGCCGATATCTTGGTCGAGGAACTGCCGCAATACGCCCACGGGGTGTTGAGCGGGCCGACCTTTGCCTCTCAGGTCGCGGAGGGCCAGCCTTCCGCGCTTGTCCTCGGGATGGAGGATGCCGCGCGCGCGGAGTCCCTGCAGGAGTCGCTCAGCGGCGGGGGCGTGCGCATCTACCGCACGGAGGATGTGAAGGGCGTCGAACTCGGCGGGTGCTTGAAAAACGTCTATGCAATCGCCGCCGGTATGTGCGACGGACTGGGCCTGCGCGACAACAGCAAGGCTGCTCTCCTCACCCGCGCCCTGCATGAGATGGTGCGGCTCGGCCGGGACTGCGGCGGACGGGCGGAGACTTTCTACGGGCTCAGCGGCTTCGGCGATCTTTTCCTCACCTGCAACGGTCGGGAGAGCCGCAACCGCACTTTCGGCGAAGCCGTTGCAAACGGTCGAAGCGCTGACGAAATCCTCGCCGACGGGCGCACCGTGGAGGGCTACCACACGACCCGGATCTTCCACAGCCTCTGCCGCGAACGCGGGATTGAGGCACCCATCCTTGCGGAGATTCACGCCGTCCTTTTTGAGGACAAGCCGGTTCGCGAAGCGATGGACGCGCTCATGAGCCGCGACCAGAAGGTGGAGTACGCCTGACGTAGCGGCGGATCTCGTGTGTCGGATGCGACGCAATGACCTCCGCCAGCTCGAAGTCGTCTTCGAAGGGCGGGAAGAACGCGTCGCCCTCCGGTTCGGCGTGGACCATCGTGAGGAAGAGTTCGCTCACGCAAGGCAGCGCTTCGCGGTAGATTTCGCCGCCGCCGAAGATCCAGATGTCGCGCTCGGTCTGGTAGTCGGCGAGGGCGTCTACACCGGGCAGCACGACGCAGCCGTCGAGTTCTTTGAGGGAGCGGGAGAGAACGATATTGAGGCGTCCGGGCAGGGGTCGGCCGATGGACTCGTAGGTCTTCCGTCCCATTGCGACGGTCTGCCCGAGGGTGCATTGACGCACCCACTTTAGGTCGCCCGGCAGCTTCCACGGCAGCTTGCCGCGACAGCCGATAACGCGGTTGTGTGCCATCGCGGCGATGGCTTTCCACGGGCGTGCCGGCGGATGGGCGTCGGGGCTGCTCATACCGCGACGGGCGCCTTGATGGCGGGATGTGGATCGTAGTCGGTGAGGCGGAAGTCCTCCTCGCGGAAATCGTAGATGGAGCGCACTTCAGGGTTCAGCTCCATCTTCGGCAGGTGGCGCGGCTCGCGCGAGAGCTGGAGCCGTACCTGCTCCATGTGATTCGTGTAGATGTGGGTGTCGCCCATGGTGTGGACAAACTCGCCCGGCCGTAGGCCGCAGACCTGCGCGATCATCATGGTGAGCAGGCTGTAGGAGGCGATGTTGAAGGGCACGCCGAGAAAGAGATCGGCGCTGCGCTGGTAGAGCTGGCAGCTCAGCTCGCCGTTCTCCGTGTCCACGTAAAACTGGAAAAAGGCGTGGCACGGCGGGAGCGCCATTGTGTCCAGTTCACCCACATTCCACGCGCTCACGATGTGGCGGCGGCTCGACGGGTTGTGCCGGATGGACTCGATGACGGCGTCGATCTGGTTGATACAGCGACCGTCGGGCGCGCGCCACGCCGTCCACTGCGCTCCGTAAACAGGACCGAGATTGCCCTCCTCGTCCGCCCACTCATCCCAGATCCGCACCCGGTTGTCCCGCAGGTAACCGATGTTGGTGTCGCCTTTGAGGAACCAGAGCAGCTCGTGAATGATGCCCCGCGTGTAGACTTTCTTCGTCGTCACGAGCGGAAATCCGGCGCGCAGATCGTAGCGGCGCTGCGCCCCGAAGACGGCGAGTGTGCCGACACCGGTGCGGTCGGCGCGCGGCTTCCCGTGCCCGGCAACGTGCCGCAGAAGATCAAGGTAGGGCTCCATGGGCAGCATATTCCGACAATCCGCCCGTCCGTGGCAATGCTCCGTTCTCAAGCGGAACGGCCCCAAGGGAGCACGGACTTTCCAGTCCTGCAACCGCGCCGCGAGGCGGCGCAAAGCGACAACCAAGGGTGCAACCCTTGGTTGTCGGATAGGCGTGAATCCGTCCCGAAGCGGGGGCAAGTCCCGCGCCCTTGCGCCGTCCACCGTCCGGTCCGCCGGCGCGCCTCAGCTTTCGCGGATTTCCTTCAGCGCCGTGATGAACGCCTGCATTTGCTCCATGTTGCCGAGACTCACGCGCGCCCAGTTCTCAAAGGTGCCGGGCTCCACACCGCTCTCGCGAGAGCCGCTGATGAGGATACCGCGGTCGGCCATGGCTTCGCGCAGGGCTTCGCCGTTCATCCCCGCGTAGAAGTAGACGAAGGCACCCTGCGGGTTGGCGTATTCGATGCCCATGTCGTCAAACTGTGCCGTCACATAATTCCGCACCTCTTGGTAGCTCCGCTTGCTGAACTCCATGAAATCGGTGTCGAGCAGGGCCTCGCGCGCGCCGATGGCGGAGAGGTAGGTGGGCGCACCGAGATAGTAGGGGCGCAGTTTGTCGAGAATGGCCGGATTGGCTACGGCGTAGCCCACGCGGAAGCCCGCCATGCCAAAGCACTTCGACATCGTCCGCGAGATGAGAACATTCGGCCGGAGACGTACGAGCGGGGCCATCGTGTTGGCCTCAAACGGCGGATCGGAGATTTCCAGATACGCCTCGTCTACAAAGACGAGAACGTCGCGGGGCACGGACATAATGAACCGCCGTAGCTCCGCCGGATCGGCAAGTGTGCCAGTCGGGTTGTTCGGATTGCACAGGTAGACCACGGCGGTGTCTCCGTCGATGAGTTCAGACATCGCGGCGAAGTCGTAGCCCATGTCTTCCCCGAGCGGAGCGTAGCGGACTTCCCCGCCGCGCGCCTCGAAACGGCGTGTGAGTTGCGTGTAACCCATCGCCGTGGTTACAACATTTTTGCCCTCTTCCGCGTAGGCGAGCGCTGTGATTTCCAAGACGGGGCCGGAACCCGGTGTCGTGAGAATGTGGCTCGTCGGCACATTCTCGCGCCGGGCAATGGTCTCCACCAGATCGGTGATGTTGTTGCGGTTGTAGTAACTGCCCGCGTCGATATTCTCGATCATTGCGGCGCGCGCCGCCGGTGAGAAACCGAACGCGTTTTCGTTGCTGCTCAGCCGAATCGGACTGTCGGGCTCGGTCGGCACCGGCTGGACCTGCGTGCCCGCGGCGGCGGGCGCGAAGGCGGCAAGGGCGAGAAACGGGCCGAAGCGGAAAATTCCGGTTCGGCGAAGGAAGGATACATGGTTCATTTTGGACATCTTTTTGTTGTTAACCGGCCATTCCGGACCTCCGGAAAGGCTCGTTTCGTGGGCAGCACCTTTCATACCACGTCCCGCGTTTTTGCACATACCTGCCTTCGGGCTTGCCATGGGCAGCCGGTTGTGTGAGCTTCCGAGGTTACCAGCCAGCCACGAATTGACCGGAGTCCGCAGAGGATGCTGCCGGGCCGTTGCGGACTCCCGTGGATTCGTGGTTGGTTTGTTCCCCGCTTTGCCGCGGGTTTCTAAATCATAACCATCGAATTGTATGTCAGAGATTCCTGTTGTAGAAACTGACACCCCGGTAGATGTGACGTTTGACTCGCTCAAACTTTCACCGGAGGTGCTCAAAGCGATTGAAGAAAAAGGCTACACACGGCCGACCCCTATCCAAGCCGAGGCCATTCCAGCCCTTCTCGAGGGGCGCGACCTCATCGGCGGCTCCCAGACCGGAACAGGCAAGACGGCGGCCTTCGCGCTGCCGATCCTCTCCCGCCTCGGAAAGCACCAAAAGACCCCGCGCTGCCTCATTATCGAGCCCACCCGCGAACTCGCGCGTCAAGTCATCGAACAGTTGGAGCTGTACGGCAAATACACGGGCCTGAAGAGCGTCCTGCTGCACGGCGGCGTGGGCTACGGCGCGCAGCGCGAAGCGCTGACAACCGGGGTGGACATCGTCGTCGCCACTCCGGGGCGCCTCCTCGACCATCTCGGTCAGAAGGCCATGACACTCTCCAAGGTGGAGTATCTGGTCCTCGACGAAGCGGACCGCATGCTCGACATGGGCTTCCTGCCGGATGTCCGCCGCATCATCGGATATTGCCCGAAGAAGCGGCAGAGCCTCCTTTTCTCGGCGACAATTCCGCCGGAGATTGAGCGGCTCTCCAAGTGGATGCTCGATGATCCGCTGGAATTCAAGATCGGGGGCGGGCGCAAGCCGGCTGATACAATCAAGCACTCTATCTATCCCGTCGACGACCGGCAGAAGTTCGACCTCCTCGTCGCCCTGCTAAAGAAACTCGATTATCATAGCGTCCTCATCTTTACCCGCACGCGCGTCGGGGCCGATGTCATTGCGCGCTGGCTCGACGCCACCGGCCACGGCAAGGTCGCCGTACTCCATTCCGACCGCACGCAGAAAGAGCGGGACAAGGCCATGGCGGACTTCAAATCGGGCAAGTGCGAAATCCTCGTCGCCACCGACATCGTCGCCCGTGGCATCGATATCACCGACGTGAGCCACGTCATCAATTACGACATCCCGCAGCATCCCGAGGATTACGTGCACCGTATCGGCCGCACCGGCCGCGCCGACCGCTCCGGCGACGCCGTCACCATCTTCACCGCCGGAGAAAAGGACCACCTCGCTGCCATCGAGCGTTTCATTGGACAAGAGATCCCGAAGAGCAAGCTGGAAGATTTTGAGTATAATTGGTCGCCGGTCTTTGACGACGGCGCGCCCAAGAAGCGCAAGCGCAACCGCAACTACGGCGGCGAGATCAACTACCGGTGGACGAAACGTTGAGTGGCGGATTCCGCGTGTTCAGGAAAACACGAACTCCCTCTGGCCCGGCGCCGCGGCCTCGGCGGCTTTGCGCGTGCGCCCATTTGCTTTGCGGGCGGTAGCGCGCCGGGCACGCTCGGCTTCGTATGCCGTCCGCCGCGCGAGGTCTTCCTCGCGTTCGCGCCGCAGCGCTTCGTCCTCCTCTATCCCGCAACGCTTTAGGTCATAGATGAACGCCTCGGCGGCCTCGAGCTGGTCCTCCATGCGGTCAAGATTCACGAAAAGCTCGCCCTTTGTATCGCTGTGCAGCGCCTTGATCTGGGTCGGCTTCTTGCGCGAGAATCCCCACGCCGGTTCCTCTTTGAGATCGCGGCGTTCCGCGGACAGCCCGCGGAAGCGTCGTTCATTGTGCAGGCGGATAGCTTCGAGGCGTGCGAGTCCGAGCTTCGCCGAGACGGGCACGCCTTCGACTTCGGACACGGTGTCGAGCGTGCGGAGGGCTTCCACGTCGCCCCGGCGGTAGGCTGCGTGCGCTTCCTCCCACTGTTCGCGTGCGAGGGCGGTCGCCCCTTCGCCGTCCGGGTGCAGGCGTCGGGCGAGGCGCCGGAAGAGCTTTTTCAGTTCACTTGCTTTTTCCGGAGGAGGGGCGGAGGGCGTTTTCCGCCGATGCGCGATGCGTTCCCATTCGTCTTCGTCTTCATCCTCGTCGTCGTCTTCGCCGCCGAATCTTTCATCGAAGAAGTCTTCAAACAAGCGCCGGAAAAACGCTTCCTCATCGCTCTCTTCCGTGTCGTCGGCAAATCCGTCCGGTTCGCCTTCCGTATCGACGGTGTCGTCCTCGGCGTCGTAGACGGGATGACGATATTCCGGATCGGCGCGGTGCCGCATGACGTATTCGTAGACTTCCTCCACGGGAACGCCCTTGGCGTGAAGCGCCCACTGCAAATGGTCGGCGAGGGAGGCCTTCTCGCCAAGCGCCTGCCCGGTCTCACGCAACTTTGTGAGGAGCGGGCCGAACTCGCGCGCCGTCCACGCCTCATAGGCGGGGCGGTCTTCCGCTTCGAAGGCCTCGATCTCCCGGCGGCACCGGTTGACCTTCGCGATGGTGCGTTTGCAGCGCGTCACTGCCGCTCTCAGAAATGGCGCCTGGTCCACGGCAAGGAGCGGCGCGGCTCCCTTCCAGAGAGGAATGCGGGTTGCGGGTGCCTTCTTTCCGCGGGGCGTCTTGCGTTTCCGTCGTGCCACGGCTGTGAACGTCCAAGCGGAGTGCGGACGGATGCAAGCGGAAATTCCAGAGTATGAACCTGCCAGCTTCCGGTGCCGGGGCGGGAACTTATTTTCTGGACCTCGGCGGCACTGCCGTCACACGATTGTAACAGTTTAAAGGATTGAAGGTTGATTTTCTCTTGGAAACGGTTGTGGCCGTGTGTGTCGGGACCGTCTCCGGATATTCTTTTCTGCGTTTGGCCGGGCGATTGCGCGGGTCGCGCAGGAAGGTTGTTTTATGGCGGACCAACTACAGACGCAGCGCTTGGAACTGAAGTATATTGTGCCCGAAACGGTGATCGAACGGGTACGTGACTTTGTGCGCCCGCATTTGGTTCTCGATTCCTTTGGGCAAAGCCAGCCGGATCTATCGTATCCGGTGCACAGTCTGTACCTTGATTCGCGTGACTACGCGCTGCATCAAAGCACGATCAACGGTGACCGCAACCGCTATAAACTGCGTATCCGCTTCTACGAGAACCGCCCGGGATCGCCGATTTTTCTGGAAATCAAGCGGCGCGAGGACAACGCGATCTACAAGGAGCGCTGCGCGGTGGCGCGCGAGGGGATCGAGGATGTGGCCGCCGGGCGCCTGCCGATGCGCGAGCACTTGGTCAACCCCACGCCGGACAACGAACGCGCCCTGCTTAATTTCACAAAGCTGGTGAATTCACTGCACGCCGGGCCGGTGGCCCATGTTTCCTACCGGCGTGAGGCGTGGTCGACGCCCGACAGCAACCGCTGCCGCGTGACTTTCGACCGCAATGTGACGACCTCGCCGGAGAACGCCTACCGTTTCGACCCCGGCCACCGGGATCCGGTGTCGGTCTTCGGCTCTGCGGTTGTCCTCGAGTTGAAATTCACCGGCCGCTTTCCCGGTTGGATGGTGGATATGGTGCGCATTTTCGGCCTGCGCCAGTGCTCCGCCGCCAAGTATGTGGACGGTCTCGTACGCATGGAAGAACTCCGTATCCTTGAACCCATCCTTTCCGATTCCTCTTTTGCCGCCCTCGAACGCCGTGTCGCCCGGCAGTTCATCCGCGCGCCTTTCCTGATGCAAAACCGCCCCGCTCCCGCCGCGCCATGATCGAGTCCTACCTATTTGCCGACCGAACCCTCGAACCTGTCAGCATCTATTCGATCCTGCTGAGCATGGTGCTCTCCTTCGTTTGCGGGCAGGCCCTCGCATGGACCTATATGGCCACGCACAGCGGACTGTCCTATTCGCGGACCTACGTGAATTCGCTCGTCGTCATCCCGTTTCTCGTCGCGACAGTGATGATGGTCCTCTCGGACAACCTAGTCACAGCATTCGGGTTGATGGCGCTTTTCGCGATCGTGCGCTTCCGCAACATTCTCCGCGACACGCTCGACACTTGTTACATCCTCGGCGGAATCACGCTGGGCATGGCCTGCGGCACAGGCCGCTACGGCACGGCGGTGATCGGCACGCTCCTGCTCGGGACGATGCTCTTCTACCTGTCCTACACATCCTTCGGCAGCCGCCAACGCTACGATATGATCCTCAACCTGCACTGGTCGCGTCCGCTGTCGGACCTTGGGCACTTTCTCCGGCTGCTCAGCCGCCACAGCCGCCGCACGACGTGTGCAAGCCAGCGTACGCACGAGGACGGGCAGGGCGCGGACCTTTCCTACCGTCTCCTCCTGCGCGATCCGGAGCGAATGGACGAACTTCTCCAGGAAGTCCGGGGATTTCAGGGAACATCGCGTGTTACCGGGCTCGCCGCCCAGGATGAGTCGGAACTATGACCGTAGACGCATCTGTATTTTTGCTACCTTCGAACAATGTCTGATTTCCGACCAGTTCCGACCCCGTGGCGCTACCGTTGGCGCGAGCTTCGTATGCAGGTGCTGCCCCTCGCGGTCTTTGCCGCCGCCTTGGTTGCGGTGGTTTTTCTGTGGGAACGGGAAGTCGCGCCTCCTATAATCACCGGCGAGGTCTACGGCTACCGCGGGGAAGTCGGCGCGCCGCGGAGCGGTACCCTCATCGAGCTTGCCGTCGCCCCTTTCGACGATGTCGAGGCGGGCGAGTTGATCGGACGGCTGCGTCTCCTGCCGGAGGAGCAGACGGCTGCGGCCCTCGACGTGCTGCGGGCGGAACTCGTTCTCGCGCGGGCCGGCGGCCTCGATCCCGTGCTCGACCAGGAGCGCAACCTGCTCAACCGGCAAGGGCTCCGGCGCGACTGGCTGCAGGCCCGAGCCGATCTCGCGGCCCTCACCGTGCGTGCGCGTGAGGCAGAGGTGGAACTTCGGCGGATGCGGCAACTCTTTGAGCGCAATCAGGTTTCGGAAGCGGAATTCGACCGCGCCAAGGCCAACTTCGACGCGCTTTCGGCCGAGAAGGAGGAGCGCCGCCAGCTTGTCCGCGAGTTGGAACAACTGGCGGAACAGTACGGGCCCGAGGAAACCGGTTCGGGCGAGCGCGCCCGTATGCTCGCGGCAACACTCGACTGGCAGGAGAAACGGCTGCGCCAGTTGGAACTCGAACTGCGTCCTGTGGAACTGCGCGCTCCCGTCGCCGGCACGGTCACCCGCCTGCACCGCAATGCGGGAGAGTTTGTGAGCGAGGGCGAAGCGGTGGTCGATTTGAGCGCGCGCACGGCCGAGTTTATCGTCGGCTATCTGCGAATGCCTGCAGTCATCGAACCGCGTGAGGGGATGGCCGTCAAAGTTGCGTCGCGCGGCGCGCGGCGAGTCGAAGGGGAAGCACGGGTGCTGCGCGTGGGCGCGGGCTTTGAAGCGCTCGGTCCGGCCTTCCGCCATCCCGTCGCTCTGCGGGAAGAACGGGCACTTCCGCTCATGATCAGCGTGCCGCCCGGCTTTCCCGTGCGTCCCGGCGAAGTCGTCGACGTGCATTTGGTCGAGTAGGGCGGATTCTTTCCACTCGCTCCTTGTCTCTTCGGCGGCAAGATCTTCGAACAGCATGAGCGTTTTATGCCTCGCCTTTTTCTTTGTCAGCGTGCTGGCGGTTGTGATGCGACTGGTGACAGGGCGGTTGGATTATGATGATGCGTATTTTGGGCCGGACACATGGATGGTGGCCTTGCCGATGACATTGATACTGGTGTTTCCGCTGTTTGCCGCAGGAATGATCCGCAACCGCGCGGTTTTGCCAAAACACCGCTCTTTGCCAATCTACGATTTTGCCTGGACGCTCCTGGCACTCCTATTTTCTGCCGTTTTTCTTCTCAGCGGAATTTGGATCTCTCTTCTCGTTTTCTATGCCTTCGCCATCCTCTTTTGGCCCTTCGTCACTCCGACGAGCACGGGTGACGCGGCGGTGGCCGGAGCGGGCGCCTATTCGTCGCTCTCCGCTGTAGTCTTCACCTCGACGACGTCGTGGGGGGCGCTCTCGCGCATGCCGGCGGGGCTGATGCGGATGAAGCGGGCGCGTTCGCGGAGTTCGGCGAGGTTGCGCGCGCCGAGGTAGCCGAGTCCGCTCTGCACGCCGCCGATGAGTTGGCGGAGGGTATTGTCGAGGGTGCCGGAGACTTCTTTGAGGGCCTCGACGCCTTCGGCGGCGACTTTGTCGGTGGACTTTGCCGACTTGTCGTGGCCGTAGCGGGCGGCGCTGCCCGAGCGCATGGCGGCGAGGCTGCCCATGCCGCGGTATTGTTTGTAGAGTTTGCCGTTGATTTCGATGATGCTGCCGGGGGCCTCGCGGCAGCCTGCGAAGAGACCGCCGCAGATCACACCGTCGGCGAGGGTGAGCGCCTTGACGATGTCGCCGCTCTTGCTGATGCCGCCGTCGGCGAGGATACTCACGCCCTGGGCTTTGGCGGCTTGGGCGCATACGTAGAGGGCGGTGAGCTGCGGGATGCCGACGCCCGCGACAATGCGCGTGGTGCAGATGGATCCGGGGCCCTGGCCGATCTTGACGGCGTCGGCCCCGCACCCGGCGAGGTAGTCGACCCCGCCCGCGCTGGTGACGTTGCCGGCGATGAGCGTGAGTGCCGGGAATTCCTTGCGCAGCATGCGCACGACATCGCCGACGCCGCGCGAAAATCCATGGGCGGTGGAGACGGCGAGGGCATCGACCCCTTCGGCGACGAGGGCGTGGGCGTGGGCGAGGATGCGCGCTTGGTCGAGTTCGCCCGCGGCGGTGCGCGCGGCCGAGAGGGCGGCCCCGCACAGGAGGCGGAATTGGCTGTCGCGGGCGGGTTTCACGGGGGCCTTGGCTTCCTCGCGGATTCGCTCGATGTCGGTGAGGGTGAAGAGGCCCTGCAGCTGTTCGTCCTTGTCGAGGACGATGAGCTTGTGGATGCCCATGTGATCGGAGAAAAACTGGTCGGCGGCACCGATGGGGTCTTTCGCAATCTCGGTGTCGATGACGGTGAAGACCTCCTCGCGCGGGGTCATGGCCTCCGCCACTTGCACCGAACGGTAGCGTTCGCGCACGATGCGTCCGCGGAGCAGACCGGCGAAGCGGTTGTCTTCGCCCACGACGGGGAAGGTGCGGAATTTGTAGCCCTTCTCCTCCACCATGGCGAGGACATCGCCGATGAGCATGTCGGGACGCACGGTGATGGGATCCTGGATGAGTCCGTGGACATCGTTTTTCACCCGCGCGACTTCCCGGACCTGGTCGCGCTCGGGCATGTTGTAGTGGATCAGGCCGAGACCACCGTTGCGCGCCATGGCCGCCGCCATTTTCGCCTCGGTGACGGTGTCCATATCCGCCGAAACGAGGGGAATATTGAGCTGAAGGGAAGGGGAGAGGCGCGTCTCCAGATTGGTGTCGCGCGGAAGGACTTCGCTGAAGCGTGTCGCAAGGGTGACGTCGTCGTACGTGAGGCCCGCGCTTTGCGCAGGGAAAAACGCGTCGGCGTCTTTGTAGAACTCGAGGTCGACGGAGTGGTTGTCCTGATACGCCATTGTGAGGTTCAAAACGCTTTGTATCCCTGGATCAAGCCCGGAACGAGAATGCGCTTGGCGCGGTGGCGGAGCCGCAGGGCGAGGCGGCGGGGAACCTAACGCGCGGAATGCTTGCCGCATTGCTGCCGCGCTGGATCCGGTGCGGCTGGTTAGTGACAGCGCCATAAGGCTTATGGCACCGCTGTCACGGCTCGCGCTCAAGTGAGGGTGAGCAGTTCTCGCGGAGGCGGTGTGTCGCGGATGATTTGTGACGGGTCGGGCCCCACACCGATGTAGCGGAGGTGGGGCAGGTCGTCCGCGAGGAGCTGCTTTTCCCCGCCGAACGCGACCTGCACAGTGGCTTTGTAGAGGGTTGCGATGTAGCGGCGCGCGGCGGCGGGCAGATCAATGAAGCGGCGCATGGTGCTGATGTCTTCCGACCAGCCGGGCAGCTGGAGGTAGACGGGCTGCCATGTCGCGTGCTGCGCGGCGGAGCGCGGCACGTGGTGGTGGATTGTGCCGTCGGGCGCGCGGTAGGCGACGCAGACGAGGAGTTCGCCGCCCTGCCAGTCGTCCCCGTAGGTGAGGGCGTCGAGCTTGTTGATGCAGATATCGTGGCAGCCCCCGTAGCGGATGGCGTCGCCCTTTTCCACGGCGTCATACCAGCCGACCATTCGCTGGCGTCCGGTCGTGACACCGAATTCGAGTTTCTTCAGGCGCTCGCCGAGGGGGTGACCGTCGGGGATGCGGCTGATAAAGGTGTGTGTGCCGACTTTGGTGTCGTAGGCCTTGCACGCGCCGACGATGTGGACGGGTTGCACGGGCATGCCCGCGCTGAGGAAGAACTCCGCCGGAAGGGTATGGGACGAGGTGACGTTTGGCGGAAAGCCGAAGCGTTTGTCGAGCCAGAAGGCCTGCCCGAACTCCCCGATGACGGCACGGCCTGCGTCGCGGGCCGCGAAGACTGCTTCTCGCACGTCGCCGATGTTCCGCGCGAGCCGGTTGCCGGCCGCCCAGTAGGCGTCGACGAGGGCCGTTTCATTAAGTGTGAAGGGCTCGTCGCCCTTGAATTTGGCGAAGTCGAATGCGTCCGCTGTGAAGAGACCGTCGTCTATCAGTGCCTGGTGCGCGCGGGTTTCGGCCCGTGTGAGGGTTTCGAAAAAGCGGTTCCAGTCCTCCGGCGATGCCTTGCAGACGTGCTGGATTGTGGCGCAGGCGCGGCGCAGGCGGGCCTTGAGTTTGTTTGCGAAGACTTCTTTGCCTTCGTGGAAGACGGCGTAGTGGACCGGAAAGCACGCCGTCTCGTCGACGTAGGCGGGAGAGATCCCGCGTCCCGTCGATCCCCGCGGCTCCTCGCCAAGGACATCGACGCGGTAGGTCTCCCAAGCGAGGTCGAGGAGGCGGTGGCCAAGGTCGCTTACCATCGCGCGTTCGTCGATGAGCAGACGGTCGAGTACGGTGTAGCCGCGTGACTCGATGTAGGCCGCTTCCCACAGGAATTTGTGCGGGTCGGCCACCACGCCGCTGCCGATGGCGAGGGTGGGGACATCGGCGCAGATCACCCCGGCGGGGAAGAGGTTGAGTTTTAGGCCGCCGGAGGTGTGCCCGGAGTTCGCCCCGCCGTTGACCTTGAGAACGACGCCCACGGGCGTCGGGTCGTCCGTGGACTCCCGCAGTTCGTCAACGATTTCCGGGACGAGCCGGCCTTTGCCCTCGTCGCCCATGCTCAGGCCGACGTCGAGGATGAGGCGGCTTTGAAAGGGTGGTGCTGCCATTTTGCTGTCGGATTAAAAAACGAAAATGCGCTCCCGAAGGGGAGGCGCATTTTGTTGAGTCAGCCACGCCCCGGCTCCGGTGGCAACCGAATTCACGCCTGCATACGGAATTGCTTGCGCTTCCCTGTTCCTTCCGGAAACTTCAGCATTTTCTTTCTCCGTGCCCGGGTGGCGGAATTGGCAGACGCGACGGACTCAAAATCCGTTTCCCGCGAGGGAGTGTGGGTTCGACCCCCACCCCGGGTACCAGTTGGATTGCGGCTGAATCGAAACCCGCTCCCCCGTGAGCCCGCAACCTATCCGGGCACCATTGACCACCGACCGGTAGGATTCTGTTCTTCGCGGACCGACGATTGGTGTGGACGAATGCCTTAAGATACCCGATAGTGGGCGATGTCAGCCGAAACGTGTCTCGGCGGACGGTTTTTATTGAAATGCCGTTCTCTATGCGGTCGATCCCGGCTCTTCCGGATACACACTACACACAACACAAAAGAACAAGAGGTATTACCACCATGGGCGACAAATCACCGAAATCAAAGCAGAAGAATCAGAACCAGAAGCAAGGCAAAGCCGCTGCTGTGGCAAAAGAAAAACAGCGCCAAATCGACAGCAAGAAGATCGGCGCGCCCACCGCCTCGAAGAAGAAGTAGCGGTGCCTCGCCTAGACGCTTCTCCCGCCCCGGAATCCGCCCATGAGGAAGATGACGAGGCAAACGAGGAGAATCAGGCCGAGGCCGCTGCCGCCAACGACAGGTCCGCCGACATAAAATCCACCGGCGCCGAAGAGAAGAAGCAATACAACGAGAAGAATGATTAAGTTCATAGTCTGCAGTGTAACTCCTGACGGTGTTCTCCGCTATGGGGTGATACCCGCAACGCGTCCGCAGCCTTAGACGCCGGACGATGGCGCGAGTGCCGCGCGGATTTCGGCCCGCTCGTCGGCAAATGACTTCGTGGACGGCTCTTTGCCGGCCTTTGCATACCAGTAGGCGGCGTTGCCGTCGTCGCCCTCCTCGCGGTGGAGGTTGGCATGGACCCATGCGCCCGCCGCGTCATCGCGTGACTGCACGAGGGTGTGGGCGGTGTCCCACTCGCCGCGGTCGGCGAGATCGAGGGCTTGGAGGAGTTCGGATACATCCATGAATGTGACCGAAGCACATTCCCGGAGATTTATCAAACACCTGTTGGAGCGGTACCGGTCACCCGGTCTCGACCGGTCTTACTTCTTTTTGGCGGCGGCCTTTTTCGCCGCCTTCTTCACGGCTTTCTTGGCAGCTGCTTTCTTTGCCGCCTTCTTGGCGGCTTTTTTCGCGGTTTTCTTGGAAGCTTTCTTTGCAGGTGTGCCGGT
Source organism: Opitutales bacterium (assembly GCA_020831525.1). Classification (GTDB taxonomy): domain Bacteria; phylum Verrucomicrobiota; class Verrucomicrobiia; order Opitutales; family Oceanipulchritudinaceae; genus SLLG01. The sequence continues at coordinate 33,455 of JAFIGH010000054.1, forward strand.
AATCTCTTCCTCCAGGCCGACGGGTTCGGCCTGAGCCTTCACGGCATTCTTCGCCGCCGCTTGGCTGCGGAGGCGTTTGCCGCCGGTGTCGCTGTCGGCGCCCTCTTCGTCGATATTGTAGATGTAGCCGACGCCGTGGATCGTCTTGTAGGCTGTCATGGGCAGTCCGTGGTCCGCGTAGGTGCTGCGGATTTTGACGATATACTGGTCGAGACTGCGGCTGCGGACATCGGCGTGGATTCCCCAGACTGCGTGGATGAGGCTGCGCCGCGTGACGACGTTGTTCGAGTTCTGGTGGAGGTAGGTGAGTATGCCAAGCTCCTTGCGACCGATTTTCTCGACTGTGCCGTCGTCAAACTGCACTTCCATACGGATCGGATGCACGGTGGCACCGCAGAAGCGGAAGGGCTCCTGAGTGAGCGTGGCGTTCTTCGTCACGTGATAATCGAAAGCGGTTTCCGCCCGGCGGAGCACAGCGTGGATGCGCGCGATGAGTTCCGGGAAGCTGAAGGGTTTGGTGATGTAGTCATCGCCGCCCATCTCCAGACCCTTGACCTTGTAGATTTCGGAGTCGTCGGCGGTGAGGAAGATGATGGGCACGCGGATGTTTGCCTTGCGCAGGTCTTCGACAAGGGAAAATCCCGTCTGGTCGGGCAGGTTGACGTCGAGCAGCAGTAGATTGGCGAAATTGTTGCTCAGGAAGCGGATGGCGTTGTGGGCGCGGTGATACACCTGGGTGAGCATTCCGGAGGCTTCCAGTTGCTCGGAAATCATCTGGGCGATTTGTTTGTCGTCTTCGACGATAAGGATGAGTGGTTTCGGTTTTGCCATGGCTGATGTGGTCTGTTTGTATTTAACGTGATCCTCGCACACGCAATTGGTTTTTACAAGTCTCTTTGCATGGCAATTTACAAATGTAAACCGGTCGAAAATTTACATTTCTTTAGAATTTATTCTCCGCAACTGAGGTATGCCGGCGGATGGAATTCAAATTTTAACCGTTCCCTAATCATTAGCGACGCAGGAAAAGGTTCACCGTGCGGGTGAAAAAACTTGTC
>JAFIGH010000055.1 GCA_020831525.1 Opitutales bacterium
CCGCCGCAAAACCGTCGGCCGATCCCTGCCCAAGACCGTCGCTAACGATTGGGGCACGGAACCATCATTATCCTCAGAGATTTTTGTTGGGCACGAAGGTGCGTTCGATCAGGCGACCGTTTCGGCGGGTTCCGTCGGGGAGGATTTGAACGATGCCTTCGGGGTCAGTCGGATCAGCTTCGTAGAGGGGATGGCCCGGCGCGGCGAGGGCGGCGGTGGCAGTTGCGTAGGGCGGGTCTGTGCGCAGTTGATCGAGGAGGTTCAGGAGTCTCGCTTTTTCTGCGGTTTCTTCGATCTTGTCGAGGTGGCCGTCGTATTTCTTCAGGGCGGCTACGGCGCGGCTGTCCAGTAGGGGCTCTACCGCTTTTCCGAGGCGGGCCCAGTGCTCGACTTGCCCCGTGAGCGAACGGTCGTTGTCGGTTGCCGCTGCGCGGGCAGTCTCCGCAAGCTTCGAGGATATTTTGATCGCCGAGGACATGGTTTCGGGTTCGGTTTTCAGTTTATTCGAGGTGGTAGTAAGTGGCGGAAAGTAGCAAAACGCAACCCAATTCGATTGAAGATTCCAAGGGAAGGAAAGATCCTTGTGCAGCGCCCCCATCAATGTTCACAGAAATCGAATCTTCGGTGTGGTGTCGCGCTTCCGAGTGCGGACGTGCGGTCAGGCGGTTGAGATAAGGATCGGGCACCGGGGAGCGCTTCAGTCGGATGCGACTCAGCCCAGGGCTTTTTGGGTTTTACCAGCCGCAGCCCCGCGCGCGGGGCACCAGCTCCATTTTCGAGTCACCTATTCATCCGGGCACCATGCCGCCTCACCGCTTGTCCGCGAAATAGACTTCGTGGGGGATGACTTTGTGCTCCATCTCGCCCCGGAATCCGCGCACCCGTTTGATGAGCTGCTTGGCGGCGCTCTCACCGAGGCGGCGGGTGCGCTTAAGGACGATGTGGGCGGCGAGGTGGGCGGGAAGCACTTCGCCCGTTTCGAGAAGCACGGCGAGATCGAAGGGATAATCCTTGGTCCACGGTCCGCGGTTGAGGAGTTCCAGGTCGGAGGGGTAGTCGGGAGGGACGCCGATGACGAGATTGCCCTCCCAGCCTTCTTCGCAGAGTTGGGCGGCGCGCTTGAAGACGGTGGTGCGCTGTTTCTCGAGCGTCTCGATCTCCAGGCCCCCGTTCTTTCCCAGACCCACTTGGAAGCCCTGCAGGCGGGCGAGCGACGGGATGCCGTGATAGCAAAGAAACTTGACCGGGCCTTTGCAGTGTTCCCGGAAATACTCGCCGAGTTTGCGGAAGGCCGAAAAGTGGTCGGGCATGACAGAATCCGCGCGGATGCCGGGCAGCGGCAGGCAGGTGACGATCGGAAGCTGAAGTTCACGGAACTTTCGTAACAAGTCCTCATTCTCTAGATGAAAGAACGTCGACGTCGATAATTCCGCGATGATCCCGGCGAAACCCATCTGCTGCATCGTGGAGAGCACCTCGTGCGGCTCGTCAAAGATGTCCCGCGGACCGAAGTCCGCCGCGTGAAAATCGAATCTTTCCACCGTATCGCGGATGCCCTCAAGGAACCGTGCGTGGGAGTGGGGGGCGACTTCGCTGTCGCTGTAGATCCCCACGACATGGTTCTTTGTCTGGATGTCATTGACGTAAACTCCGCTCCCGCGCCGCCGCGCGACAAGCCCCTCGCGCTCCAGCTCGTCGAGACAGCGCTCGATGGCGGACTGACTGACCTTGTATGTCGCCATCATGCGGCGGATAGGCGTCAAACGCACGCCCGGTTCGGCCTGTTCGACTTCGCGCCGAAGCCGTTCGAGAACAGTCTGGTATTTTGGTGTGAAGCTCATTGGCGTGTGCGGTCTATAGTTGGCGGGGACGGAGGCGGGTAAAGCGGGAAATCAGCAGGTTCCGCGGCACCACTGGATCCCGCAGCCGAGACGGAAATACTGCGGTTCAGCGTATTTGTATCATACGAAAAGGGCGGGTTGTCAAGATGGTTCATTCGGCTCGATACGCGTTACAGATGGGAAACGATTGGGAAAAACGCAAGAAACTCCCTTGACAGCGGTCAATCCATATTTCAAGGTGGTCCCGATTTAGTATGTTACGGTAATGATTGGTATCATACTGCTTGGAGGCGCTGCATGCGGCTGCCGAAGGGCATGTCTCCTAACCCCACAATAAAGACGACCATGAACTATGCGAAGAACCCAACGCCTTGCGGCAGCCTTTCGGCTGTACGCTGTGTCGAGCCGGAAACCGGCGCGGCGCGAATCCCGAAAGCGATCCTTCTTGGCCTGGCCGCTCTGGTAGCGGCACCATTTGCGCAAGCCCAGGCACCGGCGGATGACGACGTCGTCATTCTCGAGGACTTCATCGTCGGCTACCGCGAAGTGCTCGCGCTGAACCTCGGTTTGCAGCGCGACGCTTCGAATCTGATCGAAGTCATGACGGCGGACGACATCGGCAACCTGCCCGACAAGAACCTCGCCGATACGCTCAACCGGATGAGCGGGATTTCCATCCAGCGGTCCCAGGGGGAGGGCCGGTATGTATCCATCCGCGGGATGGAGCCGGGCCTGAACAATGTGACGGTGAACGGGCAAACCATCGGCGCGTCCGACGTGCGGGCGCGCGGGGGCCGTCCGCCGCCCCTCGAGCTGTTGAGCGCGGGCATGATCGGCGGGCTCGAGGTCCACAAGACGGTCACACCCGATATGGACGGCCATTCCATTGGCGGAACCGTGAATCTGATCCAGCACAGCGCGTTCGACCGCGAGCAGCGGCAGTTTGCCTTTGCATCGGCTGCATGGGGCACGAACGACACCCTTGCGCGCACGATGTCCCCCGGCGGGACGGACATCTATGAAGGCTCGCTCGGCTGGGGCGGGCGCTTTCTCGAGGGCGAGCGACTCGGAGTCTTTGTCGGCGGTAACTACTCCTCGCGCGATTACAATCTGCACGAGATCAATGCCCGCGGTCATTTCGATGTCGGTCCGCAGCTTGGCGTGGACGAGGTCGTTCCGGTTCCGGAGCGTTTTGAGCAGCGCGGAATCACCGGCAACCGCGAGCGCTGGGGCCTTTCGACGAACATTGAGTTCCGCCCCACCTTCCAAACGAGTCTTTACTTCCGCTCCTTTTTCACGCGGTTGGATGACGACAGCTACGCTACCTTCCCGGAGATCCGGGTGCGCGGTGTCACAGAGGTTTTCAATGAGACGAGCGGCACCGGTCCTTCGACCTACCAGCTCGACAACCGCTCGCAACTGGAGCGGCGCGAGACGTGGCAGTTCATCTTCGGCGGGGAGCATATGCTCAACGACGACTGGACCATCGAGGCAGCGCTCAACATCAGCGAAGGCCGCGAGGTGCGCGACGAGATCGCCCATGAGTTCAAGACCATGCCCGACGGTCGCGGTCGTCCGCTAACGGAGTGGGACCTCTCGGAACCGTGGTTCCCGCGCGCGGTTGTTCCCGACCCGGACAATCCGGGACGCAACCTCATGGAAGACCCGGACGAGTTCATCCACGACCGCCTGCGCTTCGAGCCTTCGACGGTGCCGGAGCGCGTATGGAGCGCGAATGTCGACCTGCGCCGCGAGCTGGATCTCTACGGCCACGGCGGCTTTCTCAAGTTCGGGGGCAAGTTCCTCGACCGCGAGAAAAATGTGGACAACAAATCAATCCGGTTCGTCCCGACGCCGGGCGGCCCGCTCGACGCGGGAATGGGGCAGCTCGGGCTCGACCGCACCTCGGGTGACTATCATGGCGCGTTTGCGGACGGCCGCATGCGTGCGCATCCGGCGGCGGACTACCGGCAGCACTTGGATGTATTCCTCGCCACCGCGCCGCAATACAGTGGTGCGCGCGCGACGGCCGGACGCCGCACGCAGGGGCTGCGCTTCTGGGGCTTCGACGACATCGGTGCGCCCATGGCGGGCAGCAACGAGTATTGGACCTATCAGGATGCCGCTTCGATATCCAATTCGTTCGAGGACAACTACTTCGTCGAGGAGAACATCTATGCGGGCTATGTCATGGCGGATATCCGGCCGAACGAGCAGTTGACGCTCATCGCGGGTGTCCGCGTGGAACGCACCGAGGTCGACCTCATCTCCAACTCGGTCATCGCCGACACAGAGGGGCTTGACGGCGTCGGGGCATTGCCGCCGGGAGCGGATGTCTTTATCGAGCCGATACGCAGCGACAAGAAGTTCACAAACTGGTTGCCGAATCTCCAGGCGCGCTACGAGGTGAACGATAACCTGCTCCTGCGCGGAGCGATTACCTACACGATCGGGCGCCCGGACTATATCGCCATGTCACCGCTCAATGAGCTGGAGTTGGAGAATAACATCGGCCCGAATCAGTGGGAACTGGGGGATCTGGAGATCGGCAATCCCGATCTCGAGCCCTTCGAATCGACGAACGTCGACTTCTCCGCGAGCTACTTCATTCCGGACGGTGCATTGTCGGTCGGCTTCTTCTACAAGCGTATCAAGAACCCGATCTATCCGTTCTCAGAGATCCGGAACAACACGGAGTTCCAAGGGCAGTTCATCGAGTCCCTCAGCGTGGACAGCGTGCGCAACTCCGACCCCGGTAACATCCGCGGGATTGAGTTGAGCTACCAGCAGCACTTCGCCTTCCTTCCCGAGCCGTTTGACGGCTTCGGCATTCTGCTGAATTTCACCTACATCAGCTCGAGCGTGAGTGTGCCGGAGCGTCCGGGTGAGTCGTTTGATTTCTTCCGCCAGCCGAGCAAGATCGGCAATGCGCAGATCTACTACTCGAAGGGCGGCTTCGAAGCGCGCCTCGCCTACACATGGCAGGACGACCAACTCGACACCCTCGGCGGGAGCATCCTTGGCGACGTCTATGAGGACAAGTCATCGTACCTCGATTTCCGTGCGAGCTACCGTGCGACCGAGAACTGGTCGATATTCTTCGAGGTAGCCAACCTGACGCGCGAAACGCAGCGATTCTACGTTGTGCGTCCTGGCGTAGGGGAGCGCGGTCCGGGTTATCTGCCCATCGGACGCACGTTTATGATCGGTGTGAACTGGAGGATGTAAACCGGTTGGGACCGACGTTGGATTCTGTAGCAAATAGGTTATTCAGTGAGGGTCGTGTCATCCCGCGACCGCAATGATCCCATCCAGACCGTCCCGGAGACCCTCCGCGGGCTCCGGGACGGTTTTCTATTCGCTGTTACCCCGCAGAGTGCGGGCAACCCGTAGTCCGGAGTCTCATGGCCCCCGTGGTTCCGGTTGCATAGCGCGTCTTCTTTACGGAGGAACGTATGCAGGTTTCTGTCGCCTTTCCGACCGACTTTTGGCCCGGTTCTTTCTGCGGACCGAACCGTATTTGTATCCATGAAGATTAAGAGTATTGAATCTATCGTGCGCACGGCGCCATATATCCGTCCGCACAGCCCTCCCGGCCATCCCGCCAACGGCGTGCGCAATTGTGTCTGGCTGCGCATTGTGACGGACGAGGGCCTTGTCGGCTGGGGCGAAGCCTACTGGGGCTGCTACGCGCCGGAGGCAACTGCGGCGGCGCTGCGCCGCTTTGAGCGCAGCCTTGTCGGTAAGGACCCTCTGGATACGGAGACGACACTCGCCGACCTCCGTTTCCGCAACCGCTACTGGGCCATGCGCGGTCTCGGGGCGCACTGCACGAGTGCCGTCGAGGCCGCCCTCTGGGACATCGCGGGCAAGGCGAAAGACACGCCCGTGTGGCAACTGCTCGGGGACGGGCGCGAGCACCCCGTCCTTCTCTACGCCAGCGCGGGGGAGAGCGCTCTGCCGCCGGAGGCCATCCGCGATGAAGTGGGCGATTACGTCCGGCGCGGCTTCCGCGCCTACAAGATCCGCTGTGGCGGGCGGCTCGATGACCGCGGTGATCGTCTCGCTGTCGACACGGAGCGGGTGGCGGCGGCGCGCGAGGCCCTCGGGCCCGACCGCATGCTCTTTGTCGATGTTGCGGTGCCCCAAAAGTCAGCCGACTGGGATTTCGATAAAATCGTGCGCTACATGGAGGCCCTCTCGCCGTACAACGTGCGATTCCTTGAGGAGCCGGCCATGACCTATGATGTGGCGACCTACCGCCGCCTGCTCGATCTCGGGATGATTCCGACCGCCGGAGGCGAGTCCTTTACGTGCCCGGAGGAGTTTGAGCCGTTCTTCGAGGCGGGGGCGTTCGGCGTCGCGCAGCCGGACGCCGCCGTGGTTGGCGGACCGGCGAGCTGCGTGGAGGTGATCCGGCGGGCGGGGGAGTGTGGTGTGCCCGTGGCCGTGCATGCATGGGGCGGGGGCGTGGGGCTTGCCCAGAACCTGCACGCCGCATGCGCCCTCGACGGTGTCCTCGCCATGGAATTTCCCCTTTCCACCCACGCCCTTACGACAGAGCCCTTCGCGCCGCTCCACCGCTTTAAGGACGGTTACCTTCTGCCGCCGGACCGCCCCGGCCTGGGTGTCGAGGTGACCGACGAATTTCTCGCACAATACCCGTTTCAACCGGAGACCGAACGGGACTTTTGAAAATGGATACGAACATCCTCGTCACCCTGCCCATGACGGACGCTGATCGCCGCCGTCTCACCGAGCGCGCGGTCAACTGCCGCGTACGCACCTCGACCCCGCCGGGGGCGACAGCGGAGGATCTCGGGTGGGCCGACTGTGTTCTCGGCAACCTCAAGCCGCCGGCGGTTCTCGAACGTTATCCGAACATCCGCTGGATACACACACCCAATGTCGGGCTCGACGCCTATGCACCGCTCGCGGAATCCCGCCCCGACCTGAAGATCACCAACATTAGAGGAATCGCCGATCACCCTGTCTCCGACCATGTGCTCGCGCTTTTGCTCACCCTGGCGCGTGCCCTGCCGCGGGTGCTCCATACTGCGGGCAATCCCTGCAACTGGGGTGCGCGCGAGGATTACGGTCCCCATTGCATGACCCTTGCGGGCAAAAATGTGCACGTGCTAGGCTACGGCTCCATTGCGCGTTGCCTTGTGCGTAAACTCGCCGGTTTTGATGGCGCGGTTACCGTCTACCGGCGCCGAGGCGAAGGAAACGATCCGCACGTCGCCCGCTTCCGCGCACTCGGCGAACTGACCTCAGAGGTGCGGGAGGCTGATGTACTTATCAACCTGTTGCCCAGCCTGCCGGAAACGCGGTGCCTCGTCGGTGCCCCTGTGTTCGCCGCCATGCGCGCGGACGCATTGTTTATCAATGCCGGACGCGGGTCGACGGTCGACGAACCGGCGCTGATCGACGTGCTGAAAAACGGGCGGCTGTGCGGGGCAGCGCTCGATGTCTTCACGGAAGAGCCGCTTCCGGAAGACTCGCCGCTCTGGTCCCTGCCCAATGTAATCCTCACGCCGCATGTCGCGGGCCGCTTCGACGGCGAGATGCGCGCGCACATTGATTTCTTCTTCGACAGTCTCGAGCGTGTGGCGTCTGCTGACGCGACCACGCCTTAGCCGACTCCTCTGAACGATGGCCCATCCGAACACAACCACGCTTCGCGGCATCTGGCCGCCAATCCTTATCGAGTCCGGAGAGGACGGGCGCGTCGATCTCGAGGCAGTCGCGATGTCGGTGAAACATTTTGCGGAGTCCGGTATTCACGGTATCTATACCGCCGATACGGCAAGCGAATTCTACACCATGGAGTTTGAGGAGTGGGAGGATCTGGCCGTCCACTTTCGCGCCGCCGCGCGCGAGGCCGGGTTGCCCGCCGGAATCGGCTGCACATGGACCAATCAGGCCGGTAGCTTAAAGCGCATCGAGCGCGCCCGTGAGCTGGGCTACGACAACATTCACCTGTCCCAGCCGTATTGGGTCCGCCTCAACTCTGCCGCGCAGGAAACCTTCTGGAAGGCCGCGGGGGAGGCTGCGGGCAATGATCTCAAGATCATCGTCTATGCGGGCAGCCAAGGGCAGTTTCCGCTCGACGGAGAGTCGCTCCTTCGCCTGCGGAACTACTGCCCCGCCATCGCGGGTTCGAAGTCGCTCGGGTTCGACGCCGTCGCCACGAACAGCCTCCTCGCGCGTTGTCCGGACCTCGCCCATTTTGTGCATGAACAGGTCCTGTGCGCGTGGAGCGCGCTCGGTGCGGTCGGCTGTTTCTCCAATCTCGCCGGGCTCGCCCCCGCCTTTGCCGTCGATTGGTTCGGGTACATCGAACGCGGTGAATGGGCCGCCGCCTTCGAGATCCAGCGCCGTGTGAACCGGTTCTACGAAGAGGGCGCCGTCCCGATCCGCCGCGCGGGCTACTTCCTCGACAAAGCCATGGCCGTCATCGGCGGTGTCCCCGGGCTCACCACCCGGCAGCGCCCGCCCCACGCCTCCGTTCCGGCGGATCTCATCGATGCCCTCAGAGCCGCCGTCCGCCGCCACCTCCCCGAAATCTTCTCCTCTCCAACATCTCCTGAGCGCAGCGAAGTCCCGCCCGAGCGGGATTCCTCTCCCGCCTCTTCACTTGAATGATACAAAGGTTCGCAATGCTCATACGCCGGACGTCCGTTGGCTTGTCCGGTTTTTCCAGAATTTTCGAAAAGCTCCTTGAAATACGAGCATACAGGGCAAAACTTGCACTGTTCTCTCGTAAGACACAGTTTTGAGTAGTATAGTACAATGAGTATTCTTAGCGTTGATCACATCGTTATACTCGCTCCCAACCCCTCATGAAGCTCCCTCGCATGATCACCCGACTCACTCCGAAAGGTTACTACATCGACGCCTGCGGTCTCTCCGGCGAGACGAAGGCGGAGCGCTGTTTTCCGGCGCAGCACAATACCCTGCGCCTGAGGAAAGACCGTTGGCTGGTCGTCTACGAGACGCGGGGCTTCCGCGGCATCGACGACAACCGGAGCGTGGTCTATCAAGTGCGGGCAGACGCACCGACGGGCGCCGTCCTCTCCGAAGGTTACCTCGACAAATGCGTTTTCGACTGGGATCCGCTCGGCGACGGGAGGAGATTCCAGAAGCTGTGCAACCACACGGTGGTCTTCGGCGTGCCGGAAGGCGCGACACGCGACGGGATTCCCCTACCGCACGGCGGCTGTTTTGCGGCGGCCTGGCGGCGAAACCCGCGCATCTACGACGCGGAGCGCCAGTATGTGCTCTCCGACGACGAGGGCATTGCGGCGGGTGCCCCGGGCGAGGGCTATCGCTGTTATTGGGCGCAGTTCCGCCTGAATGACCGGGGCGATGATATCGAGATCACGCAGCCGCCGCACGAGCTGCGCGAACTCGGCCTTGAGGACGGTCCCGCTCCGAGCCGTCACAACGGTCTTCTCATCATGAACCAGGGCTACGTCAATCCGGTGCCCTACAACGCCGTCGCTTCCGAGTGGGCCTTTCTCCTGCACTGGAGCCGCGGTGCCTGCGATGTGGAAGGCCTTTGCACACCGATTCGTTTCCGTTGGAACAAGAAAACCCGCCTCTACGAATGGGCCGAGACCGGGCCTGTGCTCGACGGACCCGGCGAATACGGAATCTTCGAGGGTGGCATTGCTCCTTTCCGCGACGAGTGGCTCGTTTCCGCACGGGTAACGCGCACTCCCAAGAAGAACCTTGGCAATATTTGGTTCCGGGCCAAGGATCTGTTCAACTTCGATCCCGTGCCTCACTACGCACATGAACCCCGCAGCCATGCCCCGCGGACAACCTTCACCGGACCCGACGGTACTGTGCGCGTCTATACAACCGACCAAGAGGCCTCGCCCTATGCCGATGGCAAGGGAGGCGATCCCCGCATGCCGCTCTCCGTCTTCGACATCGACCCCGACGACGCCTTCCGCGTGACGCGGCACGCCGTCGTCTTCGACAGCTTCGAGGCGGGCCTGCCCATCCGCCGGGAATCCGGTCCGACGGCCCACTTCTGCCGCCAGCTTCCTCACGACGGCGGGAACCGGGGCCTGCTCACCTACTCGGTGCGGCCCCGCGCCCTTCTGCACGAGCGCCCCGGGGGGAAGTTCAAGGGGCTTGTGAACGAGGAGGAAATGGCGGTCTCCGGCGTCTACTGCGCGGAGATCGAATACGACCGCGATCACCCGCCCGCATGGGAGTTTGCCTGAGCCGAAACCCGCCCAACCCGAACCCACCGACCATCGACTATGAAAAAACCGAACATTCTCTTTATCATGACGGACCAGCAGCGGGCCGACACCATTGAGTGCTGTGCCCGCGGCGCCTACCAGATCGAAGCGCCCAACCTCAACCGCCTCGCCGGCGAGAGCGTGGTCTTCCGCAACGCCTATTGTACCCAGCCCGTCTGCACGCCCTCGCGGTCGAGCATGATCTCCGGGCAATGGCCGCACACGACCGGCTGCATCGGCAACAACATCGCCCTTCCGGCGGATGCGCCGTGCGTCGCGCAGGGGCTGGGGGAGGACTATCACTGCGCCTACTACGGCAAATGGCACCTAGGCGACGAACTCGACGCGCAGCGCGGCTTCTCCGAGTGGCTGAGTATCGAAGACGGCAAATACCGCTCCTACTATTCCGATCCCGAATCGCTGAAGCGCCGCAGCGACTACCACAATTACCTGATCAGCCATGGGTATCCGCCGGACAAGAAAGCGCCCGACGGGGCGATGGTCTTTTCCCGCAATTTCGCGGCGGGCCTTCCCGAACGGCACACAAAATCGGCCTTCCTCAGCCGCGAGGCGGCGCGCTTCATCCGCGAATACGACAAGGACAAACCGTTCTTCCTCACCGTCGGCTTCCTCGAACCGCATCCGCCGAATTTCAGCGAACTGAACGAACTCTACGACCCCGACGCCCTTGAGGTCGGGCCCGCTTTCTTCAAAAAGCCCGGGCGCGATGCGCCGAACCGCATGCGGATGCTCGCCGAGCGTTTTGCCGCCGAGGGCTGCCGCGACCATCCGTCCGCGACCGAGGCCGACTGGCGGCGCATCCGCGCCAATTACTACGGGCTCGTCACCCTCATCGACCGCGCGCTGGGACGGATTCTCGCCGCCCTCGACGAATCGGGCCAAGCCGAAAACACGCTCGTGATCTTCACGTCCGACCACGGCGACATGACCGGCGACCACGCCCTCGGAAAGAAGGATGTTCTCTATGAACAGTCTTCGCACATTCCGTTGCTCATGCGCGCGCCGTGGCTCGGGCGGGAGCAGCGCCTCGTCGACGGGCGGATAAGCCTCATCGACCTCGCCCCCACCATCATTGACATGGGCGGCGGCAAGATCCCGGAGGCCATGCAGGGCGTCAGCCGCAAGGATGTTCTCGAAGGCAAGGCGACGCTCGACGACAACGACATCGTCGTCGAGGTCGATACGGAGGAAGAATACCTCTTCATTCCGTGGCGGAGCATCGTCAGCTGCGAGGGCTGGAAAATGAACCTCTGTGCGAACGACCGGGGCGAGCTTTACGACCTCAACACCGACCCCGACGAACTGCACAACCTCTACGACGATCCGGCGCAGCGTGAGCGCGTGCGCGATCTCCATGCCCGCCTGCGGCGCTGGCAGAAAGCGAACAACGATCCCGCCGCGCTTCCCGAGGTGCCCGCGTAGTCCGGAATTCATGACACTTTGAGCGATGCCTGAAGCGAAGCAACATCCCCACTACGCCGGCGACGAAACGGCGAACGTGGACTACCACCACGGCATGCTGCGCCCGGTGGTGGGGGCGTCGCACTTTCAGGTCCTGCGCGCCAACCGCTCCCGTTTCGAACACGCCGACGGCTATGGCTGGACCTACAACCACGCCCCCATGCTGGCCTACTGGCGCGACCGCTTCTGGCTGCAATACCTGAGCAATCCCTCCGGCGAGCACGTTCCGCCGGGCCACACGCTCCTGACCACCTCGGAGGACGGCACGGCGTGGGACTTTCCGCGCGAGGTCTTTCCCTTCTACCGCATCGAGCCGGGCGTGCATCCCGTGCCGGAGGGCGTGCGCATGGCGGAGCCCGCCTATGCCGTCATGCACCAGCGCTCGGGATTCTACACCGCACCGGACGGGCGCCTCCTCACCCTTGGGTTCTACGGGGTCTGCACGACGACGATGGACTACCCGAACATCGGCGACGGCATCGGGCGCGTCGTGCGCGAAATCCATGCCGACGGATCGTTCGGGCCGGTTTACTTCCTCCGCTACAACCGGCACAGGGGCTGGGATGAAACCAATACGTCCTTTCCCTCTTACCGGACCTCAGAGGACGCTGGATTTGTCGAGGCCTGCGATGCGCTCCTCGCCGACAAGCTCGCCACCCTGCAGTGGTGGGAGGAGGACCGCTCGGAGGACGGGTTCTATGCGGTGGCGGGTGGCAAGGCGCTCTCGTATTACCACCTTGATGGCGGTCGCGTCGTCGGCCTCTGGAAACACTCCCTCGTCGCCCTGAGCGAGGACGACGGCAAAACGTGGACGACCCCCCGCCGCGAACCCTCTTTTGTCATGGCGGGCGGAAAGGTGTGGGGGCAGCGCACGCCCGACGGGCGCTACGCCATGCTCTACAACCCCTCCACAGATAATGTCCACCGCTGGCCCCTCGCCGTGGTCACGAGTGACGACGGCATCCGCTACGACCATCTGCTCCTCGTAAACGGCAAGGTCGCCGTGCGGCGCTACCAGGGCGGACACAAGGATCCCGGGATGAACTACGTGCGCGGGATCGAGGAGGGCCACGGCGAGCCGCCCGGCGACGCCTTCTGGGTCGCCTGCAGCATGGGCAAGGAGGATATCTGGGTTTCGCGTATTCCCGTTCCTGTCACGGGCGCGGTGGCGGAGCATGTCGATGACAGCTTCAATCGCTTTGCACCGGGGCGGATCGTGCCCGGATGGAACACCCACTGCGGGAAATGGACGACGGTGGAAGTCGTGGCTAGAAAGATCGGCAACCTTCTGCGTCTCTGCGATGAGGACCGTGCCGAGACCGCCCAGGCGGAACGTGTCTTTCCGGAGAGCCGGGCCGTGGAGATTGCGTTTTCGGTATTGCCCGCGCAGACCTCCGGGGGATGCCTCCATATCGAGGTGACCGATCCGCGGGGGCTTCCCGCCGCGCTCCTCATTTTCCATGAAGACGGCCGGGTGTGGGCGCGCGACGGTTGTGTCATGCGCCCGCTCTGCCCCTACCGCTCGGGTCAGGGGCATCCGGTGCGCCTGCGGGTCGACGCCGCAGCTCAGCGGTATGGCCTCACCGTGGAGAATGAAGGCGAATGGGACGGTTTCTTTCTCTTCCGGCCCGTGCGGACGGTCTCGCGCATTTGTTTCCGCACGGGGCCGGTGCCGGACGATCCCTCCCTCACATTGCAGACGACGCGCCTGCCGCACGAGGACGAGCTGATCTTTACCTCCATCCCCGGAGCGGACGACCCGGCCCCGACCGCTGTCTTCGAACTCGGGTATTTGCAAACCCGTGACCTCCGCGCGAATGCGTCGGCGAAGGAAGGGGGAACGCCGTGATCCATTTCATCCTCCGGCGGCTTCTCAACATGATCCCGACGATGTTCATCATCTCGGTTGTCAGCTTCGTCATCATCCAGGCCCCGCCGGGCGACATGCTCTCGTACCGGCTGGCGCACCTCGAGGAGCAGGGCGCCCTCGGTTCGGTGAGCGCGGTGGAGCAACTGGAGGCGCTGCGCGAACAATACGGGCTGAACGATCCGCTCCATGTGCAATACTTCCGCTGGATTGGCGGCATCGTTCTGCGGGGCGACTTCGGCGACTCCTTCACCTACGAGATGGGCGTCATGGAGCTGATTGGCGAGCGGATCGGCATGACCTTTGCGCTCACGCTTGCGACGATGATTTTCACGTGGGCCGTCGCCATCCCCATCGGCATCTATTCGGCGACCCACAAATACTCCATCGGCGACAACGCCTTCACCCTCATCGGATTCATCGGCCTGGCCTCACCCAACTTCCTCCTCGCCCTCATTTTAATGTATGCACAGGTGACGGTCTTCGAGGCCTCTTCGGTCGGCGGCCTGCTTTCGCCGGAATTTATCGGCGAACCGTGGTCTGTCGCAAAGTTCTTCAATTTCCTGTCCCACGTGTGGGTGCCGGTGGTGGTCATCGGCACCGCCGGAACGGCCGCTGTCATCCGCATCATGCGCGGCAATCTTCTCGATGTTCTCGACCAACAGCACATCCAGACAGCCCGTTCCAAGGGACTCTCCGAATCCGTCGTGGTGAACAAATACGGTGTGCGCATTGCCATCAACCCGCTTGTCAGCCGCATCGGCCTCGAACTCCCCAACCTCCTCTCCGGCGCGGTCGTGGCGGGCATCGTCCTCGGTCTCCCGACGGCCGGGCCGATCTTCTACAACGCCCTCATTTCGCAGGACATGTATTTGGCGGGGGCCTTCCTCATTCTCTCCGGCATGTTCCTCCTCTTCGGCAACCTCATTGCGGACATCCTCCTCGCTTGGCTCGATCCGCGCATTCGCTATGACTGAGAACCCGACGCTTGTTCAACGACTGACCGATCTCGGGCGGCGTGCGCTCGGGATGCGTCGTCGTCTTCCCTCCGCTCCGCCGCCGCCCGCCGAGCGGAAAAAATACAAAGGATATTCCCAGTGGCGGCTCGTCTGGCGGCGGTTCCTGCGCAACCGGGCCGGCGTGGCGGGCGGTGTCGTTATTCTCTTCATCGCCTTCTGTGTCTTCTTCGCCGAGTTTCTTTCGCCCCATCACGTCAACACGCGCTACAATGAGTACACGCACATGCCGCCGCAGCGCGTTCACATCTTCTCCGCCGACGGCATCCACCTGCCCTTTGTCTATGCCATCCGCGGATACGTCGATCCCGAGACGGGCTTGCGCAAATACGTCGAAGACCGCTCTACGCGGCACACGATCCGCTTTTTCACGCGGGGCGACACCTATTCCTTCTACGGCATTTTCGAGAGCGATATCCGCTTCATCGGCGCGGGACAGGGCAACCCCTTCTTTCTCCTCGGCACCGACCGTTTCGGGCGCGACCTGCTCTCGCGGATTCTCGTGGGCGGGCGGGTGTCCTTCACGGTGGGGCTCCTCGCCGTTTTCCTCAGCCTCACGCTCGGGACGATGATGGGCATGATCTCCGGCTACTACGGCGGGGTGATCGACAACTTCGTGCAGCGGACGATCGAGGTGATCTATTCGTTTCCCTCCATTCCCATCCTCATGGCCCTCAGCGCGCTCCTTCCCCCGCATTGGCCCGGCTACCTGACCTTCATGGGCATTGTCACGGTCCTGGCGCTGGTCGGGTGGGGCGGGCTGGCGCGCGAAATCCGCGGCAAGACCCTCGCCATCCGCGACAGCGATTTCGTCCTCGCCGCGCGCGTCGCCGGCGCGAAGGACGGGCGTATCATCTTCCGCCATGTCCTCCCCGCCATGTCGAGCCACGTAATCGTCATCACCACGCTCGCCATTCCCTCCTTCATTCTTTCGGAGAGCACACTCAGCTTTCTCGGCCTCGGAATCAAACCGCCCATGACGAGCTGGGGCTTGCTCCTTTCCGACGCGATGAATATCTACGTGCTCGCCCTCTACCCGTGGCTTCTTTTTCCGGGGCTTTGCATTCTCATCACGGTGCTTGCCTTCAACTTTCTTGGCGACGGCATCCGCGACGCCACCGCACCCTTCGGTCATTGAGAAAGCGTATGAACAAAACGGATACAGTCACGGATACCGCCGCGAAGGAAACGGACGCGCAGGGCCGCCCCATTCTTCTTGATATCCGCAGTCTGCGCACGACCTTCCATACCGACGACGGTCCGGTGCGCGCGGTCGACGGGGTTTCGCTGAAGATCCACCGGCAGGAAACGCTTGGCGTTGTCGGTGAAAGCGGGTGCGGCAAGAGCATCACGGCGATGTCGGTCATGCGCCTCTTCCCCAGCCCGCCTGGGCGGATTGAGGGCGGCGAGATTCTCTTTCACGCCAGCGGGGCGGAGAGCGGTCCCGTTGATTTGGCCAAGGTGGATCCCAAGGGGCGTGTCATCCGGCGCATCCGCGGCAATGAAATCGCCATGATCTTCCAGGAGCCGATGACCTCGCTCAGCCCGGTGCACACAGTCGGCAATCAGATTTCCGAGACCATTCGCCTGCACCAGAAGGTCGACAAGAAGGAAGCGCGCGAGCGCTCCATCGAGATGTTGCGCAAGGTCCGTCTGCCCAAACCCGAACGCCAGTTCGATGCCTACCCCTTTGAGTTGAGCGGGGGCATGCGGCAGCGCGCCATGATTGCCATGGCGCTATCCTGCAACCCGTCGCTCCTGATCGCCGACGAGCCGACGACCGCCCTCGATGTCACGGTGCAGGCGGAGATCCTCTACCTCATCAAGGAGTTGCAGGAGGAGATCGGCATGGCCGTCATGCTCATCACACATGACCTCGGTGTCATCGCCCACATGGCCGACACCGTCGCCGTCATGTACATGGGCAAGGTTGTCGAGCGCGCGTCCACGCGCAATGTCCTGAAAGATCCGCGCCATCCCTACACCGTGGGGCTGCTCCGCTCCATCCCCCGTCTCGGGGCGAAGCGTGCGCTTGTTCCGATCAAAGGCACCGTGCCCGATCCCTTCAAACTGCCGCCGGGCTGTTCCTTCGGCCCGCGTTGCCCGCGTCAAGTGTATCCGGGATGGGATACGGATCCACCGCTGCTCGAGGAGGTCGCGCCCGGGCATTTCACCCGCTGTTGCGGCACCGTCTGTGAAGAGGCGGATGAACAACCGGAGACCGCCGCACCATGAACGCACCGTCGACACATCCCGCGCCCGCTGCGACGGAGAAGGCCGACGACATCATCCTCGAGGTGCGCGGCCTCAAAACCTATTTTCCGGTCAAGAAGGGAATTTGGCGGCGCGTCGTCGGGCACGTGAAGGCGGTTGACGGCGTCGACCTCACGCTTCGGCGCGGCGAGACGCTCGGACTTGTTGGAGAGAGCGGCTGCGGCAAGACCACCCTCGGCCGCTCCATCATCCGCCTCATCGAGCCCACGGCGGGGAGTATCCATTTCCACCACGGCGGCGAGCGCATTGACCTCATGCAACTCGGACGCGGGGAGATGCGGAGGCTGCGGCGCGAGCTGCAATACATTTTCCAGGATCCGTTCTCCTCCCTCAATCCGTGGATGAATGTCTTCGACATCGTCTCCGAGCCGCTCGTGGTCAACCGCGTTGCTTCGGGCAGCGAGTTGCGCGGGCGCGTGGAATCCTTGATACGGCGCGTTGGTCTCAAGCCGGACCACCTGCGGCGCTACCCTTACGCCTTCAGTGGCGGGCAGCGCCAGCGTATCGGCATCGCCCGCGCCCTTGCCCTTAACCCCAGCCTCATCATCGCCGACGAGCCGGTCTCCGCCCTCGACGTCTCCGTGCAGGCGCAGATTCTCAACCTTCTCGAAGAACTTCAGGACGAGTTCAACCTCACCTATATTTTTGTCGCGCACGATCTCAGCGTCGTCGAGCACATCAGCGACCGCGTCGCCGTCATGTACCTCGGGGAGATCGTGGAGACGGCGGAGTCCGGGGAACTCTACCGCAATCCCTCCCATCCCTACACCGCCGCGCTTCTCTCGGCCGTGCTCGATCCCGATCCGGACCGCCGCCCCGAGCGTCCCCGCATGAAGGGCATCGTGCCCGATCCCGCCGATGCGCCGCCGGGCTGCAAGTTCCACACGCGCTGTCTCTACGCCGAGCCGCATTGCGCCCGTGAGGTGCCGGTGTTGCGCGAGGTCGCGCCCGGCCATGAATCCAAGGCCTGCGCATCCTGTCTCGAACGCATGCGTGCGGAGGCGACGGGTCGTGCCGCGGAAGGCGTGGAAAGTGCTTCTGACAGGGCGGAGGACGTCCCGCACGTGTCTCCGGCGCCGCTCGCCGCTCCGGTCGAAGACGCCGACAATTCACCCTCGAACGAAGGCAAGCAATGAACATAGAACCCGGTATCTTGCCAGCGGTTGTGACGCCGCTGAATGAAGATGAAACGATCGACACCGAAAGCCTCGAACGCCTCGTCGAGCACCTTCTCCGCACGGAGGTCAAGGGGCTCTTCATGGGCGGAACGATGGGCGAGGGCGGTGCCCTGCGCGACAGCGAAAAGGCCGCCCTCTACCGCGAGACCGTGCGGTTTGCGCGGGGGCGGGTGCCCGTTCTCGCCAGCGTCTCGGACCAAGGCACCAGGCGCGTGATCGACAATGTCCGCCTCGCCGAGGCGGGCGGGGTCGACGCCGTTGTCCTCACGCCGCGCCTCTGCTTTCCCCAGCGCGGCGAGGACGAGTCGGTGCGGCTTGTCGAGGCCGTCGCGCGGGATTCATCGGTGCCCGTTTGGTTCTACGAAAACCCGGAGGTTTCGCCGGTTACCTCGAGATTCGAAATCCTCGCGCGCATCGCCGCGCTTCCCAACGTCGGCGGGCTCAAGCTCACGACAAAGGACCGCGTGCTTTTCCAGCGATGCCTTACAGAGATTCCGGAGAAACTACCGTGCTTCAACGGGGTCGTTTCCGAGATTGCATTCGCCGCCTCGATCGGCGGCGGAGCCATCAGCGGTATCGGCAGTATGTTGCCGGGGCTGTGTATCCGGGTCTTCAATGCCGCCAAGGCGGGTGAAATGGACGAGGCCAAACGCTACCAGGACGCCATCAACGCCACCTACGCCATTTACAACGGCGCGGGGTGGCCCCTCTGGCCCTCCGCGCAGAAGCACGTTCTCAAACGTCTCGGCATCCTTCGCACAAGTGTGGCCACCGCCCCCTTCCTCCGCCTCGGCCCCGAAGAGGAGCGGGCGATTGACGCCGTCCTCGACACATTCGAGGATTGGATACTCGAGCCGGCGCGGGTCGTTTGACAGGGCACCCGGAGAGCACACGCGGTCAACCTTCAATCCAAAGCAACACCATGAGCGATAAAAGCACATCAAAGATCATTCTCATAACCGGAGCGGGCACCGGCATCGGCAAAGCGACCGCCCTCGATCTCGCCCCCGGCAACGAGATCATCATTCACTACAATAGCTCCGCCGACGCCGCCCGCGCGGTTGCGGATGAAGTGGAGAAGCGCGGCGGAAAGGCGCACACCCTGCAGGCCGACATTGCCTCCGAAGCCGGGTGCCGCGCCCTCGCCGATGCCGTCAAGGGGCTGGTTTCCCGCCTCGACGTGCTCGTCAACAACGCCGGCGGCATGATTCGCCGCCAGTCCACGCGCGAGTTTGAGTGGTCGCTCATGGAAGAGGTCTTTGCCCTCAACACCTTTTCCGCGCTCCAACTGACGTCGATGTGCCTGCCTCTGCTCGACAAGGGACGCTCCCCCTGCGTCATCAACCTCACGACCATTGCCATGCGCCATGGCGGGCCCACCGCCATCCTCTACGCCGCGAGCAAGGGCGCGCTCGATTCCGCCACGCGCGGGATGGCCAAGGAACTCGGACCGCAGATCCGCGTCAACGCTGTCGCCCCGGGCGTCGTCGAGACACCCTTCCACGAAAAAATGTCGACCCCCGAGCGCATGGCCGGCTTCGCCGAAAACACCGCCCTCAAGCGCAACGGCAAACCCGCCGAAGTCGCCCACGCCATCCGCTTCCTCATCGAAGCCGAGTTCCTCACAGGCGAGACCGTCGACGTCAACGGCGGCCTCTTCATGCACTGAGTGTTCGGCGTTCGGTGTTCAGCGTTCAGTGTTCGGTGTTCAGCGTTCGGCGTTCATCATCCATTAGCCATCATCGATCATCCATCAGCCATCCTCCCCCTTCAGGTCTCCGGTTTCCGCCTTCCGCCCTCGAAGAATGAAACAGCCTAACATCCTCTGGATCTGCACGGACCAGCAGCGCGGTGACACGATACGTGCGCTCGGAAACGCGCACATCCGCACACCCAACCTCGACCGCCTTGTTGCGGAGGGCACGGCCTTTACCCGCGCCTATTGCCAGAGCCCCATCTGCACGCCCTCGCGCGCGAGTTTTCTCACCGGCAAATACGCCAGCACCGTGCGCTGCTGCCGCAACGGCAATGACCGCTGGGACGAAGCCGCGCCGCTCGTCACCAAGCTCCTGCGCGACGCCGGCTACACCTGCGGCCTTGTCGGCAAGCTGCACCTCGCGGGCACCTCGGGGCGCGTCGAGCCCCGACCGGCGGACGATGGCTACTCCACCTTTGAGTGGAGCCACAGCGCCCGCGATCTCTGGGAGGAGGGTCACGCCTACGCCGACTGGGTGCGTTCGCAGGGCGGGAAGCTCGGCGAGTTGCGCGAGCGCCTCGGCTACATCCCCGCGCACCTGCACCAGACCAAATGGTGCGCCGACCGCTCCATCGACTTCATTCGCCGCCACGCCGCCGGCGACACTCCGTGGCTCCTCAGCGTCAACATTTTCGATCCCCACAAGCCCTTCGATCCGCCCCCCGAGTACCGAAAACGCTACGACGCTGACAAACTCCCCGGCCCGCACTTTCGCGAAGGCGACCTCGAAGCGCAGGCGCGCATCGGGGCCGAATTCCAGACCTCCCCTCGCCACCCCGACGAACTCGACGCCAAAGAGTATCAGGCGCGCTACCACGCCATGATCGAGCAGGTCGACGAACACGTCGGTCGCATTCTCGATGCTTTGGAGGAGAGCGGGCAGCGCGAAAACACCCTCGTGCTCTTCATGAGCGACCACGGCGAAATGCTCGGCGACCACGGACTCCTCCTCAAGGGCTGCCGATTCTACGAGGGGCTCACGCGCGTGCCCTTGATCGTCTCATGGCCGGGCCGCATCAGGGCCGGGCGGGTCTGCGACGGCTTGGTTGAACTCACCGATATCGCGCCCACCCTCCTTGAACTCGGCGGCGCGCCCCCCGGAGAAGGCCTGGCGGGCCGCTCCCTCGCCCGGGTCCTCACGGAGGGCACCGAACCCGACCGCACCTTCGTCCGTTCCGAATACTACGCCGCTCTCAATCCCAAGCTCCTCGCTTCCGGTCGCTTCACGACGAACTACGCCACGATGTATCGGGACAAACGCTACAAGCTCGTCGTCTACCACGGCGGCCCCGTCGGCGAACTCTTCGACCTCGAAAACGACCCGCACGAATTCGACAACCTTTGGGACGACCCCGCCCACCGCGCCGCCCGCGACCACCTGCTCCTCGCCTCCTTCGACGCCACCGCCCGCGCCTTCGACCTTGGTCCCCCGCAAACCGGCGATTATTGACCCGTAGCCACAGTGCCCCGCCTCCGTCCGAGCCCTGCCCACGCGCAGCAACAACCGCGACGACCCTGGGGGCAGGGCGGGCATGTTTTGTGCCGTCGGCACCTTGACTGCCTTTCGACAGGCTCAAGGCCCTGAGCCTGTCGAAGGGCGCGCAGCCTGCTGCGGTGTTTGCGACATTCGGAGGTCGCCGAGATCCCTTCATGACCGACCGCTGCTCTGGACTTTTTCGACCATGGTTTTGGGGATTTCATGGATGGGGGGGGATGGGCACAGGCAAGGGAGTCCCATGCTTTAGCCGCGGAACCCGGTATCCCCCGTGACTCAGCCGGTCGGGAGCGGCTTAGGGTGCGATCACCTGAAGAAGATGGCGCTCGCGATTCCAGCGAAGAATCTTTTCGTCGGCGGTGATCAGGGGGACCCCCAGCAGGCGGGCGGTGGCCACAATGATCCGGTCCGCAGGGTCGCCGTGAAAGCCGGGCAGACGGCAGCTCTCCGCCGCAATCGCCCCGGATAGGGGCTCCAAAATCGCGGGTGCCGCCAGGTTGGTCTGTATCCAAGCCTCCGTGGAAGGTTCCAAAGCCAACCGTCCCTTGCTCTCCAACATGGCCACTTCCCACAAAGATATGGCGGAAATGATGCACAGTCCACGGTAGCCGCTCATCGACGCGGCGCGCGCCTCGCCCGCCGCCGTCCACACCCAGACGTGCGTGTCAAGGACCGCCCCCCGTACATGTTCAAGCGTCGGCATCCCAGCTCTCACCGGTTGTGAAGAGGTCCCCGTGGATCCGCGTCGAGGCGGCGGACCGGCCCCAAAGCGGGTGGGCGGGCTCCTCACCAACCGGAATCAGCTCGGCGGCCGCTTTTCCGTATTTCATGGTGCGCACCCGACAACGCTCGGTGCGCACCTTGTCCACCACACCAAGGCACTTCGCCTTGAATTGGCTGGATTGAAGAGCTTCCCGGGGTCAATAGCCAGGGAAAGACCCGTGACGATCTGATCAAAAACCTCTCCAGCGCGTTGCGCGAGGCCATTGAGATGCACCGCAAAGAGGCCATTGCCGCAGCGGAGGGGGATTACCAGGAGCAAACGCTGGTGCTGTGAGCTTCAAAAGCCGCGATTTCATTCGCCACCTGACCCAACAGGGCTGTGTGTTGAAACGTGAGGGCGGCAACCACTCCTGATGGGAGAACCCGGCCCAGAACCGGCGATCATCGGTTCCGCGTCACAACGAGATCGACCGCCACTTGGCCTAGAAAATTTGCCGCGACCTGGGCATCGGAGCCATGTGACGGGTGTCGTGGTTGAATTTTTTGGAGAATCGCCGTCTTATCAGGTATCCATGCGAATGCTCCTGCACTGAAGTCGGTGTTGGACGATTGCTGTTCCAGGGATTGTGATCGGAATCACCATCTGGGCGACTTGGTGGGGATTGGTTCACTCCCGCGGCAATGCGTGGATTTCTGTCGTGAAGCTGGGGTATTTGCGTAGGGTTTGTGTGTGGCGGAGGCCGTGCATTAGGCCGCGGATTTCGGCGAGTCCCCGCATGCGGCCAATGGAAGGATAGCCGGGGGTGATGACGACGGATTTGTCTAGATCGTCCATCATGACGTGGCCGTGGTCAGGGCGGAAGGTGATTTGGCAGTCGCGGCGGCCTTCAGCTTGGCGGCGGTCTTGTTCGTTGAGGAGGGCGCGGACGATGCCCGCCATGTCGGCGGAGCCATCGAGGTGCCCGCCTTCGTAGAAGGTGCCGTCGTCCTTGCGCTGCGTATTGCGCAGGTGGGCGGCATGGATGCGGGAGCCAAAACGTTCGATCATGGCGACAAGGTCGTTGTCTGGGCGGGCGCTGAAGGAGCCGCTGCAGAAACACAGACCGTTGGCCGGGTGGTCGGCCAGTGCGAAGACGGCCTCGATGTCCGCCGCTGTGCTGAGAATTCGGGGCAGGCCGAGTATGGGGAAAGGCGGGTCGTCCGGGTGGATCGCCATGCGGATGCCGACTTCTTCCGCGACGGGGATCACAGCGGAGAGGAAGCGTTCAAGATTGGCCCTCAGTTCTGCGGTATGGATGCCCTGATACCGGTCCAGCATCTGGCGGATATGATTGAGGGTGAGTCCCCATTTGACCCCGGGGAAAACGTCGATGACGGTTTGGATAAACCGCTCTTGACCCTTCGTATCCAGCGTCCGCCACCAGCGGTCGGCGGCTTCTATTTGCTCCGGGCTGTAGGTGTCTTCCGCGCCGGGGCGCTTGAGGGCGTGGAGTTCGAAGGCGGCAAAGCGGATCGGGTCGAAGTGGAGGCTGCGGGCACCGCCGGGCAAGGGCCAGCTCATGTCGGTGCGGACCCAGTCGAGCACCGGCATGAAGTTGTAAACGACTGTCCGTATGCCGGCTTCGGCGAGGTTGCGCAGGCTCCGGCGGTAGTTGCCGAGTAGGGTGCGCAGATTGCCCCGGCCGGTTTTCAGATCCTCGTGCACGGGGAGGGACTCGACGATACGCCAGCTCAGACCGGCGGCCTCGATCGCGGCTTGGCGTTGGCGGATGGCCTCCAGCGGCCAAGTCTCACCATACGGGATTTCGTGAAGGGAGTTGAAGAGGGCGGAGGCTCCGGTTTGCCGGATGTGGCTCAACGGGACCGGATCGTCCGGGCCGAACCAGCGGAAGCCTTCTTCTAGCAGGGTATGTGGCGATTGTTCCGGCATCGCTTACGCTCCGGGAAAGTCTACGGACCCACCGTCCACCGGTAGCACAGCGCCGGTGGCGACGATGGTTCTGTTGGCTGCGTCAAAGAGAGAAGGTGCGGTCATGAACGGGAACGGTGTCGCAGGTGTCTTCAGGGCGGAGCAAACCTCTTCTATTACCCCGCTTCCTGCGAGAGTCGCTTGTCCGTGCGTCCCCGCGGTCTGAAGAGGGCGCGTCAGGCGCGTTGTCCGGAAGCCGCCGCGTCGCTCTCGGACAGGGCGGGGCTTTCCGTCGACTCAAGGTAGACGCCCATGTTGCGGTATTTGTTGTAGCGCGCGTCGAGGCGGTCCTCCGGGTCGAGGCTTTCCAACTCTTTGAGGTTCCTGCGCAGGGCTTCGCGGAGAGAGTCGGTGGCGGCGTCGATGTCGGCATGGGCACCGCCCATGGGCTCGGGGATGACTTCGTCGGCGATTCCCTGTTCGCGGAGTTCGCGCGCGCCGATGCGCAGGGCATTGGCGGCTGCCTCGGAAAAGCGGCGGTCGCGCCAAAGGATGGCCGCGCAGCCCTCCGGCGGAATGACGGAGTAGTAGGCGTATTCCTGCGCCAGCAACCGGTCTACCACGGCGATGCCGAGAGCGCCGCCGCTTCCGCCTTCGCCGATGATCACGCCGAGGATCGGCGTGTTGAGGACGGCCATCTCCCGGAGGTTGCGCGCGATCGCCTCGGAGACATGGCGTTCCTCCGAACCGATGCCGGCGTAGGCGGCTTTGGTGTCGATAAAGCTGATGACGGGAAGACCGAACTTCTCGGCCGTCTTCATGAGGCGCAGCGCCTTCCGGTAACCTTCCGGGTGGGGCATGCCGAAGTTGCGCTTCAGGTTTTCCTTCACGTCGCGCCCTTTCTGCTGGGCGATCACCATTATCGGGCGTCCGTCGAACCACGCGATTCCCCCGATCAGGGCCTGGTCGTCTCCGAACGCTCGGTCGCCGTGCATTTCCTGAAATCCTTCGAAGATGCGCGCGATGTAATCCAGGCTGTAGGGCCGCTTCGGGTGGCGGGCGAGCTGCACCCGCTGCCACGGGGTGAGGTTGCTGTAGATGCGCCGCTTCGTCTCTTCGATCCGATTCTCGATCGCCGCAACCTCGGTCGACACATCAAAGTCCTGTTCGGCGGAGGCGCTCTGCAACTCCGCCAACCGGCGCTGCAACTCCCGCAAAGGCTTCTCAAAATCCAAGCTGAAATCGGCTTTGTCCATGAAAGAGAACCGGTTCTACACGCCCCGGCCCCGCCGTGTCAACGCCCGCCCGCTGCCGTAAATCACCGCAAATAATATTTTTATGAGATAGAAATTTGCACTTCTATATCTATGGGACAGAAATCTCTGCGTCAAATAATTTATTTCGGCTTTGAATATTTGTGCTTTCATAACTGTGGGACAGAAAAAAGTTTCGCGGTTGACGGGCGGGGCGGCGGGGTGCCGGGGGTCAGAACGTCCATTCGATTCCCGCCCGCACACTTCTTCCGGGCAGGGGGGCGATGTCTTTGAGGAAGGAGGGGTGGTGGCGTGCCTCGCGGTTGAGGAGGTTTTCGCCGCGGAGGATGAAGCGGAAGTCGGAGCTGCCCGTCGCCAAGGGGATGCTGAGGCCGGCATTGAGGAAGGTGTAGGCGGGGGTCGGGGCTTGGTGGGCGAGGGTGCCGAAGACGGAGTCGGGCACGCGGTTTTGCGCGAAGGCGCGGCGTGTTTCGAAGAAGGCGGAAAGCCACTCGGTCTCGGCGGCGAGGCGGGCGGAGACGCGGGCGGGGGGAATCCGGGGCAACGGCTGGTCGCGCCCGCGGTCCTGCCCGCGCAGCAGGTCGGCGTCGACTTGCAGGTAGACGCGGCGCTCCGCTTCTGTCCACAGGGCGAAGCGCGCCGTCCCCTCGAGTCCGTGGAAGCGGGCGGGGCTCTGCACGTGGCGGTAGGCGACGAGCCCCTCGATCTCGAAGCCCTGGTTGCGGAGGAAGATGAAGCCGTCGAAGTCGCGGACAAACGCGTTGGCCTGGAGGAGCAGGCGCTCCCCGCGGTAGAGGGCGACGACCTCGGCACTGCGCACGCGCTCTTGCCGCAGGGCGGGGTCGGGGATGCGGTAGATGCCGGTGGCTTCGTGGGGGGCTTCGATAAAAAGTTCCTCGCTGGCGGGTCCGCGGCGGCCTTCGGCGAGATGGAGGCTGACCTCTAGAGCGGGCGTGACTTGAAAGCGGAGCCCGGCCGCAGTCGAGAGTGTGGCGAATCGCCGCGAACGAAGGTCTTCGGGGAATCCCTCCGGCGGGTCGCGCCGCGCGGCGTGGCGGATGCCGAGGTGCGCGCCGGCTTCGACCGTCCAGCGCTGCCCGACTGGTTGCTCGGCGAGGGCGAAGACGGCGCCGCCGTGGTCGCGGCTTGTGAGGATGTCCTCGATGGGGCGGCCGAGGAAGTAGCTTGTGTTGCGGTTACGGTAATCGGCGCGGAAGGCGGAGAGACCGCCGGAGAGGAGACCGCCCGCCTGTGTCGAACGCAGGACCTCGCCCCGCGCCTCCGCTTCGGTGCGGCGGAAGGAATTGGTGAGGAAGGCGCCCTCGCGCTCGTCCTGGCGGAAGCGGGAGAATCTGCCGCGCGTGTCGAGCGTTGTCCCGTCTCCCTGCGCCGGTCGGCGCGCGACGGAGAGGACCCGCAGGTTTTCGAGGTCGATGCGCACGGGGTCGAATGCGCTGGGAGCGGTCTCGCCGGGCTCGGAAAAGGGATTTCCGTGGCTGTGTCCGTCAGTCGGGACTCCGTAGTCGGTGAAGTATCCGTTTGCGGCGGCGCCGATTTCCCATCCGCCCGCGGCTGTGAGCGCGCCGACTCCGGCGGAGCGGGCGCGCATTCCGGTGTTGGGCACGCGGCCATGCGGGTTGGGGGCGGGGGCGGGGATGGTCGGGGGCAGGCGGATGTGGTTGGCTTCGTCGTAGGCTTCGGTGCGGGCATAGCCGGGAATCCTGTAGTCGCCGGCTTCGCGGTAGAGCGCCTGGCCGCGCACGAGCGTGGAACCCGCCGCCGCGGTGTGTTCGGCGGCGGCGAGTCTGCCATCGTTGACCGTTTCGGCTTGGGCGAGAAGGCGGGTGTGCGGGGTCGCGTCCGGCTGCGGGATCCATCCTCCGTCGATGTCGACAGCCCCGCCGATGGCCGCTCCGCCGAAGCGGAGGGCGGGTGTGCCTTTGTAGACGGTGACCCGCCGCATGAAGGCGGGGTCCATGGCGACGGCGTGGTCGGGGCTGGTGTCGGAGACATCTCCCGTGCCGAGGCGGTTCTCGAAGACGCCCACGCGGTAGCCGTCGAGCCCGCGGACGATGGGTCGGCTGGCGGCGGGCGAGTAGAAACTGGCGGTGATGCCCGGCTCCCATGCGAGGATATCGGCGAGGGTGCCGGCGAGGCGGTCCGTGAGGTCGGCGGCCTCGATGTCGCGGGTGAGTCC
This sequence comes from Opitutales bacterium, assembly GCA_020831525.1. Classification (GTDB taxonomy): domain Bacteria; phylum Verrucomicrobiota; class Verrucomicrobiia; order Opitutales; family Oceanipulchritudinaceae; genus SLLG01. Next base: position 27,274 of record JAFIGH010000055.1, read on the forward strand.
GAGGGCGAGGGCGGGGCGCGGCGCGGCCTCGGCGCGGCCGCGGGCTTCGAGGGGATCGAGTTCGTGGACGTCGTCGCCGGGTTCATCTGCTGTGGCGCTGACGCACATGCAAAGCGCGCCGCAGAGACCGAACAATAGGGCCTTCAGGCGGTTTCCGGGGGGCGCGGACGCGGTTGTTTTATTGCAAATCACTTGCAAAAGAGAAGAAGTGGCTCACGTTCGTTTTCGATGTTCCGGGTGTCAACGCAGCATTCCGTTTGCCTCCTCGCCGCGGCGTTTGCTTCCTCCGCCGCCGGCGCGACTTCGTCGTACACGGTCATCTCGTCGGGACACTACGACCTCGGTGCGCATTACGACCCGGACAGCGGTTGGCACGGCTATGTGTGGGACTTCGAAGCGCGGAAGGCTCTCGACGCGGAGCGCACCGTCCTATGGGCGGGGCCGGAGTACCGCCGCGAGGTGCCGGCCGCGAATTTCGACCGGCTGGCCGATCCCGGCAGCACCGTGTGGGTGCTGCCCGACCGCCTGCCGGACCATCTCACGTGGGACGAGTTTCTGTATCTCGGCCTCGGCACGCAACAGCAGGAGCCGGGCGTCTTCCGGGGCGGCGCAAACCAACGCGGCGAAAAGGCCATGCGGCTTGTGTCGGTGGAGGGCTCCGGGGTGGACCGCGGCGGACACTTCGCCATGTGGTATACGGAAGGCTTGGAACGTCTGATTTGGATATTCACGACGCGCGACGGCATTGACGAAAGCGACCGCTTCGAGGAACTACGGGCGGGTTTTCACGGCCACTACAACACCGGTTTCTCGCAGCCCGGCCGCTACGATGTGACCGTCGAATTCTACGGTGATCTGCGCGAGGCGTATGGAGGCGGCTCGACGGCGCATGAGGTGACATGGACGTTCTATGTGAGCGACGGGAGCATGGACTGGGCGCAGGCAATCGAGGCGGACGATGGCTGGTATTACTCGCCGGCCTTCGGATGGCTCTATCCGGTGGACGACCGGTGGGTGCACAGTGCGGACCATGGATTTTGGTATGTCCGTCCGAAAGGAAACGGTGTCGCCTACGTCTTCGACCCGCAGTGGGATTCATGGGTTTTTCACTCCGCGGACCTTCACCCGTGGGCCTACGATGCCGAACTCGGCTGGGTGACCGGGGCGGAGGCGGGCGGACGCTGGCACTTTGTCGAGGGCAACGGCTGGCGCATTCAGCAACGGTCGTGAGGCTCCGGCTCTCTGCTCAGGAACCCCCGCCACGCCGAAAGATATGCGCACTTGGCGCTTGAAACGGCTGCGGAAACGAATCTTCTCTTCATTCCCATGGCAGTCGAACCCGAAACCCGTAACCAGATCGAAGAAATCGCGAAGCGCGCCGGATACCTCTGGAGGTATCTTTGACGTCCCGGCCAAGCAGAAAGAGATCGGCGCGCACGAGGCGCGCATGGGCGAACCCGGATTTTGGGACAAGTCCGACGGCGCCCAAGCCACGGCAACCAAGCTCAGCCAGCTGAAGGGCGTGGTCGGGCCGGTCATGGAGTTCAACCGCAAGCTGGACGACGTCAAGACGCTGCTCGAGCTTGTCGACGACGCGGACGCGGACGAAGCCGACGCCTACGTCGCGGAGATCACCGACGCGGTGAAGGACCTCCGCTCGCGCTTGGACAAGCTGGAGCTGCAGAGCTTTCTCAGCGGCAAGATGGACCGCAACAACGCCATCCTCAGCGTCAACGCGGGGGCGGGCGGCACGGAGTCCTGCGACTGGGCGGATATGCTCCTGCGCATGTACACGCGCTGGGCGGAGTCCAATGGCTTTGAGGTCGAGGTGCAGGATATCGCGCCCGGCGACGAGGCAGGCATCTCCAGCGCGACCATCCGCATCATCGGTCCCAACGCCTACGGCTACGCCAAGGCCGAGCGCGGCGTCCACCGGCTCGTGCGGATCAGCCCGTTTGATTCCAACGCGCGCCGTCACACCTCCTTCAGCGCCGTTGATGTCATCGCCGAGGTCGACGACGACGTCGCGGTGGAGATCAACGAAAAGGACCTGCGCGTCGACACCTACCGCTCCTCCGGCAAGGGCGGGCAGCACGTCAACAAAACCGACTCGGCCGTGCGCCTGACGCACTTGCCCACGGGCATCGTCGTGGCTTGCCAGAAAGAGCGTTCCCAGCACAAAAACCGTGCCGAGGCCATGCGCATCCTCAAGAGCCGCGTCTATGAAAAGATGGAAGACGAGAAGCGCGCCGAGATGGAACGCTTTTATGGAGAAAAAGGGGAGATCGGCTGGGGCAACCAGATCCGCTCCTACGTCTTCCAGCCCTACCAGATGGTCAAGGACCTGCGTACGGGCGTGGACACCGGCAACGTCCAGGCCGTCATGGACGGCGACCTCGACCGCTTCATCCACGCATGGCTGCGCGCGGGCTGCCCGCGCACGCGCAACAAAGATATCAAAATGGATGATTGACGCGCGCGCCGAGTCCACCGCCCCGGAGCTTTCGCTCGAAGCCCTTCGGGAGGCCTTTGACAACCAGGCGTTGTTTGAGAACAAGACGTGGCGCCTGTCGCCCGGGGCATGGCCGCTCACCGAAGCCGAGGTGGAGACCGTCCGTGAAATCGGGCGCGCCTGCCTTGAGTTCCACCGCGCCATGGAACTGCTCTACACGCGTTCGCGCGAGGGCCGCAACCTCCTCCGCAACCGCAATCTCGAAGCGCCGTGGGTCGCGGAATACCTCGACCGCGGCAAGCCCGAAGGCCTCCGCCGCCACGCCGCCGCCAAAGCCGTGCGCGGCAGCCACCCCGTCGTCATCCGCCCGGATCTCCTCGTCACCGAGCATGGCTTCGCCCTCACCGAAATCGACTCCGTGCCCGGGGGAATCGGGCTCACCGCCTACCTCAACCGTCTCTACGGCGGGCAGGCGGGCATCGTCGGCGCGGGCGACGCTATGATCGAGCGGTTCGCGGCGAGCCTTGCCGCCCTGCGCCCCGACAAGGCAGACCCCTCCATCGGCATCGCCGTCTCGCAGGAGGCCGCCACCTACCGCCCGGAAATGCAGTGGATGGCGGACGAACTCGCCGCGCGCGGGCACCGCGCCCACTGCCTCGATCCCGACGAACTCATGACGCTCGGGGACTCGCTTTGCGCCGATGTCAAAGGCAATCCCGAGGAGATCGACGTGCTCTACCGTTTTTGGGAGCTGTTTGACCACCCGAACCTCTCCGTCGCGCCCCACCTCATGGAGCTTCTGGAGGGCGGTGCTCCCTTCGTCGTGACGCCGCCGATGCGGCACTTCCAGGAAGAGAAACTCGCCCTTGCTCTCTTCCACCACCACCTCCTCGGCGACTTTTGGCGGGAGAACCTGAGCAAGCGCTCACACCGCCTCCTCAATCGCATCGTGCCGCGCGGCTGGATCATGGATCCCGTCTCACTTCCGCCCAACGCTGTCCTCGACGCCCCCCACGTGGGCGGCGGACCGATCTGGTGCTGGGAACAGCTCATCGACGCCTCGCAGCGCGAGCGCAACCTCATTCTCAAGCTCTCCGGATTTCACGAAAACGCGTGGGGGGCGCGCAGCGTCCTCCTCGGCAGCGACGCCTCGCGCGACGAGTGGGCGGAGGGCATCGCGGAGGCCATCGAAAGCGCCCCCGACAACCTCTACATCCTTCAGGAATACCGCAAACCGCGCCGCCTGCGCCACCCCGTCTACGGCGAGGACGGCGGCCTGCGGCCTATGGAAGGGCGCCTCCGGCTGTGCCCCTACTACTTCGTTGAGGGCGATGAGGCGGAGCTGGCCGGAATTCTCGCCACTTTCTGCCCCGCCGACAAAAAAATCATCCACGGCATGCGCGACGCCGCTCTGCTGCCCTGCCGCGTGCGCGGGGAGTGAGGGGGGCGCCCGCCCCCAAATTCTACATGTAAATCACCAGACCACCCATTGGTAATGGGGTAGTAAAGTGATAATGTGGTCGCCATGAAAGGATTGGAGAGACCGGCGTTCCGCTTTCCGTCAATCTGCGCATGAACTCTTTGGAAAATTTCCATGCCATGCTCGGCGGCGGGAAGCCGTCCTGGCTGCCCTTTGATCTCCCCGTCACCGATCCGGTGCGGAAGAGGATTGTGCGGAAGACCGGTCTTTCTCCGGAGGAGGCGTTTCAGTCGGATTTCCGTCACTTGAGTGTGAAGATGAAAGGGGAGTCTCCCCGGCGATGGCGGGCTGCGTTGGAGAAGACTGGTTTCCGCTTTCCGGAACGGGCCGTTGTGGGAGAATTCGGTATTTCGTGGCAGCGCCCGCCGCGAAAATCTCTCGGTAAGGCCGTTCATCTACGCGAGATGCTTCACCCCCTGGCGGACGTTGACTCTGTCGAGAGCCTCGCGGCGCTGCCGTGGCCGGATCCCTCCGATCCCGCCCACTATGCCGGTCTTGCGGACCGATGCGCCGAAATCCACGCCAGCGGAAAAGTCGCGAGCGGCCAATGTGAGTGTACCCTCTTTGAGCACACATGGTATCTCCGCGGAATGGAGGGCGTGTTCTTTGACTGGGCGGACGAAAATCCCGTCACCGAATGGTTGCTCGACTACTTCACCGAACGATCCATCCACCGGTGCCGGGCATTTGTCCGTGCTGGATGCGACCACATTCGCCTCGGCGACGACGTGGCTTCCCAGAACAGCCTCTTGCTTTCCGCCGAAATGTGGCGCGAGAACCTGAAGCCGCGCCTAAAGCGCGTAATCGACGCCATCCGCGAGGCAGCGGGTGACCGAAGAGTGTGGGTACAGTATCACTCCGACGGCAATATCACTGCGCTTATCGGTGAGCTGATTGAAACCGGGGTGGACATCCTCAATCCCATGCAGCCTGAATGCGTTGATCTTGAAGCGATCGCGGCTGAACACCGTGACCGCGTGGCCTATTCGGGTATGATCGGCACCCAGACTACGTTTCCCTTCGGATCACCGGATGACGTGCGCGAGGCAGTCGCCCGCTGCCGCCGGATGCATGCGCAGGGGGCACGGGTGATCGTAGCGCCCACTCATGTTCTCGAACCCGACGTTCCCATGGACAACATCATCGCCTTTGCGGAGGCGGCCGCGCAGCGCCTTTTGTCTTGAACCAGTCACCGGGCAAATCAAGTTGGAAACGCCGGTGAGGCCGGGTTTTCCGCGACCGGAGGGCGGCCTTCGCGACGGCGCGCCCGGGGTGTTTCCGGTGATTTCCGCGCTTGCCCGCCGCGCCCGGGCGGCGCCGGGGGGGGCGGGGGTTGTGAGGGGGGGGGGCGGCAGGGGGGGGGGGGCGCAAGTGAAAACCACCGACAACCCCATGCACCCAGCCCAGCGCCTTGCTGCCGCGCCTCGATGCACGGCAACGGCAAAAAGGACCGGATGCCGCTGCAATGCCCCAGCCGTAAAGGGCTGGAACGTCTGCCGGATGCATGGCGCGCGCGGTGGCGCACCCTCTGGCCCTGCCAATGGTCGCTGGCGTCATGGCAACCGGACAAGAGCTAACGAGGCCCTGCGCCGCGCCCTGGCCGAACTGATTATGCAGGCTCGATACACCGCCACGTCGCTGGGGCGATTCTGAAGCGGGGGGGGCTTGCAAAGACTGACCCAGCCAAAGCGATGACCGGCGCGACAGCGACAGCGCCATAAATGGCAAGAAAAAGGGCTTGGGCCGGGGTTAGGAAAAACTTCAACAGGAACAATAGGTCAGGCCAGCCCATCCGGCGATTCAAGCGTTTTTTCTATGTGGGGCTCTTTGTGGGGTATGCCTGGTGCATTGCCATTTTATTCAATGGAATCAATGCATAGTGGCGGAGACGATGGGATTCGAACCCACGAGACGGTTTCCCGCCTACTCCCTTAGCAGGGGAGCGCCTTCGACCACTCGGCCACGTCTCCACCGACGCGGATAGCAGCGTTTAGAGCCCAGATACAAGAGGAAAAACGGCTTTCGCCGCCAAGCACTCGGTGGCCCGCGCCAGGTGGCTTATGCAGAACGCCGCATGAACATGCGGCGAGCAGCGAGAAAATCGGCAGAATACTGTCCCGACCTTACTGCCCAATTTGTGACCTGCGGTTTTCCTCCGGAGTGACCTGCCTGCGAGAAGGTCTTGGGTATTGAATGGCGGGTTCGCGTGGCGGGTGATGGCAACAGGTTCATGGGGCGGTGCGGGGTTACAATGCTCCGGCGCCCAGGCTAGCGGCATTGGCCCGATGACATGAAAGCCCGGATCACTGCCAAGCGCCTGCAGTCCGGTGCACGAAACGCCGCGCGGCAAAGTCCGCCTGAACTAGATCGGGGGCCATATCCTTCACAATGAAGGCCGGTGCGTCGCGCCATGGCTTCTGATTCCAACACCCCTGCCGCACATGTGCGCACAAAATACAAAGCTCAGATCAAGGATGGCAGGAGGTGATTGGAAAAATCCACCCCACCCGAAGCCGGGAAACCGGATGATTACAGTATTTCCGTCATAGTAACGCGTGAAACCCAGGGTGAGGCTTCGGTT